>NZ_JBITJP010000012.1:280465-317719 GCF_044460165.1 Embleya sp. NPDC050154
TGTTGGGCTTGCGGGGGCGGGGGGGTTTGGGGGTTGGGGGGGCGTTGGGGGGGGTGGGGGGGGGGGCGCCCCCCCCCCGGGGGGGGGGGGCCCCCCCCGGGGGGGGGCGCCCCCCCCCGACCCTCGGGCGGGGGGCGCCGCGTCGCAAAGCCCGGCCCGCAGGGTCCTAGCGGGCCACCGCGAGGGCGTCCAAGGCGACCGTGCCGCCGCCCCTGGGCATCACCATCAGCGGGTTGATGTCCAACTCGGCGAGTTCGCCGCCCAGTTCGAGCGCCATGCGCTGTACCCGCATGACCACGTCGACGAGTGCGTCCAGATCGGCGGGGGGCTGGCCGCGCATGCCCTGGAGACACTTGAGGCCGCGTAGTTCACCGAGCATGCGCTTGACCTCGTAGGCGCCGAAGGGCGGCACGCCGATCGCGATGTCGTCGAAGACCTCGACGAAGATGCCGCCCAGCCCGACCGAGACGGTCGGGCCGAACAGGTCGTCGTGCGAGATGCCGACGACCATCTCGACACCCCGGTCGACCTGCTGGCAGACCAGGACGCCTTCGAGGCGGCCCGTGCCCGCCTCCTTGGCCGCGTCGGTGATCTCGCGGTACGCGTCCCGCACCTGGCTCGCCGAGCGCAGGCTCAGCTTGACCAGGCCCAGGTCGCTCTTGTGCGGCAACTGCGGGCCGCACGCCTTCATCACCACGGGGTAGCCGATCAGCCCGGCCGCGCGCACCGCGGCGGCGGCCGAGGTGACGAGCTGTTCGCGCGGCACCCGGATCCCGTACGTGCGCAACAACTGCTTCGCCGAGTGCTCGGACAGCGGCTTGCCGGACGACAGCAGCCGCTTGGCCTTCGCGGCGGCCGGCGACGCGGTGCGCGGGACGTCCTCGAACGGCGACGAGTACTGGGTGCGGAAGCGGTGGTAGTCGAAGTAGGCGCGCAACGCCCGCACACAGTTGCCGAAGGTGCGGAAGACCACCACCTTGTTCGACTTGAGCAGGATCTCGCGGTAGGCGTCCTCGTCGGCCACCGGCGAACCCCAGACCACGCAGACCACCTTGTCGGTCGCCTCCGCCGCGTCCACGAGGTCCTGTGCGAGGCGGTCGCTCATCGGCGGGAACGCGCCGGTGATCGGACACACCAGCACGCCGATCGAGGGGTCGGCCAGGATCGTGTCGATGATCTTGCGGCCACGCTCGTCGCCCGCCGGGTGCCCGCCGTTGTCCACGGGGTTGGACACGGTCAGGTACGGCGGGATCCACGCGTGCAGCCGTTCCTGCGTGGAGCGGTCCAGCCGAGGCACCGACAGGCCCTCGGCGGCGGCGAGGTCGGCCATGTGCGCGCCGGTGCCGCCGGAGATCGAGTACACGCAGACCCCCTGCGCGAGCGGGGTCCGGGTGCGCGCGAAGAGTTGGGACGTGTCGATCAACTCGTCGAGGCCGTCGACCCGGGTGACCCCGTACTGCCGGAACACCGCCGAGGCGGTGCGGTCGCCGCCGGTCAGCTTGCCGGTGTGCGACTGGGCCATCCGCGCGCCGGTCTCGGTCCGTCCGACCTTGACCACCACCACCGGTACGCCCTGACGGGCCGCGTGGTCGGCCGCCAGCGCGAAGGTGCGGCCGTCCTTGAACCCCTCGACGTACGCGGCGATCACGCCTACCTCCTCCTGGTCGGAGAAGTGCCGGATGAAGTCCGCGATCTCCAGGTCGGCCTCGTTGCCGACCGGGGCCCAGTGGGACACCCGGATGCCGATGTCCTGCGCCGCGAAGACCGGTCGGCCCTGGTGGCCGCTCTGGGTGATCAGCGCGATCGAGGGACCCTCCAGGTCGGTGCGGAACTCCTCGAACGCGTTGAGGTTGGTGTTCGGCCCCAACAGGCGCAGCGAGCCGCCCGAGGTGAGCTGGGCGAGCCTGGCCTGCGCCTCGGCCCCGGCGGCACCCGCCTCGGCGAAGCCGGACGCGAACACGACCGCGAATCCCACGCCGGCGCCCGCCAGTTGCTCGAGTACCTCGGCTGGGTCGCCGACCAAAACGACGGCCAGATCGACCGGTTCGGGGACGGCCGAGATGTCCGCGTGGCACGGTCGGCCGGCGATGCGCTCGTGCTTGGGGTTCACCGGGAACAATCGTGCGCCCACCCGGTCGGCCCACGCGGTCAGTTGCGCGGTGATCCGGGCACCGGGCCGGCCCTCGGTGTCCGAGGCGCCGATCACCGCCACCGTGCGTGGTCGGAAGAAGCGGTCCAGGTCTGCGGGGCGGAGCGCGAGTGGTCGGCCGGTCACGTCGAGTTCGGCCGACGGATCCGCGTTCACGGTGACGCTGGTTCGAGTGTGCCCCGGGAAGTGGTGTCCTCTGCTGTCGTGAAGCATCATCGCGCCCGTCCCTTTTTCGATCTTTCGTCGCCGCCAGATCCGATCGACACTGGAATCGAGCTGACGGTTAGTCAGTTAGCTTGCTGATGGGACGTCAGGGCTGTCCACTGTCTCACCGGCCCGGTCCCGACGCATCTGTCCGATCACCTGGACATTTGCTGACTTGGTCAAACATGTTGCGGATATCTGCTGGTCATCGCGCGGTTACTAAACGTCCCCGAAGGACTTCTCGCGTTCCGTCAGGGATCTGCGGTCCACTTTGTCCATCCCGGTCAGTGGCAGCGCCGGCACGATGCGGATCGCCTCGGGGAGCTTGTGGGCGGACAATCGTGAGGCCGCGAACTCTCGCAACGCGGCCAGTGACGGCTCGGATGCGGCACGTGACACCACGACCGCGACGCCGATCTCGCCCATCACCCGACTGGGCCGCGGCACCACCGCCACGGAGGCCACGTCGGGATGGTCGAGCAGTACCGCCTCCACCTCCTGCGGATACACGTTGTATCCGCCGCGGATGTACATCTCGGTCATCCGCCCGGTGATCCGCAGGCAGCCGGCCTCGTCGATCCGGCCGAGATCGCCGGTCCGCAGCCGACCGTCGCCGTCGAGGGCGGCGGCACTCGCCCGCGGGTCGCGCCAGTAGCCCGCCATCACGGCGGGCGAGCGCAGGCAGATCTGTCCTTCCTCGCCGGCCGGCAGGACGGTGCCGGTCCGCGGGTCGCGGATCTCCAACTCGGTGCCCGGTCGGGGGCGGCCGACCGTGAACAACGCCTCGGAGTCGGGGGCGTCGAACGCGGTGAGCGTGCCGAGCCCGCCGGATTCGGTGGACGAGTAGCGAATCGAGTAGCCCGCCCCGAACCGGGTCCGGGCCTCGTGCACGAGCGGGGCGGGGGACGGCCCGCCGCCGACGATCAGACCGCGTACGTGGGTGAGGTCGTAGCGGTCGAACTCGGGACGGCCGAGCAGGAGGGAGACCTGCGCGGCCACGCCGCCGAGGTAGGGGATCTTTTCCCTGGCGACCAGGCGCAACGCGTCCTGGGCCCGCCAGCGGCCGAGCAGGTGCAGGGTCGCGCCCATCTTGAGGTAGCCGGCCAACTTGGTCATGAAGCCGACGTGCGGCAGGCCGGTGGCGACCAGTTGCGGGCCGCCCTCGCCCCAGCGGTCGCCGGTGTCCATCGCGGTGATCGCGGCGATCTGGCGGGAGGTGAACAGCGCGCCCTTGGGCGTGCCCGTGGTGCCCGAGGTGAACACGACCGTCTCGGGCAGGTCCGGCTCCCGGTCCCCGGTCACCGGCGGCGCGGGCGGGATTTCGTCGAGCCGAAGGTCGGCCCAGACACCGTGCGCGTCGGCCGCCGGTACGCAGCGGACGAGTTCGGGGCCGGCCGGGACGCCCTCGGCCAGGTCCTCGGTGACCAGCACCAGGTCCGGCGCGGCCCGCTCCAGGATCGCGGCGCGCTCGGCGGGGGTGTAGCGCGGGCCCACCCCGGTGGTGATCGCGCCGAGTCGGGCCAGCGCCGTGTAGGCGACCACGTACTCGAGCCCGGACGGGAGCACGAGCGCGACCAGATGACCCGGCCGCACGCCGCGCCGGGCCAGTCCGGCGGCGACCTGGTCGGTCACCGCGTCCAGCCCCGCGTAGGTGAACCCGCTTCCGCCGTGCACGAGGGCCCGCCGCTCGGGAAAGCGTCGGGCGGCCTCGTGAAGCACCTGGGCGAGAACGGTCACAACGGGTCCCTTCGGCCTGCGCGCGAAGTAGTCGGCGTGGGGATGGTGTATGCCACACAACACGACACGCCCGGGGTAACGCGACGTTTCAGAGGTGTGACGAAAGCAATGTTCTAAAGGTATGACGGTGTGTCAGATACTGGTGCTCGCGGGCTGCCGGATCGTCAATGGAGCCGACCGGAACTCGGGCCGGGCAACCGTCCCGACCCGCACGACATGAGTGCCAAGGAGTTGCGGTACGTGGACGTCGAGTTCAGCGATGAGCAGCAGGAGATCCGCAGAGCACTCCGGGACGTGTTCGACAAGCACAGCGACTCGCCCGCAGTGCGGGCCGTGATGGCCACCGAGACGGGCTACGACGCCACGGTGTGGCGGCGCGTGTGCGAACAGACCGGGTTGGCCGGTCTCGCGATTCCGGAGGAGTACGGCGGGGTCGGCTTCGGCTTCACCGAGTTGGTGGTGGCCCTGGAAGAGATGGGCCGCTCGCTTTTCCCCTCACCGTTCCTGGCGTCGTCGGTGCTGACGGCGTACGCACTCACGCACGCGGGCGACGAGGCCGCGCGGGCGGAGTACCTGCCGGGGATCGCGGCGGGCGTCACGCTCGGCGCGCTGGCGCTGGCCGAGCCGGGGCGGCGGGATGTACGCGCGGTGGAGACGGTCGCGCGGGCGGACGGTGACGGGTGGCGCCTGGACGGCGTCAAGACGCACGTGATCGACGGGCTGATCGCGGATCTGATCGTGGTGGTGGCACGGGTCGAGGGCGGGGGCGCTCCGAACCAGGGCGGCGACCTCGCGCTGTTCACCGTGGACAGGGACGCCGCGGGGCTGACCCGGGCGGCGCTGCCGACCCTGGACCAGACCCGCAAGCAGGCCCGGCTGACCTTCGTGGACACCCCCGCCCGGCTGCTGGGCACTTCCGGGGCCGACGCGGCGCTGGAGCGGGTGCTGGCGCTCGCCGAGATCGCGGTGGCGGCCGAGGCGGTCGGTGGCGCCGCGCGGTGCCTGGAGGCGACCGTCGAGTACACCAAGGGGCGCGTGCAGTTCGGCCGGCCGATCGGCTCGTTCCAGGCGATCAAGCACCGCTGCGCGGACCTGTACGTCGAGGTGGAGACGGCCCGTTCGGCGCTGTACTACGCGGCGTGGGCGGCCTGCGAGGCGGAGGCGGCGGGGCTCGCGTCGCCCGGCGAACTGTCGGTGATGGCACCGCTGGCGATGACGACGGCGACCGCCGCGTACCGGCATGTCGCCGAGGAGATGATCCAACTGCACGGCGGCGTCGGCTTCACCTGGGAGTACGACTGCCACCTGTACCTGAAGCGGGCCATCACGTCCGCGCACCTGTTCGGTGACCGGGGCGCGCAGCGGGAGCGGATCGCGGAACTCGCGGGAATCTAGGCGCGGGCCGGCCTGCGGCCTGGTGTCCGCAAACGCCGGACGGGCTTGACATGTGTACCCGAACGCCGGACGGGCTGATAATCAGCCCGTCCGGCGTTTGAGGGCAACACGGCCGAAGGCCGGGGCGTTCGTCGGGCTCCCGCTCGCCGACAGGCTTAACGCGTCGGGGGCTTCTTCCCCGTGACGCCCATGTAGACCAGCGTGGACAGCGCCGGACGGACGTCCTTCATCTTGATGTTCCAGGATTCGAAGCCCTTCTGGTGCCCGGCCACCGCCGCGAGCATCGCGACGAGGGTGCCCGCCATGGCGTTCGGGTGCACGTCGTCGCCGACCTTGCCCTTGGCCTGCATGTTCTCGATGGCCTCGGTCAGCGAACCGGTGACCGCCGTCAGGATCTTCTGGCGCACCTTGTAGAAGCGCTTGTCGCCCTCGGCCGAGGCCAGGTCGACGACGCGAAGGATCGGCTCGTAGTCCCGCCAGAAGTCGAGGAATCCGTCGGCCAGGGCCTCGGCGGCGGCGAAGCCGCCCTTGCCGGCCCAGTTCTGGTCCTCGGCGAGAGTCTTCAGACGCTGGCCGTCCTTGGCCATGTCGTTCGCGATCTCGAGGATCGCACTCTCGACGTCCTGAAAGTACTGGTAGAAGGTGGCGGGAGAGGTGCCTGCCATACGGGCGACGTCGATGACCTTGACGTCCCGGTACGGAGACGTGTCGAGCATCTCGCGGAGGCAGTCGAGCAGCTTTTGCCGCGTCGCCTGTCCGCGTCGCCCGGCGACGCGGCCGTCGACGGTGCGAACTTGTCCTGTCATGCCGTCAGTTTACGGGCGCATGATCGGTTTCGCTGTCCGCCGCACGGAGGAAAGCGGGCATTTCCCCGCCGCCGTGCATGAGCAGTTCGGCTCCGCTGACGTACCGTGACATCGGCGACGCGAGGAACAGACAAACGTCCGCGACGTCCGACGGATCCGCCATCCGACCGAGCGGAATCGTGTCCGCGACGCGCTGCACGCCCGCCTCGTCCCCGTAGTGCAGGTGGGCCTGTTCGGTCCGGACCAGGCCCACGATCACCGAGTTGATTCGGATCTTGGGAGCCCACTCGACGGCGAGCGAGCGGGTGAGCGAATTCATCCCGGCCTTCGCCGCGCCGTAGGCCGCGGTGCCCGGTGAAGGACGCACGCCGCTCACGCTGGAGATGTTCACGATCACCCCGCCGGTTTCTTGACGGTGCATCAAGCGGTGGGCTGCTTGGGCGAAATAGAGCGGACCGAGCAGATTCAGCTCGATGATCGCCTTGGAGAACCGGGGCGACGCGGTGGCCGCGTCGGTCTGCGGCGCGCCACCCGCGTTGTTCACCAGCACATCCAGTCGACCGAAGCGCTCCTCGACGAACTGCACTGCGGCGAAGGCCGTGTCGGGGTCGCGCACGTCGGCGGGGGTGTACGCGGCGGTGCGTCCGCCGGAGCCGGGCAGGGTCTCCGGTTCGCGTCGCGAGCAGACCACGACGTCGGCGCCGGCGGCCAGGAAGCGCTCGCTGATGCCCCGTCCGATCCCCTTGCCGCCACCGGTGACGAGAACGACGCGTCCGCTCATGTCGAGCGGGTTGGGGGAGGACGTCATGGCCTGCTCCTGACGGGCTGCGGTGTCGTGGGCGCCACGCTCGGTCCGTCTGGCGTGGGTCGCTCGGGGTCAACTATGGTGGCAGAAATCTGACGATCAGTCAGATCGGGTGGTGATGTGCCTCTCACGACCGGACGGCCGCGTCGGCCGCACCCGCCGGTACACGGGTACGTGATCAGCCGATCCGACACACGCGGCCGAATGGATCTGGTTGCCATGGCTATCCGTTACGAGGTGCGTGAGGGCATCGCCGAGGTGGTGCTGGACGCACCCCCCGTCAACGCGCTCACCGTCGCCGGCTGGTTCGAGCTCGCGGACCGACTCCGCGACGCGAGCCGCGACCCGCAGGTCCGGGCCGTGGTGCTCCGGGCCGAAGGGCGCGGCTTCAACGCCGGCGTCGACATCAAGGAAATGTCGAACACCGAGGGCTTCGACGCGCTGGTCGCGGCCAACAAGGGCTGCTTCGACGCGTTCGCGGCCGTGTACGACTGCGAGGTGCCCGTGATCGCGGCGGTGCACGGCTTCTGCGTGGGCGGCGGGATCGGGCTGGTCGGCAACGCGGACATCATCGTCGCGTCGCACGACGCGTTCTTCGGCCTGCCCGAGGTGGACCGGGGCGCGCTCGGCGCGGCCACCCACCTGGCCCGTCTGGTCCCGCAGCACCGGATGCGACAGATGGTGTACACGTCCGAGAACGCCCCCGCGGCGGAACTGCACGCGTACGGCTCGATCTACAAGCTGGTCGACCGGGACAAGCTGGTCGAGACCGCGTTCGAGGTGGCTCGGGCCATCGCCGCGAAGAGCCCGACCGTCATCCGCGCCGCGAAGGCGTCGCTGAACGGCATCGACCCGGTCGACGTCAAGCGCTCGTACCGCTACGAGCAGGGCTTCACGTTCGAACTGAACCTGACCGGTGTGTCGGACGAACTGCGCGACGCCTTCACCGAGGGTCGCGAAGCCGATACCTCCAAGTGACCGCCACGAGCCCTTGCCGGGGGTCCGGGGGTCGTCCCCCGGGCGAGCACGGTACCGAGGGTCGCGAAGCGGACACCTCGAAGTAGATACGGGAGCAACCATCCATGGCTGACAAGCGCATGACGCCCGATCAGGTCGTCGCACAGCTCTCCGACGGGATGACCGTCGGCATCGGCGGCTGGGGCTCGCGGCGCAAGCCGATGGCCCTGGTCCGGGCCATCCTGCGGTCCGACCTCAAGGACCTGACCGTCGTCTCCTACGGCGGTCCCGACGTGGGCCTGCTGGCCCGCGCGGGCAAGGCGAGCAAGCTCGTCTACGCGTTCGTGTCGCTCGACTCGATCCCGCTGGAGCCCAACTTCCGCCACGTCCGGGAGAACGGCCTGGTCGAAGCGGTCGAATACGACGAGGGCATGTTCCTCACCGGCCTGCGCGCCGCTGCCCAGCGGCTGCCGTTCCTGCCCACCCGGGCGGGCCTGGGCTCGGACATCCTGAAGGTCTCGCCGCACCTGAGGACGATCGAATCGCCGTACGGCGACGAGACGTTGGTCGCGATGCCCGCGCTGAACCTGGACGTCGCGCTGATCCACGCGAACGTCGCCGACGAGCGCGGCAACGCCGCGCTGACCGGCCCCGACCAGTTCATGGACGACCTGTTCTGCCTCGCGGCCGACAAGGCGTACGTCTCGGCCGAGCGCGTGGTGCCCAGCGAGGAGCTGCTCAAGGCGGCCGGCTGTGTGCACACGCTGACCGTGCACCGCTACATGACGCACGGTGTGGTCGAGGCGCCGAACGGCGCGCACTTCACCGAGTGTCCGCCGGAGTACGGCCGGGACGAGGCGTTCCAGAAGGCCTACGTCACCGCTGCCGCCGACCCGGAGGCGTGGGCCGCGTTCGAGCGGCGATTCCTCGAGGTGGAGAACGAAGCGGCATATCAGGCCGCCGTCGCGGAGTTCAAGAAGGAGACGGCCAAGTGAGCACCGAGACCCTGACCGAGGCCACCCGGGCCGACGTGTGCGTCGCGGCCGTCGCGGACTGCTTCCGCGGCGACGGCGAGATCATCGGCAGCCCGATGGGCGCCGTGCCCACGATCGGCGCCCGGTTGGCCCGCGCGACGTTCGAGCCGGACCTGATGCTCTCCAACGGCGAGTCGTACTTCTTCGAGGGCGACGCCCGACTGGGCGCCACGCCGGACGAGTTCGCCGTCGTCGGCTGGATTCCCTACCGCCAGGTGCTGGACGTGCTCGCCTCGGGTCGGCGGCACGTGATGATGGGCCCGGTGCAGATCGACCGGCACGGAAACGCCAACATCTCCGCGATCGGCGACTGGGCCAAGCCCAAGCGCCAGGTGCTCGGGTCGCGCGGCGGGCCGGGCAACACGATCAACCACACCACCAGCTACTGGATCCCCAAGCACTCGGCGCGCGTGCTCACGCCGAAGGTGGACATGGTCTCCTGCGTCGGCTACGACCGGGCCGCCGAGGTGGGCTCCGCCGGGCGCTTCCACGAGGTCCGACGGGTCGTCACGAACCTGTGCGTGCTCGACTTCGAGACCGACGCGAAGGTCATGCGGCTGCGCTCGGTGCACCCCGGCGTCAGCGTCGATGAGGTCGTCGAGGCGACCGGCTTCGAGTTGGTGATCCCGAGCGAGGTGCCCACCTCGCGGGTGCCCACGAACGAGGAACTGCGGATCGTGCGAGACGTGCTCGACCCGCGCGGGATGCGGACGCGCGAGGTGCCGGCGTGAGCGCCGCGGCCGGCCCGCACCCGGCGTTGCGCAACGCGTTCACCGAGAAGTTCGGCGTCGACTTCCCCATCGTGCAGACCGGCATGGGGTACGTGTCCTACCCGCAACTGGTCGCGGCCACCGCCGAGGCGGGCGGGTTGGGCATCCTGGCGTCGGCCACGATGACCTACGAGGAACTGGTCGCGGCGATCGCGGCGGTCAAGAAGAGCACCGCGAAGTCGTTCGCGGTCAACCTGCGCGCGGACGCGCCGGACGCGGCCGAGCGGATCGACCTGATGGGCCGTGAGGGCGTCAAGGTCGCCTCGTTCGCACAGGCCCCGAAGAAGGACCTGATCAAGCGGGCGCACGATCTGGGCATGCTGGTGGTGCCCTCGATCGGCGCCAAGCGGCACGCGCAGAAGGTCGCCGAGTGGGGCGTCGACGGCGTGATCGTGCAGGGCGGCGAGGGCGGCGGGCACACCGGCTCGATCCCGACCACGCTGCTGCTGCCGCAGGTCACCGACGTCCTGCGGGGCAGCGACGTCACCGTGATCGCGGCGGGCGGCTTCTTCGACGGGCGCGGCCTGGTCGCCGCCCTGGCGTACGGCGCGGACGCGATCGCGATGGGCACCCGCTTCCTGCTCACCTCGGACAGCCCGGTGGGGCACGCGGTCAAGGACGTCTACCTGGCCACCGACGTCAACGGCACGATCGTGTCCAAGGAGGTCGACGGCGTCCCGCACCGGGTGCTGGCGACCGACTTCGTCAAGCGGCTCGAACAGCGCTCGGTGCTCGCCCGCTATCCGCGCTCGATCGCCAACGCGGTGCGCTTCCAAAAGCTCAGCGGGACCAGGCTCACCGACATGGTCCGCGAGGGCCTGGCGATGAAGAAGTCGCAAGGGCTGAGCTGGCCGCAGGTGTTGATGGCGGCGAACACGCCGATGTTGCTCAAGGCCGCGATGGTGGACGGCCGTCCGGACCTGGGCGTGATGGCCTCGGGCCAGGTGGTCGGCGTGATCGAGGACCTGCCCTCGTGCGCCGAACTGATCACCCGGATCGTCGAGCAGGCGAGCGGGATCCTGCACGACCTGGAGTCCACCCGGGTCTGACCGCCCTCCCGCGAACGCCGGCATCGCCCCACCCGGGCGGTGCCGGCGTCGTATTCGCACGGTGTCCGCGCCCACCCGGGGGTGGGTCTGGACCCACCCCGGATCGGGGCCCCGGCGCAGTGTTCCGCGAGCGTCCCGCCGACAGACTCGAACTGTCAGCGGGACACGCAGTGGAACACGAGGGGACCTGACAATGGCCAAGCAGCCGGCGACCGTTCGCGTCGCACGATGGAGCGCCACCCACCCGTGGCGGGCGATCACCATGTGGATCGCATTCGTCGCCATCTGCCTGGTCGTCGGGGGCATGGCGGGTACCGAGAAGACCACCGACGCGGACATGGGCAACGGCCAGTCCGGCCGGGCCGACGAGATCTCCCGGCAGTACGGCCTCGACGCCGCCGCGAGCGAGAATGTGCTGATCACCGCGAAGAACGGCACGCTGGACCGGGCCGCGGCCGACAAGGTCGCCGCCGAGGTCACCGCGAAGCTGCGGGCGCTGCCCGAGGTCGCCGACGTCGCCGCGCCGATCCCGGCCGAGAACGGGCGCGCGCTGCTGGTCCCGCTCACCATGAAGGGGTCGGCGGACAAGGCCCAGGACCACATCGACCCGTTGCTCAAGGCGACCGCGAGCGTCCAGAAGGCGCACCCGGACCTGCGGGTCGAGGAGATCGGCGACGCGTCGATCGGCAAGGGCATCCAGGACCAGATCGGCAAGGACCTCGGCCAGGCCGAACTGTTCAGCCTGCCGGTGACGCTGGTCATCCTGATGGTCGCGTTCGGCGCGATGATCGCCGCCGCGGTGCCGGTGCTGCTGGCCATCTCCGCGGTCGGCGCCTCGATCGGCCTGTACGGCCTCGCCTCCTCGGTCTTCCCCGACTCGGGCACCGTCTCCAGCGTGATCATGATGATGGGCATGGCGGTCGGCGTCGACTACTCGCTCTTCTACGTCAAGCGTGAGCGGGAGGAGCGGGCCAAGGGCCGCGGCCGGATCGACGCGATCGAGATCGCCGCCGCCACCTCCGGGCACGCCGTGGTGGTCTCCGCGATCGCGGTGGCCGTCTCGATGGCCGGCATGTACATCGCCGACGACGCGGTCTTCTCCAGCCTGGCCACCGGCGGGATCATCGTGGTCGCGGTCGCCATGATCGGTTCGCTCACCGTGCTGCCCGCGCTGCTGGCCAAGCTGGGCAACCGGATCGACCGGCCGCGGATCCCGATCCTGTGGCGGCTGACCGCCCGTGAGGACCGCGAGCCGCGCGTATGGAAGGCGCTGCTGCGTCCCGCGCTGAACCACCCCGCCATCACCCTCGCGGTGTCGGTGATCGCCCTGGGCGCGCTGGCCCTGCCGGCCTTCGGGATGAAGCTGCAGAACACCTCCAGCGACGACTTCCCGCGCTCGATGGCCACGATGCAGACCTACGACCGGATGACCGAGGCGTACCCGAGCAAGCACAGCCCGTACAACCTGGTCGCGCTGGCTCCGGTCGGCAAGGAGAAGGAGACCCGCGCCGCGCTGGACCGGGCGGTCGCGCAGACCCGGAACAACCCGCTGTTCACCCAGGACCCGGTCGAGGTGCTGGTCTCGAAGGACGGGCGCGCGTTCAAGGTGGACGTGACCGTGCCGCACATCTCCAGCTCGACGCAGGCCAAGGCGGCGCTGAAGCAACTGCGCGAGAGCGTGCTGCCGAACACCGTCGGCAAGGTTTCCGGCGCGGAGTTCGCGGTCTCCGGCGAGACGGCCGCGAACAAGGACTTCGCCGACCACGTGCAGGACAAGCTGCCGTTGGTGATCGCGTTCGTGCTGCTGCTGACCTTCGTGATGATGTCGGTGACGTTCCGCTCGGTGGTCGTGGCGCTCACCGCGATCGGGATCAACCTGCTCTCCGCGCTGGCCTCGTTCGGCTTCCTGGTCGTGGTCTTCCAGCACACCTGGGCCGAGGGGATCCTGGACTTCAACTCCAGCGGCGCGATCATCTCCTGGCTGCCGTTGTTCCTGTTCGTTATGCTCTTCGGCCTGTCGATGGACTACCACGTCTTCGTGGTCAGCCGGATCCGTGAGGCGGCCATGCAGGGCATGTCCACCAAGGCCGCGGTCGAGAGGGGCATCACCAGCTCGGCCGGCGTGATCACCAGCGCGGCGATCGTGATGGTCTCGGTGTTCGTGGTCTTCGGCACGCTGAGCATGCTGGACATGAAGCAGATGGGCATCGGCCTGGCCGCCGCGGTCCTGATCGACGCGATCGTGGTCCGCATCGTGATCCTGCCCTCGCTGATGACCCTGCTGGGCCGGGCCAACTGGTGGCCCAGCCGCATCCCCCGGGTCCATGCCCCGCAGCACGCGGCGCCGCAGCACCCGGCCGAGTACGAGCCGCACCCGTACCAGCGGCAGATCTGATCCGGCGCGACCCCACGAACGCCGAAGGGCGCGAGCACCGAATCCGGTGCTCGCGCCCTTCGGCGTTTCGCGTTTCGCGTGTCGCGCGAGCCCACGCTTCGCGTGTCGCGCGAGCCCACGCTTCGCGTGTCGCGCGAGCCGACGCCGGGTCAGCCCAGGCGTTCGATGATCATGGCGTTGGCCTGGCCGCCGCCCTCGCACATGGTCTGCAGGCCGTAGCGGCCGCCGGTGCGCTCCAAGTGGTGCAGGAGCGTGGTCATCAGGCGGGCGCCGGTGGCGCCGAGCGGGTGGCCCAGGGCGATGGCGCCGCCGTTGGGGTTGACCTTCTCGTGCGGGGCCTTGATGTCCTTCATCCAGGACAGCACGACCGGGGCGAACGCCTCGTTGATCTCGACCGCGTCGATGTCGTCGATGCCCAGGCCGGACTTGGCGAACGCGTACTCGGTGGCCGGGATGGGCGCGGAGAGCATCTCGATCGGGGACGCGCCGCGCACGCTCATGTGGTGGACCCGGGCGCGCGGGGTGAGACCGTACCGCTTCAGCGCGCCCTCGGAGACGATCAGCAGTGCCGCCGCACCGTCGGAGATCTGCGACGCGACGGCGGCGGTCATCCGGCCGCCCTCCATCAGCACCTTCAGCTCCGCCATCTTCTCCAAGGTGGTGCCCCGGCGCGGCGGCTCGTCGACCGAGACCAGCGTGCCGTCCACGTCGATCGGCGCGATCTCGCGCTCGAAGAAGCCGCTGTCGATCGCGTGCAGGGCGCGCTCGTGCGACGCGAGCGCGAAGCGCTCCATTTCCTCGCGAGAGATGTCCCACCGCTTCGCGATCAGCTCGGCGCCGTAAAACTGGTCCACCGGCTCGTCGCCGTAGCGCGCCACCCAGCCCTTGGAACCGGAGAACGGGTCCGAGAAGCCGAGCGGCACGGCCGAGGTCATCGCCGAGCCGATCGGGATCTGGTTCATGTTCTGCACGCCACCGGCGATCACCACGTCCTGCGTCCCGGACATCACACCCTGGGCCGCGAAGTGGATCGCCTGCTGCGAGGAGCCGCACTGTCGGTCGATGGTGACCCCGGGCACCGCCTCGCTGTAGCCCGCCGCGAGCCACGCGGTGCGCGCGATGTCGCCCGCCTGCGGGCCGATCGTGTCGACACAGCCGAACACCACGTCCTCGACCACGTCCGGGTCGATCCCGCTGCGCTCGACCAGCGCCTTGATCGCGTGCGCGCCCAGGTCGGCCGGGTGCACCCCGGCCAGGCTGCCCTTCTTGCGGCCGACCGGCGTACGGACCGCGTCGACGATGTATGCCTCGGCCACTGGGGCCCCCTTGATCCTCGTGTGTTCGGCCGGCGATTCGCGCTCGCACTCCGGTGGGCCGAAAAGCCCGCCCGCGTGTCCGATCGCACGCCGCTTACGGTGTCGCCACACCGCGTGCAACAGCTAACCTGACGACCCGTCAGTTATGCTACCCGTGTCCGACCGGGTTTCGACCTGTGTGTCCTCGGTCTCACACCCGTCGAGGGAGTCGCCCAGTGGATCTCGAATTCACCGAGCAGGAGCAGGAGTTCCGCCGGGAGGTGCGCGCATGGCTGGCCGCCAACGTGCCCGCCGAGCCACTGCCGTCGATGGACACGCGGGAGGGCTTCACGGCCCACCAGGCGTGGGAGCGCAAGCTCTTCGACGCGCGCTGGGCGGTGGTGTCCTGGCCGAAGGAGTACGGCGGGCGCGAGGCCGGCCTGACCGAATGGCTGATCTTCGAGGAGGAGTACTACCGCGCGGGCGCCCCCGGCCGGGTCAGCCAGAACGGCATCTTCCTGTTCGCGCCGACCGTCTTCGAGTTCGGCAGCAAGGAGCAGCAGGACCGCTACCTGCCGAAGATGGCCTCCGGTGAGGAGATCTGGGTCCAGGGCTGGTCCGAGCCGGAGGCCGGCTCCGACCTGGCCAACGTGCGCTCGCGCGCCGACCGGGACGACGAGCGCGGCGGGTGGCTGCTGAACGGGCAGAAGATCTGGAGCTCGCGGGGCACCTACGGACACCGCCTGTTCGGCCTGTTCCGCACCGATCCCGACGCGCAGCGCCACCGCGGCCTGACCTACTTCATGGTCGACCTCGCCGCCGAGGGCGTGACCGTGCGGCCGATCCCGCAACTGGACGGGGAGCCCGGCTTCGCCGAGGTCTTCCTGGACAACGTCTTCGTGCCCGACGCAGACGTGCTCGGCGGGGTGAACGAGGGCTGGAAGATCATGATCGCCACCACCGGCAGCGAGCGCGGGCTCAACCTGCGCAGCCCGGGCCGCTTCGTGGCACCGGCGAACCGGCTGCTGGACCTGTACCGGCGGGACCCGCGCCCGGCCGAGCGGGACGCGGTGGTGCGCGCGTGGATGGACGCCGAGGCGTACCGGCTGTTCACCTTCGGCACCGTCACCAAGCTTCAGGCGGGCGGCGCGATCGGCGCGGACTCCTCGATCAACAAGGTCTTCTGGTCCGAGATGGACGTCGAGCTGCACGCGACCGCGCTGCGCCTGCTCGGCGAGGCGGGCGAACTGGACGACGGCGACGGCGGCTGGTTGGACGGCTTCCTGTTCGCGCTCGGCGGGCCGATCTACGCCGGCACCAACGAGATCCAGCGGAACACGATCGCCGAACGCATCCTCGGCCTGCCCCGAGCGAAGTAGAAGGATTCCGACGATGCGCCTCGCATACACCGAAGACCAGGAACTGTTCCGCGACACGGTCCGCGAATTCCTCGCCGACCGGTGCACCACCGCACACGTACGCGCCGCGTGGGACGCCGACAGCGCGATCTCCGAGCGCTGGGCCGAACTCGCCAAGGTCGGCGTGACCGGCATCGTGGTCCCCGAGGAGTACGACGGCCTGGGCATGGGCGACGAGGAACTCGCCGCCGTGCTGGTCGAGACCGGCTACGCGGCGCTACCCGAACCGCTGCTCGAATCGGCGGTCGCGGTCGGCCTGCTCGCCGAGTTCGCCCCCGACGCCGGATGGTTGGCGAAGATCGCCGCGGGGCAGGCCACCGCGTCGGTGCTGCTGCCGGGGCAGCGGCTCGCGGTCGAGGCGGCGGCGGCCGACCTGCTGGTGATCGGGCTGGACAACGGCGAGCTGCACGTGGTCGAGCCGGGCGACTGCGAACTCACCGCACAACGCTCGGTCGACCGCAGCCGCAAGCTCCACACCGTCGGTTTCCGGCCGACCGACCAGACTCTGGTGGCCTCCGATGCCCACCGGGCGCTGGCCCGTGCGGCGAACCGCGGTGCGCTCGGCGCGGCGGCACAACTGCTCGGCCTGACCCGACGGATGCTGGACATGACGGTGGACTACGCCAAGCAGCGGGTCCAGCGCGGCGTGCTGATCGGCACCCACCAGTCGGTCCAGCACCACCTGGCCAACGTGCTGATCAGGCTGGAGTTCGCCCGCCCGGTGGTGCTGCGCGCGGCCTACTCGCTCGCTCGCGACCTGCCCTCGGCGGACCGCGACGTGTCGATGGCGAAGATCTACGCGAGCGAGGCGGCCGACCTCGCGGCCCGCAACTGCCTCCAGGTGCACGGCGCGATCGGCTACACCGAGGAGCACGACCTCCAGCTCTTCATGAAGCGCGCGTGGGCCCTGTGCAGCGCGTGGGGCGACACGGGCGCACACCGCGACCGGGTCGCGACGGACCTGCTGGGGGCGTCACCGGCCCCGACCACGCCCACCTTCTGAGCCGCACGACCTTCCGACCCGCGACCTTCCGACCCGCGGCCTTCCGGCCCCGGCCTTTCGAGCACCCCGGCCCTTCGAGCCCCACAGCCCGACGACGCAACAGGGCGGCCGTCGTCCGGCCGAGCCCCCGATCCGCGCGAGCGGGTCGGGGGGCCTCGGCACGCCCTCAGCGGATCCGGTACTCCTTGCTCCGGGTCTGGAACAGGCCGGCCTGCTCGGACCAGTCCAGGTTGCCCAGTTCGATCATGTGCGGGGCCATGGTGAGCGCCTGTGCGCGGGTCAGGTCGCGGGCGGCCCAGATCGAGCGGACCGAGCCCTGTACGCCGTGCGGCGGGTAGGAGGCGATCGTCTCGGCGGCCCAGCGCGCGGTGTCCAGGAGCTCGGCTGCGGGCACCACCTGCGACACCAGCCCGGTCTCATAGGCGCGTTTGGCGCTCATCCGCTCCGCGTTGCCCAGCAGGGTGAGCCGCATGACCTCGCCCAGCGGCATGCGCTGGGCCAGGTGCATGGACTCGAATCCGGAGACCATGCCGTACGTGGTGTGCGGGTCGAAGAAGGTCGCCTCCTCCGCCGCGATCACGAACTCGCACTCGCCGAGCAGGTAGAACGCGCCGCCGCAGGCCATCCCGTTGACCGCGATGATGACCGGCTTCCACAGGTCGGAGAACTTCGGCCCGATCCTGAGCATCGGGTCGTCCATCATGTACGGCGACGACGGCTGTGGGATGTCCACGCCCCGGTCGATGCCGGTACAGAACGCCTTGTCGCCCGCGCCGGTGAGCACCACGCAGCGCACGTCGTCGTCGTGGCGCAGCTCACGCCACACGGTGTGCAGCTCGTCGATCATCGTGACGTCGAACGCGTTGTGCCGGTCCGGGCGGTTCAACGTCACCCACGCGACGCCGTTCTCCTGCTCGTAGCCCAGCGTCTCGAACTTGCGCATGCCTCAGCCCTCAATCATCGGTGACCACCACGTCGCGGTGGTCTGCGTCTCGATCGCCGTGATGCCGCTTCCCTCGCCGCCATGATCTGACGTACCGTCAGGTTCAATCAACCTCTGGCCTCACCGGGAGCGATCATGCAAGGGGACCTTGAGTGGGGGAGCATCCCTGCCCTCGTGGACAGCGCGGCGGACCGCTTCGGTGACCGTGAGGCCGTGGTGGACGGCAATGTACGGGTCGACTACGTCGAACTGCGGGACCGCGTCCGGCGTGCCGCGGCGGCGGTCGTCGCGGCGGGCGTGGACAAGGGCGACCGGGTCGGCATCTGGGCGCCGAACTCGCTGGACTGGATCGTGTCCGCGCTCGGCGCGTTGACCGCGGGCGCGGTCGTGGTGCCGATGAACACCCGGTACAAGGGTGCCGAGGCCAAGTTCGTGCTGGCCAAGACGCACGCCAAGCTGCTGTTCGTCTCGGGCACCTTCCTCGGCTCGTCCTACGTCGGGATGCTCCGTCAGGCGGCCGGCGGCGCGGCCGAGGGCCGGGCCTTCGCGGACCTGCCCGAGCTGAGCCGGGTGGTCGTGCTCGCGGACACCGCGCCGGACGACTGCGTCGCGTGGGCGGACTTCCTGGCCGGCGGCGAGCGGATCACCGCCGCCGAGGTGGACGCCCGCAAGGCGAGCGTCGGCGCGGACGACATCGGCGACATCATCTTCACCTCCGGCACCACCGGGCAGCCCAAGGGTGTGATGACCACCCAGGCGCAGACGCTGCGCGTGTTCGACACGTGGGCGTCGGTGGTCGGTGTCACCGAGGGCGACCGGTATCTCATCGTCAGCCCGTTCTTCCACACCTTCGGGTACAAGGCCGGGATCATCGCGAGCCTGATCAAGGGCGCCACGATGCTCCCGCAGGCGGTCTTCGACCTGGACGCCACGATGGCGGTGATCCAGCAGGAGAAGGTCACCGTGCTGCCGGGCGCGCCGACGATCTACACGTCGCTCCTGGACGCGGTGGCGCGCGAGGGGACGGGCAAGTACGACCTGTCCTCGCTGCGTCTGGCGGTCACCGGCGCGGCGGCGGTGCCGCTGTCCCTGGTCACCCGGATGGCCGAGGAACTGGGCTTCGACTCGGTGCTCACCGCGTACGGGCTGACCGAGTCGTGCGGTACGGCCACCATGTGCCGGCAGGGCGACTCGGCCGAGGTCATCTCGTCCACGTCCGGGCGGGCCATCCCCGGGGTCGAGGTGGTCACCGTGGACGCGGACGGGAAGCCGACCGCCGTCGGCGAGTCCGGCGAGGTGTGGGTGCGCGGTTACAACGTGATGAAGGGCTACTTCGAGGACCCGGAGGAGACCGCCAAGGCGATCGACGCGGACGGCTGGCTGCACACGGGCGACGTGGGCGTGCTGGACGAGCACGGCAACCTGCGGATCACCGACCGGATCAAGGACATGTTCATCGTCGGCGGCTTTAACGCCTACCCGGCGGAGATCGAGTCGGTGCTCGCGGGGCATCCGGCGATCTCGGAGGCCGCGGTGGTGGGCGTTCCGGACGCGCGGATGGGTGAGGTGGGCAAGGCGTACCTGCTGCTGCGGCCGGGGGCGGAGGTCACGGCCGAGGAGGTCATCGCGTTCTGCCGGCAGGAGATGGCGAACTACAAGGTGCCTCGGGCGGTCGAGTTCGTCACCGAGTTGCCGCGGAATCCGGGCGGGAAGGTGTTGAAGTTCGAGCTTCGGGCGCGGGCTGCGGAGGAGGCGGTTCGCCGCTGACGCGGGGTGGGGGTTTGGCCTCATGTGCCGGCCGGCTGCTTGGCCTCATGCGCCGGCCGGGCTGGGGTGACCTGGCCTCCGGCCTAGGTGGCCTCAAGCGCCGGCCGGGCTGTTTGGCCTCAAGCGCCGGCCGGGCTGTTTGGCCTCATGCGCCGGCCGGGCTGTTTGGCCTCATGCGCCGGCCGGGCTGTTTGGCCTCAAGCGCCGGCCGGGCTACTTGGCCTCAAGCGCCGGCCGGGCTGATTGGGTCGGCTGAGTTGGTCGGGTCGAGTTGCGCCGGCCGACTTGGTTGGGTCGAGTTGTGCCGGCTTGCCTGGTCTGGCCGACTTGGGCGGGTCGAGTTGATCGGGTCGGG
The DNA here is from genome assembly GCF_044460165.1 of Embleya sp. NPDC050154. Taxonomy (NCBI): domain Bacteria; kingdom Bacillati; phylum Actinomycetota; class Actinomycetes; order Kitasatosporales; family Streptomycetaceae; genus Embleya; species Embleya sp. NPDC050154. Next base: position 300,548 of record NZ_JBITJP010000012.1, read on the forward strand.
GCGGCTGTGCTGTGTTGGGTGGGTTGCTTGGGGTTGGGGGCGGTCGGGGTTTTTGGGTGGGTTTATTTGCCTTCGAATTCGGCTGGTTTGCGGGCTGCCTTGGCTGCGTAGCCGGTTACCGAGTCTTCGGAGACCAGGGTCAGGGCCGCGGACATGGCCGTGAGGCCCAGGGCCGCGTCGAGGTTGGCGTCGGCGAAGGTGTCGATGCTGCGTTTGATGCCCTGGACGGCCAATGGGGCGTTGGCGGCTATCTCTTCGGCCAGGGTGCGGGCGGTGTGGTCCAGGTCCGCCACCGGGACCACCTCCTGGACCAGGTTCAGGCGTTCGGCCAGGGCGGCGTCGATGCGGCGGCCGGTCAGGGACAGGAGTTTGGCCCAGCCGGCGCCCGCCTCGCGGGCGATGCGGATGTCGCCGCCCGCGTCCACCGCGACACCGATCTGCGCCTCGGGCAGCGCGAACCGGGCGTCGTCGGCCGCGATCCGGATGTCCGCCATCAGCGCGAGTTCGAAGCCGAAGCCCAGGCAGTAGCCCTGGACGGCGGCGATCACCGGCTGCGGCAGCCGGGCGAAGGTGCGGAAGCGCTCGTGCACCCAGCGCAGGCCCTCGTAGTAGTTGCGGGTGCGTTCCGCGCCGGAGCGGCCGGTGATCGCACCGCCGGGCGCGGTCACGTCGATGCCCGCGCAGAACGCGCGCCCCTCGGCTCGGAGCAACACCACGCGGACCCGTTCGTCGAAGCGGATCCGGTCGGCCATGATGCCCAACTGTCGGGTCGCCTCCCAGCTCCACGCGTTGAGCTTGTCCGGTCGACACAACGTGAGCACCGCGATGCCGGTGTCCTCCTCGACATCGAGCCGCATCCGCACCTCGGCCTCGTCGATGCTCGGGTCGGTGGTGTTGATCACGGTCCGGTTCCTCCAGGAGCGGTACTTCGGCCTTGTCTGACGACCCGTTAGATCGGAGTATGTGACACGCGTTCGCCACAGTCCAACGATCTCCCTCGATCCCTCGGAGGCATTTTCATGGCCGCGATCCTGCCCCCGGGCACCCTGCACGTCGGCATGCAGCTGCCCATCCAGTCGCAGAGCAAGCTGTACGCGGAGGCATGGGAGGAGACCTCGGGGCCGGACGAGCTGGGTGAGATCGCACAGGCCTGCGATCGGGCCGGCTTCGCGTACATCGCGGTCTGCGACCACACCGCGATCCCGCGCAGCCACGCCGGTGCGATGGGCACCGAGTGGTGGGACACGATGACCACGCTCGGCTGGCTCGCGGGCATCACCGAGCGGATCCGGCTGATCAGTCACGTGTCGGTTCTCGCCTACCGGCATCCGATGATGTCCGCCAAGGCGTTCGCGACGCTGGACCGGATCTCCAAGGGTCGCGCGATCGTCGGCGCCGGCGCCGGTCACGTCGAGGCCGAGTTCGAGATGCTCGGGGTGGACTTCAAGACCCGGGGCAAGGCGCTCAACGAGGCACTGGAACTGCTCGACCTCGCGCTGCGGGACGAGTACGTGACCTTCTCGGGCGAGCGCTGGCAGGTCAGCGACATGGGCGCGCTGCCGCGTCCGGTGCAGACCCCGCGTCCGCCGATCTGGATCGGCGGCTCGGCCGGCGCCGCGCTCAAGCGGGTCGCCAAGTACGGCGACGGCTGGCTGCCGCAGGGCAGCCCGCGCGCGACGTACCCCGATCAGCTGGCCGAACTTCGGCGCTACCAGGAGGAGTTCGGCCGCGCGGACGAGCGACTGGACATCGGTGCGATCACCGAGCTCCTCTACGTGGGCGAAGCCGGCTGGGATGTCGGCGCGAACACCCTCACCGGCAGCCCGGACAAGCTCGCCGAGTCGCTGCGCTGGTACGGCGAGCAGGGCGCGAACCAGATCCAGGTGCGCTTCCGCAGCCGGGACCTGGCCGAGTTGCTCGACCAGATCGCCCGGTTCGCCGCCGAGGTCGCGCCGCACCTGTCCTGACCCCGCGTGCCGGCCTCGTCCCGCCGGCCCGACGCGCAGATGCTCTGACGTTCCATCAGTCTCGGTTCTCCGAAAGGAAGTTCGGTATGGGCAAGCTGGACGGCAGGGTGGTCCTGATCACCGGTGCGGCGCGCGGGCAGGGCGTGGTGGAGGCCCGCCTGTTCGCGGCCGAGGGCGCGCGGGTCGTACTCGCCGACATCCTCGACGAAGCGGGCGAGGCGGCGGCGAAGGAGATCGGCGACGCGGCCCGCTACGTACACCTGGACGTGTCGGACGAGGACGACTGGCAGCGCGCGGTGCACACCGCGGTCGACACGTTCGGCAGGCTCGACGGGCTGGTCAACAACGCCGGGATCCTGGCCTTCGACCCGATCGAGGAGATGTCCCGGGCGGCATACCTGCGGATCGTCGAGGTGAACCAGCTCGGCACGTTCCTGGGCATGAAGACCGCGCTCCCGGCGATCCGCGCGACGGATGGTCCGGGCACGATCGTGAACATCGCGTCCTATGCCGGGCTGGCCGGCATGGAGGGGCTGGTCGCGTACGCCTCGACCAAGGGCGCGGTGCTCGCGATGACCCGGGTGGCCGCGCTGGAGGCCGGACCGCGGATCCGGGTGAACGCGATCTGCCCGGGCGGCGTGCGCACGCCGATGACCAATCCGGCCGACATCGAGGGCCTGACCGCACCCACTCCGGCGCCGGGCGAGCCGGACCCGGTGAGTGAGGTGTTCGGCGGCATACCTCTGGCCCGAATCGGCGAGCCGGACGAGATCGCCTCCGCCGCGCTGTTCCTGACGAGCGCCGACAGCTCGTACATGACGGGCACCCACATCGTGGTCGACGGCGGGTGGATGGCGGGCGTGAAGCTCTTCTGAGCGGTTGCGGGAGGCCGTTGCGAGCCGCGCGGATCCACCGGTGGGATATGCCGCCAAGGCATGACTGTGGTGAGCCCCGTCTCATCCCGCGCCGGCCCCTGGCGACCTCGATTATCTGACGTACCATCAGTTTCGTGGGTGGGCGGGGTCGGGTATGCGCGGGCATGCGACCGGCCGCGTTCGCGGGCAACACCGAGGGCAGAAGGAGCTTCGCCATGCTGGACCACGTCATCACCGGAGCCACCGTCGTCGACGGGACGGGCGCGCCGTCCTTCCTCGGTGACGTGGGCATCAGGGACGGCCGGATCGTCGCGGTCACCCCCGCCGGCGGCATAACCGAAGAGGCCGCGAGCACCGAGAACGCCGAGGGTCTGATCCTGGCTCCCGGGTTCGTCGACCCGCACACCCACTACGACGCCCAGTTGCACTGGGACCCGTACGCCACGCCCTCGGTCAACCACGGCGTGACCACGATCATCGGCGGCAACTGCGGCTTCACGCTCGCGCCGCTCAAGGCCGAGGACGCCGACTACACCCGTCGGATGATGGCCAAGGTCGAGGGCATGGCGTTGCCCGCGCTGGAGAACGGCGTGGACTGGAGCTGGGAGACCTTCGCCCAGTACCTGGACAAGCTGGAGGGCAAGATCGCGGTGAACGCCGGCTTCATGGCCGGGCACTGCGCGATCCGCCGCTACGTGATGGGCGCCGACTCGGTCGGCAAGGAGGCCACGCCCGAGCAGGTCGCGGCGATGGTGACCGAACTGGGCAAGGCGATGGAGGCCGGCGCGCTCGGCTTCTCCACCGGCCAGTCCAACCACACCGACGGCGACGGCAACCCGGTTCCCTCGCGAGCCGCGACGCCGGCCGAGATCCTGGCGCTGTGCGAGGAGGTCGGCAAGCACGAGGGCACTCAGCTCGAGGTCATCGTCGCCGGCTGTCTGGACAAGTTCTCGGATGAGGAAATCGACCTGCTGGTCAAGATGACCACCACGGCCGGCCGGCCGATGAACTGGAACGTGCTCACCGTCGACGCCGCCGCGCCCGACCGCGCGCCGCGCCAGATCTACGCGTCGGAGAAGGCCAAGGAGGCCGGCGGGCGGATCGTCATCCTGACCATGCCGGTCCTGGTCCCGATGAACATGTCCTTCCTGACCTACTGCGCGCTCAACCTGATCCCGGGCTGGGGCCCGATCCTGTCCCTGCCGGTGCCCGAGCGGATCGCCAAGCTGCGCGACCCCGAGGTGCGCGCGGAGATGCTGCGCAACGCGGACAGCCCCGAGGCGGGCGTCTTCCGCCGGCTCGCCGACTTCGGCCGCTACGTGATCGGCGACACCTACTCCGAGGCGAACGAGGGCCTGTCCGGCCGGGTGGTCGCGGACATCGCCAAGGAGCGCGGCCAGGACGACTTCTGGACGCTCGTCGAGATCTGCATCAACGACGACCTGCGTACGGTGTTGTGGCCGATGCCCACCGACAACGACCAGGCCTCATGGGACCTGCGGCAGCAGGTGTGGGACAACGAGCACGTGATCCTGGGCGGTTCGGACGCCGGCGCGCACCTGGACCGGATGTGCGGCGCCACCTACACCACGCGCTTCCTGGGCGACATGCTGCGCGGCCGCAAGCTGGTCTCGCTGGAGCGCGCGGTGCAGATGCTCACCACAGAGCCCGCCGAGCTGTTCGGCCTCAAGGACCGGGGTCGGATCGCCGAGGGCTTCCACGCCGACCTGGTCCTGTTCGACCCGGCAACCGTCGGCTCCGGGCCGGCCCGGCTGATGCACGACCTGCCCGGTGACAGCCCCCGACTGACCAGCGAGTCGACCGGCGTGGTCAGCGTCCGGGTCAATGGCGTGGAGACCATCCGCGACGGCGAGACCACCGGTGCCGCCAACGGCACACTGCTGCGCTCCGGCAAGGACACGGTCACCGTCTCGGTCTGACCCGTCGAGAACTCGGCGGCGTGCGGGGGTCCTCCCGTACGCCGCCGCTCCATGCCCGGTGGAGGCGGATCGTGCGAGGGCGGTCTACGCGACGAGGTCGGCGGGATCGAGTTCGACGGGGAAGGATTCCTCGATCCGAGTGGTGGTGCCCGCCGCAAGGCGGCGGGTCAGTTGATACTCGCCCTCGGCGTCGAGCGTGTAGGTGAACAGCACCGGTAGTCGATCGAGTCCGAGTCCGCGAAATCGTGCCGTCTCCAAGCGCCAGAAGTGCAGGATGCCGGCAGCGGCGTACTTGGCGGGCTTGAGGGTGCGGTCGGTCGTGGTCGTCGACGGCGAGACGATTTCGACGACCAGGTGGACCTGCGACGGATCGGGCATCTTGATCCCGCCGGCGAGCGCGGAACGATCGACGACGAGCACGTCCGGGATCAGGCCGGTCTGGTTCCCCATCGGGATGCCGGACGCGGTGACCGCAATGAAGTCGGGTGGTGCCGCAGCGTGCAGGAACATCCGGAGTTGGTCACCCGCGAACTGGTGCCGCATGGATGGCGGCGGGCTCATCAGCACGCTCCCCGACGAGCTCGTATCGGCTGCCGTCCGGTGATGCCTCGTTGAGAGCGATCCACTCGTCCACAGTCCAGGGCTGGACGTGCGACTGCGCGGGGAGAGCCGCCATGGGTAGCACCGCCTTCCTGTCGCCCCGACCTGCCCCGATTGTGACACCCTCCACGGCCACCGGCACGGTCCTTGTCTGGTTCGAACAGTCCAACGACCGAGTCGATCGAAGGTCACCCGAATGGCACAGTCCGGGGTTCGGCGGCCGGACCCGTCGCAGCCCGCACCACCCACGTGACGTGCGACACGAGTCCCGATGCCCTCGATCGAGCACGCCTACCCTTGGTCTGTTCGGGGGACGGCGTCGCGTCGGCTCCCGTTTGTCGGCCGGTCGGAGCGTACGTGGTGCGGTCGGCCCGCCGATCAGGCCCGAGCAACAGCGACGACAGCGAGGTGTCGCATGACCCCGACCCCCAACGAGGGACGTCCCACCGAGAGTTCGATGCGGCGCGCGCTGCGACGAGCCCGAGACGGGGTCATGCTCGACGTCTCGGAAGCGGCCGTGCTCCTGCACGCGCGCGACGCGGACCTGGCGGACCTGAGCCGGTCGGCCGCGCGCGTGCGCGACGCCGGGCTGGAGGCGGTGGGCCGCGGCGGGATGATCACCTACAGCCGAAAAGTGTTCATCCCGCTGACCCGGTTGTGCCGGGACCGCTGCAACTACTGCACCTTCGTCACCGTCCCCGGCAAGCTCCGGCGCGAGGGCCACGGGATGTTCCTCAGCCCCGACGAGGTGCTGAAGATCGCCCGCGAGGGGGCCGCGCTCGGCTGCAAGGAAGCGCTGTTCACGCTGGGGGACCGGCCCGAGGACCGCTGGCCCGAGGCGCGCGAGTGGCTGGACGCGCACGGGTACGACGACACGCTCTCGTACGTGCGGGCGATGTCGGTGCGGGTGTTGGAGGAGACCGGCCTGCTGCCGCATCTCAACCCCGGGGTGCTCTCCTGGACCGACTTCCAGCGGCTCAAGCCGGTCAGCGCGTCGATGGGGATGATGCTGGAGACCACCGCGACCCGACTGTGGTCCGAGCCCGGCGGCCCGCATCACGGCTCGCCGGACAAGGAGCCGGCCGTACGCCTGCGGGTGCTGGAGGACGCCGGGCGCTCGAACGTCCCGTTCACCACCGGTCTGCTGATCGGCATCGGCGAGAACATGACCGAGCGGGCCGAGTCGATCTTCGCGATGCGCAAGGTCGCCCGGCAGTACGGCTCGATCCAGGAGATCATCCTGCAGAACTTCCGCGCCAAGCCGGACACCGCGATGCGCTCGACGCCGGACGCCGACCTGGTCGAGCTGGCCGCCGCGATCGCCGTCTCCCGGCTCGTGCTCGGGCCCAAGGTCCGGATTCAGGCCCCGCCGAACCTGATCGGTGACCAGTACGCGCTGATGATCGCGGCCGGCATCGACGACTGGGGCGGCGTATCGCCGCTCACCCCCGACCACGTCAACCCCGAACTCGCCTGGCCGCAGATCGAGTTCCTCGCCGAGCGGACCGCCGAGGCGGGTTTTGCGCTGCGCGAGCGGCTCAACGTCTACCCCGAGGTGATCCTGCGCGGCGAGCCGTGGGTGGACCCCCGGGTGTTGCCGCACGTGCGCGCGCTGTCCGACCCGGAGACCGGGCTCGCGATCGAGGGCAAGTGCCCGGAGGGCCTGCCGTGGCAGGAACCCGAGGACATCTTCGCCGCCGCGTCCGGCCGCACCGACCTGCACGTGAGCATCGACACCGTCGGCCGCACCAGCGACCGCCGCGACGACTTCGACAACGTGTACGGCGACTGGGAGTCGCTGCGCGAACAGGTCGCCGACGCCGCCACCGGATCGGTGGTCCGGCTCGACGCGGAGGTCCGGGCGGCGCTCTCCCAGGCCGCCGCCGACCCGACCCGGCTGACCGACGACCAGGCCCTCGCGCTGTTCCACTGCGACGGCGTCGCGATGGACGAACTCGGCCGGATCGCGGACGACTTGCGTCGCGAGGTGAACGGTGACGAGATCACCTACATCGTCAACCGGAACATCAACTTCACCAACGTGTGCTACACCGGCTGCCGATTCTGCGCGTTCGCCCAGCGACGCACCGACGCGGACGCGTACACCCTCTCCCTGGACCAGGTGGGCGAGCGGGCCGAACAGGCGTGGGCGGTCGGCGCGACCGAGGTCTGCATGCAGGGCGGCATCCACCCGGACCTGCCCGGCACCGCCTACTTCGACATCGCGCGCGAGGTCAAGAAGCGGGTGCCGGACATGCACGTGCACGCGTTCTCGCCGATGGAGGTGGCCAACGGCGCGACCCGCACCGGGATGTCCATCCGGGACTGGCTGACCGCCGCCAAGGAGGCGGGCCTGGACACCATCCCCGGCACCGCCGCCGAGATCCTCGACGACGACGTGCGCTGGATCCTGACCAAGGGCAAGCTGCCCGCCGCGACCTGGGTCGAGGTGGTCAAGACCGCACACGAGCTGGGTATCCGCAGCTCGTCGACGATGATGTACGGCCACGTGGACACCCCCTCGCACTGGCTGGGCCACTTGCGCCTGCTCGGCCGGATCCAGGACGAGACGGGCGGCTTCACCGAGTTCGTCACGCTGCCGTTCGTGCACACCAACGCGCCGGTCTACCTGGCCGGCATCGCCCGCCCGGGCCCGACCCTGCGGGACAACCGCGCCGTGCACGCGATGGCCCGGATCCTGCTGCACGGCAAGATCGACAACATCCAGACGAGCTGGGTCAAGCTCGGCGTCGAGGGCACCAACCTGATGCTCGAAGGCGGCGCGAACGACATGGGCGGCACGCTCATGGAGGAGACCATCTCCCGGATGGCGGGCGCCGACAACGGCTCCAAGAAGTCCATCGCCGAACTCGAGGCGATGGCCGCCTCCCTGGGCCGCCGAGCCCGCCAGCGCACCACCACCTACGGCGAGGTGAGCCCCGAGCGCCAGGAAGTGGCCCGCCGCCACGACGCCGACGTCGAACGCATCATGCTCCCGATCCTGGGCTGATCCGGCCGACCCGTGGACCGACGATCGCGCCCGCCGCCCCCTTGCGCAGGGGCGGCGGGCGCGATCGTGTCCGGGCACTACGGGTACGGGTTCAGCGCGGCGACACCAGGGTGAAGGGTCCGACCTTCTTCAGGTTGAACACCGCGGGGTCGATGAGCTTCTTGGGGAACACCACGTCGCGCCACTGGTTCTCGGGCGACATCGGGAACGCGTCGACGACCATGCGCGCGTGGTACCCGTCCGCCTCGGCGCGCAGGAGCATCACGTCCGGGGCACGCCATGGACTGGCCTTCATCCGCTTGATCAGATCCTGTGCCGAGTCGGCGGCGGCCCAACGGGCGACCTCCTTCTGGCGCGCGTCCAACTCGCCCAGCGGGTTGGAGTATTGCGGGATGTAGGCCAGGAAGCCCCAGTAGGGCTTTATCGCGAGCAGTCGGTAGTTGTCCGTGAGCAGGACCGTCTTGTTCGGCGCCTTGTTCTTCGTGGCATCGGCGATGGCCCGGAAGACCATGCGATCCAGTTCCAGCGCCGCGAGGGTGTCGCCGGTCGGCGGTTCGTCCCGGATCCGTGGCTCGTGACCGTCCGGATAGGGCTCGCCCAGGGCCTGGTCCAACGAACCCCGGTCGGAGCGGGCGAACTGCTGGGCCACCACGACGCCCGACGCCACGGCGAGCACGGTGACCACGGCGAGCGCGGTGCGCGCGATCCTCGGCTCGGTCGCCCTGGCCCGGATCTCCCGCAGCCCGGCAGCGAGCCCGAACACCCCCGCGGCGGCCAGACAGAGCTCCAGGATCGGGGTCACCCGGAAGGTCAGCAGGGTGGTGTCCGCGACACCCGCGGCGAAGGAGAAGACCGACCACGTGTAGCAACCGACGACGCCGATCGCGAGCCCGCGCGCGATGATGTCGCCGGCTCCGACCGCCCAGATCAACCAGACCACGCCGATCAGACACAGCACGCCGATCGGCGTGAAGTCCAACATCGGTGTGGCGAAGGTCGCCCCCTCGGGAAAGAGGTAGTGCTGCGCCGCGTTCCTGGGCATCCCCTGGCGGACCGCTTCGAGCAGGTACGGCAGCCACACCGGGAGGATGAGCACCGCCGCCGCGCCCGCGATCGGCAGCAGTCGGCCGAGCACCGTACCGAGCGTGTAGCCGGACGCAGGCGCGCCGCGCGGGTTCGGGATCCGGGCCGAACGCCTGCGGTCGAGCACCAGCCCGACCACGGCGGATCCGAGGATCACCAGCGTGAGGAAGCCGGTGATCAGCGTGTAGAACAGCGCGGAGATGCCGAGGAAGACCCCGATGCCCAGGAGCACGCCGAGGTTCTTCGGTCGGCGGTCGCGGTGGGCGTCCCGGCCGCCTCGGGCCAGCATGTGCGCGATGGCGACCACGACCGGCGGGGCCAGTGCGGTGACGACCCACGCGTAGCCCTCGTTCACCGCCGGCGACATCCCGGACAATCCCACCAGCGTGGTCGCGGTGCTCAGCGCGATGGCCATCGGACGGGAGACGATCGCACTCCACAACGTGAACGCGAGGGCGACCGTGACACCCGCGGTCAGGATGGTGAACGGCTTGTAGGCCTCCCAGCCCGCCAGGCCGAACAGGTTCGCGAAGCGTCCGCCGAGCCAGAACCAGCCCGTGGGGTACAGCGGGGGCGTGTTCTCGTAGTTCATGTCGGACAGCCGAGGCGAGTCGGTCATCCGGGTCAGGTACTGGCTGCGGAACGAGTTGTCGCCCGCGAGTCCGCCGTAGTACCACTTGGTCGCGTACAGCGGCAGCGCGAGCACGATCGTCGGCAGCGCGGTCAGCAAGACCCAGGTCAGCACGGTGCGCAGCAGTGGCCGCTTCCCGCCGCGCAGGATCAGGAAGGCGATCGCGCCGAGCAGCGCGAGGGCACCGAGACTGGCGAACTCCAACGGGATCAAGGACTTGGAGAGGGTCTGCGACTTGTCCGGTCCGACCATGATCCGCGGCCGGGGCAGCCCGGCGTGGGTGATCAGGTACTGGAGCGGAAGGCTGGTCGCGACCGCAACCGCCGCCGCACAGCACAGTTCGCCGATGATCGACCACGATCGGCGATCCGCACGGCCGACCGCCGGGCCGGCGGATCCTTTTCCGGACACGGGCGAACGCGCCACGTCGTGCGCCGAATGATCCGACATTACGTCCACCAAGCGGTCCCGTTCGATGAGATCCGGGAGCGTTGGTCGGCTTCCGGATCGGCTGACTCGAGCACCGAGGCGAGTGGGCCGCCGCGGATCGATCGGGCCGGACACGGTTGCCGGACTCGTCGGGGCCTGCACCTCGGGACGGCAGCCTATCCTCCGACCCGATCATGCCCCCACGAGCGCGGCGCTCCCGCCCGAGACGGACCGGGACTCGTCCCGTCCCGGTGGATACTCGTTCCTTCGCGGTGGATAGGAGTCGGGTACCGCGACGGAGGCCGGCCGGTGCCCGCTCGCCGACGCTGCCCCGACCGGGTCGTCGGACGCGTGTGCGACCCCTTGGTGACTTGCCGCGGGTACGCTGCCGTGGGGTGTCGGGGGAGGGGAGTACACACATGGCCGCACTCTGGTCCAGAGACCGGCTGCAGGACTTTCGGGCGCGAGTACGGGGGTGCCTGGTCGGAGGGGCGATCGGTGACGCGCTCGGCGCCGGCATCGAGTTCCTCAGTCTTGCGGAAATCCGCGAACAGCACGGGCCCGACGGGGTCGTCGGGTATGTGACGGCGTATCACCGGCACGGCGCGATCACCGACGACACGCAGATGACGTTGTTCACGGTGGAGGGTCTGATCCGCGCGCACGTGCGCCGGGACACCGGCGCCTGGCATCCGCCGACCGATCTGCACGGAGCGTATCTGCGCTGGAAGGCGACGCAGAGCGAGTGGGGGCCGGACGAGCGCAAGGACGAGGGCTGGTTGGTCCGTGAGGAGTGGCTGTACAGCTCGCGTGCGCCCGGATCCGCGTGCCTGCGCGGGCTGGAGGACGAGAGCGTGATGGGCACGCTGGAGCGGCCGAAGAACCCCGATTCCAAGGGGTGCGGGGCGGTGATGCGCTCGGCGCCGTTCGGCCTGTTGGTCGGCTGGCGTCCCGAGCTGGTCTTCCAACTCGCGGTGGAGTGCGCGGTGCTGACGCACGGTCACCCCACCGGCTATCTGTCGGCGGGCGCGTTCGCGGTGATCGTGCACGCGGTCATGCAGGGCGCGCCGCTGGAGGAGGGCGTGCGGGTGGCGCTGGAGTTGGTGAAGTCCCGTCCCGAGCACGCCGAGACGGCGCAGGCGATCGAGGCGGCGCTGGCCGCGGTCCGCGCCGGCGTGCCCTCGGCCGAGCGGGTCGAGGCGCTGGGCCAGGGCTGGACGGCCGAAGAGGCGCTGTCGATCGGTCTGTACTGCGCGCTGGTGGCGCCGGACATGCGCACCGGACTGCTGCTCGCGGTCAACCACGGCGGCGACAGCGACTCGACCGGGTCGATCTGCGGCAACCTGCTGGGCGCCATGCACGGCGACACCGTGCTGCCCGCGGACCTGGTCGCCGAGCTCGAAGGCCGGGGCGCCATCCTGGAGTTGGCCGACGACTTCGCGATGGAGATGACCCAGGGCACCACGCTGCACGGGCCCGAGGCGGGCGATACCTCCTGGGCAAAGCGCTACCCGCCCAACTGAGTGCCGGCGGGCGCGCCTCCAGGTCCAACCGAGCGCCGGCCGCCCCGACTTCGGGGCGGCCGGCCGGTTCGGTCAGGGGCGGCGGTCGTCCACCCACGCGCCGCCGGCCATCACGGCGCGCACCCGCAGCGCGTCGTCGAGCACCACCAGGTCGGCCCGCTTGCCCGGCTCCAGGGTGCCGACCCGATCGGCGATGCCCAATGCCCGGGCGGGGGTGGCGGACAGCGAGCGGACCACGTCGGCGATCGGCAGGCCGCCCGCGACGCCGTTGCGCAGCGCCCGGTCCAGGGTCAGCGTGCTGCCCGCGATCGAGTCGCCGTCGGCCAGCCGGGCCACCCCGTCGACCACGTCCACGGTCATCACCCCCAGCGGGTACACGCCGTCCGGCATGCCCGCCGCGCCCATCGCGTCGGTGATGAACGCGACCCGATCCGGCCCGGCGCTCGCGTAGGCCAGATTGACCACGCTGGAGTGCAGGTGCACGCCGTCGTTGATCAACTCGACCACCGCGTCGCTGTCCTGGAGCAGCGCGGTGACCGGTCCCGGCTCGCGGTGGTGCACGCTGCGCATCGCGTTGAACAGGTGGGTGGCCACACTCGCGCCCGCGGCCAGCGCCGCGCGCGTCTCGCGGTGGGTGCCGTCGGTGTGCCCCACCGCGGCGATCACCCCCTCGTCCGCCAGTCGGCGCACCAACTCGATGCCGCCGGGCAGTTCGGGCGCCAGCGTGAGCATCCGGATCGCGCCGCTGCCCGCCTTCAGCAGCGCGGTGACCTCGTCCCGGTCGGGCGCGCGCAACTGGGTCGGGTCGTGCGCGCCGCAGCGGGCCGCGCTCAGGTACGGGCCCTCCAGGTGCAGCCCGGCCAGCCTGCCGTCGTGCACGAGCGGGGCCAACTCGGTCACGATCCGCAGCAGGTCCGCGGGGGAGGCGGTGACCAGACTCGCGACCGTGGTCGTGGTGCCGTGCGAGCGATGGAATTCGGCCACCCGCAGCGCCTCGTCCGGGTCGCCGGAGGTGTACGAACCGCCCCCGCCGCCGTGTACGTGCATGTCCACGAAGCCGGGCACGATCCAGCCGCCCGCGACGTCGACCGCCGGCTCCGGACCGGCCGGCAGGCCCGGGCCCGCGAAGGCGATGCGATCACCGACCACGCCCACCGAAGCGCCCTCGACCACCCCGGAGGGCAGCACCACTCGCGCATTGCCGAGCACCGTCACCCGCGCACCTCCAAGGTGTCCCACGCGATCAGACCGGCGCCTCGGCAACCGGCCTCGTCTCCGAGCGCCGCGGTCACCAGCGGCGGTACGTGTTGAACCACGGCGCGCTCGGCGAGCAGCGTCCGCAGGGGGTTGAACAACTGTTCCCCGGCGAGCGAGAGACCGCCGCCGATGACCAGCAACTTCGGGTCGTACAGCGCGAGTCCGGTGAGCAGGCCGTCCGCGAACGCGGACAGGCCCTGCCCCCACACGGCGGCCGCGACCCGGTCGCCGGCGGCCACCCGGGCGACCACCTGGGCCGCGCTCAGCGGCGGATCGTCACCCGGCGCGGCCTCGGCGAACGCGTGCGCGATGGCGGGCCCGGAGAAGTGCGCCTCCAGACAGCCGACCGCACCGCACGTACACCTGCCACCGCCCGGCCGCACCGTGATGTGGCCGATCTCGCCCGCCTGTCCATGCGCGCCCGGGTAGGGGCGGCCGTTCAACACGAGCACCGAGGCGAGCCCGGTGCCGATCGCCACGAACAGGAAGTTGTCGCAATCGCGACCCGCCCCGAGCCGGCCCTCGGCCAGCGCGCCGGTGCGCACGTCGTGGCTCAAAGCAGCCGGTAGACCGAGCCGGTCCGCGATCAGCGCGCGCAGCGGCACCTCGCGCCACTGGATGCTGGCCGACCACACCGCGACGCCCGCCGGGTCGTCCACGATCCCCGGCACCACGACCCCGGCCGCGCGTGGCACGCCGCCCAGTTCCACCGCCCGCTCGCGCAGCGCCGCGGCGAAGTCGACGATGCCCGCGACCACCGCGTTCGGGCCGTGCGTGCGGCCGGTGGGCCGTCGCTCGCTGTAGACGAGGTTGCCGCCCGCGTCGACCACGCCGCCCTTGATGTCGGTACCGCCGACGTCGAGTGCGACGACGCAGTCCGCGCCGGACAGGTCGGACGGCGGGGTGTTCACGTGCGGCATCGGCGTCTCGCGTCTGGTAGGTGGGGCAGATTGTGAGCCCGAGGGCGGGTGGATCCGTGAATGCGCGTTTGTGCTCACTGGATAGCAGTTGAAAACATGAACATGCAACAGCATCGTTCAGTGAGCGCAGGCTCACGGAAACCCCGACGCTCGACACGTGTGGGGCGCCCGCGAGGATGTCCGGAACGATCCGACGCGAGTCGGCCAGGGCTGTCGGACAGGGCGGAGGTCACGGGTGAGCCGTTACGAGCGGTGGGGTGCGCTTCTCGAGCTGTTGGCCAAGCACGGTCGGCTCGAGGTCGAGGACGTGGCCTCGGAACTGGATGTCTCGCCCGCGACGATCCGGCGCGACCTGGATCAGCTCGCGCAGCAGCAGATGCTGACCCGCACGCGGGGCGGCGCGGTCGCGCACGCGGTCTCCTACGACCTGCCGCTGCGCTACAAGACCGCCCGGCACGCGTCCGAGAAGCAGCGCATCGCGCAGGCCGCCGCGGCGCTGGTCAAGCCGGGCGAGACGATCGGGCTCAACGGCGGCACCACGATGACCGAGGTGGCCCGTGCCCTGGTCGCCCGGGCCGACCTGCACACCGAGGGCGACTCGAACGCGCAGGCGTTCACGATCGTCACCAACGCGCTCAACATCGCGGGCGAGCTGGCCGTACGGCGGCACGTGAAGATCGTCGTCACCGGCGGCGTGGCCCGCACCCAGTCCTACGAACTGATCGGCCCGTTGGCCACCGGCATCCTGCGCGAGGTGGCCCTGGACGTGGCGATCCTGGGCGTCGACGCAATCGACGTCGAGCACGGCGCGAGTGCCCACCACGAGGGCGAGGCGAGCATCAACCAGTTGATGGCCGCCGGCGCCGGTCGGGTGGTGGTGGCCGCGGACTCGTCCAAGCTCGGGCGCCGCGCGTTCGCCCGGATCTGCCCGCTGGATCGCATCGGCGTGCTGGTGACCGACACCTCGGCACCCGAGGAGGCCACCGCCGCCTTCGTCGACGCGGGCGTGCGGGTGATCCGGGTCTGAGCCCGCGCGCCGGACCCGCCCGGCGCCCCCGAAGCACCCGTTCGCCCGGGACGTGCGACCACGCGTCCCGGGCGTTCGCATATCCGTTCGCCAACCAACCCGATAGACCATTCGTGAGATCGAACCGACACCGTCTGTGTCGGTTCCTCAGCATGCGCGCACGGATGGGTCCCGCATGGGTAACGAATTGCTCTGCAAACTTCCTCGACCCCTCCTCGGAATCTCAGGATTGGTGTAGACCTTTCTTCCGTCGAGGTGTTGACTGCCGACACGGCGAGTCCGCAAAATGCTCGATGCTGCTCAAGAGTTTTCTTCAAATCCGTGTTGCGAACAGTTTTGCGCAAGCGAGTGCATGGGTTTAGCGCGACCAAACCCTCACCAACGGTCCTGTTTTCCCGAAGGCATGAAGGCGGTACTGCGATGAAGCGGCACCAGATGGCATTGGCGGCGACAGGACTGTCGGCCGCACTGCTTCTGTCGGCGTGTGGTGGCTCGGACGACAAGAAGGACGACGACAAGGCGACCCCCGGCGCCTCCGGTGAGGCCGGTGCGCCCAAGGACGGGTCGATCAAGCTGGTCGTCGCGGACTACGGCAGCGGCGACGGCAGCATGCAGAAGTACTGGAACGGCGTGATTTCGAGTTTCAACGCGAAGTACCCCGGCATCAAGGTGAACCTGCAGGTCGTCAACTGGGACGACATCGACAAGCAGGTCGCGACCATGATCCAGAACAACGACATGCCCGACCTTCTGCAGACCGGCGGTTATGCCGACAAGGTCGTCGACGACCTGCTCTACCCGGTCGACGACGTCATGTCGCCCGCCGTCAAGGCCGACTTCGTCGAGTCGTTCACGCCCGCGGCGACGGTCAAGGGGAAGCAGTACGGCATTCCCTTCACCTCAAGCACCCGGCAATTGATCTACAACACGGACCTGTTCGCCAAGGCCGGAATCACCGACCCGCCGAAGACCTGGGACGAACTCAAGGCCGCCGCGACCAAGCTCAAGGCCGCGGGCGTGCCCACGCCCTTCGGCCTGCCGCTGGGCAAGGAGGAGGCCCAGGGCGAGTTCATGAACTGGGCGCTGGGCAACGGCGGCGGCTACCAGACCAACGGCAAGTACACGGTCAACAGCCCGCAGAACGTCGAGGCCCTGAACTGGGTCAACGACAACCTGGTCAAGACCGGCCTGACCGAGTCCAACCCCGGCACCAAGAACCGCAAGGACGTCTACACCGACTTCTACGGCGGCAGCGTCGGCATGGTGAACAGCAACCCCACCATGATCGCCACGCTCAAGAAGGACTACCCGAACCTCAAGTACGCGACCGCGCCGATCGCCGGCAGGACCGGTCCGCTGAACGAGACCCTCGGCGTCGCCGACTGGATGATGGCGTTCAAGAAGAACGGCAAGAAGGACCAGATCAAGGCCTTCGTCGACCACGCCTTCAGTACCGACCAGCAGATCAAGTTCCAGGAGCAGTACAGCTTCCCGCCGGTGACCAAGTCGGTGATGGCCAAGATGACGGCCAACCCCGCCAACGCCGGCCTCAAGCCGTACATCGACCTGCTCCCGAAGGCGAAGTTCTACCCGCTCAACGACGTCGCGTGGGACGTGCTCTCGCCCAAGATCAAGGAGCAGTTGGGCAGCGCGGTCTCCGGCAAGTCGCCCAAGGACGTGCTGGACCAGCTCCAGAAGGAAGCCGAAGCGGCGGTCGCGCAGCAGAAGAGCTGACGCACCACAGATACGTCCGAGCACCGAAGGAGGAGGACGGCCCCGTGGCCGAAACCGCCGTACGCAGAGCGCCTTCCGTCGTCACCAGAGTCAAGAAGGCGCTGGCCCCGCTGCCGTGGATCGGCCCGGCCGTCCTCCTGATCGGTGTCGTGGTCCTGTGGCCCGTGGTCGTGATG
>NZ_JBITJP010000013.1:0-293 GCF_044460165.1 Embleya sp. NPDC050154
GGGGGGGGGGGGGGGGGGGGGCGGGGCCGCGCGGGGGTGTGTCGGGAGGGGGCGCGCGGGGCGGGGGGTGGGGCCGGGGCCGCTTTGGTGGGCCGGGCCATCGTTGGGGTCGGCCCGGGGCCCGGCCGTTCAGCCGGCGACACCGTCCGGTCGGCTCGGGCCTCGGCGCGGGAAGCCACTCGGGCGCCACCACGCCCCCCCCCCGCGCCGCCCCCCCCCCCCCCCCCCCCCCCCCCCCCGCGGGCCCCCCCCCCCCCCCCGGGGCGGGGGGGGGCCCCCAAGATTTTTATGGG
>NZ_JBITJP010000013.1:303-317129 GCF_044460165.1 Embleya sp. NPDC050154
CACGAGCGAGGGGCCGCTTTTTTGCGGAGGAGCGAAGCGGGGGAGCAAAAAAGTGGTGCCTCGCGAGCCGGCGACGAAGTCGCCCAACAAGCAGCAACGCCGCGGGACACGACTCTGGCGCGTCGGCCCCCCCGTGTCCGCGATTCGGGTGGGTGGCGGCGGTCCCTGCGATCCCGGCAAGTGGGCCCGGCCGTCCCCGCGACTTTGGCGCGTCGGCCCGCCGGTGTCCGCGATTCGGGTGGGTGGCGGCGGTCCCTGCGATCCCGGCAAGTGGGCCCGGCCGTCCCCGCGACTTTGGCGCGTCGGCCCGCCCGTGTCCGCGATTCGGGTGGGTGGCGGCGGTGCCTGTGATTCCGGTAAGTCGGTCCGGCCGTCCCCGCGACTGTGGCGCGTCGGCCCGGCCCACCCCCGCAACCCCGGCAAGTCCGCCCGTCCATCCCCCACGCCCCCAGGTCCCTCTCACGTTCCGCTCGCGCTTCCGCCGACCCGCTCCCGCCGCGCCGACCACACGCCCGCGTCGTTGCCGGTCGCGCCTGACGGGACAATGGGCGCACCCGGATCCAGCAGGATCCCCGCTCCTCGGGACGTGACACGCGTGAGTTCGCCGGAATCCACCTCGGCGCCGATCGGCGACCTGTTCATGCGCGTGGCCAAGCGCATCCGGGTACGCGCCGGCCGGGAACTCGCCCCGCTGGGCCTGACTCCGGCCCAGGCGCACGCGATGAAGGTGCTCGCCCATGCCGACGAGCCGCTGCGGATGGCGGACCTGGCCGCGCGGCTGGAGATCGTGCCGCGCTCGGCGACCACCGTCGTGGACGACCTGGCCGCGCGCGAACTGGTCCGCCGCAGCGCCTCCGAACTGGACCGGCGCGCGACGCTCGTGGAGCTGACCGAGCGGGGGCGGGCCGAGCTGCGGCGGATCCGGGCGATTCGGCAGGGGGCCGGGGCGGCGGTGTTCGATCGCCTGGGGGAGGCGGATCGGGCCGAGTTGTTGCGGTTGTTGCGGTTGGTGGACCGGGAGTTGGTGGAGCAGGACGCCGCGGGGGAGCCTTGCTCGCGGCGAGGGGCCGGGTGAGCGGTGGGTGGTTTTCGCCGAGGGCGATTCCGCCGAGAGCGTGACGTGGTTGTGGGGGCGGGCGGGGGTGGGCAGGGTCGGGGCATGCGACTTTTGATTCTGGGTGGGACCGCGTTCGTGGGTCGGGCCGTCACCGATGCCGCGGTGAATCGGGGCTGGGATGTGACCGTGTTCAATCGCGGTCGGCATGAACTGCCGGATGGTGTGCGCTCATTGGTGGGGGATCGGACCTCCGAGGGCGGGTTGGCGGCGTTGGCCGGAGGCGAGTGGGACCTGGCGGTGGACACCTGGAGTGCCGCGCCGCGTGTGGTTCGCGACTCGGCCGACCTGTTGGCCGATCGTGTCGGTCGGTATGCGTACGTCTCGAGTTGCTCGGTGTACGACCAGCCGACGCCGGCCGGGCTGGGGGAGGAGGCTCCGCTGGTCGAGGGGTCGCCCGACGACGGTGACGTGGCCTATCCGAACGCCAAGCGCGGGGCGGAGATCGCCGTCGAGCGGGCGTTCGGCGATCGGTACGTGCACGGGCGTGCCGGGTTGATCCTGGGGCCGCGGGAGAACATCGGTCGGCTGCCGTGGTGGCTCAACCGGATCGCGCGGGGCGGCCCGGTTTTGGCGCCGGGGCCGCGGGAGGCCGAGCTTCAGTTCATCGATGCCCGTGACCTGGCCGAATGGACCCTGGACGCGGCCGAGGCCGGTCGCAGTGGCGCCTACAACCTGGTCAGCCCGACGGGCCACAGCACGATGGGCGAGCTGCTCGATCTGTGCGTTCGGGTCACCGGTTCGGACGCGGAACTGCGCTGGATCGATCCCGACACGATTGTGAAGGCGGGTATCGAGCCGTGGCTCGAACTGCCGATCTGGCTTCCGGCCGGTGCGGACTACGACAGCATCCACCGTCGCGACGTGCGCAAGGCACTGGGCGCCGGACTGCGTGTGCGGCCGGTGGAGGAGACCGTCGCGGACACCTGGACCTGGCTCCGCTCGGTGAACGGCATCGTGCCGCAACGTTCGGACCGGCCGGTGGTGGGACTGCCGCCGGAGAAGGAGGCCACGCTCCTGGCGGGCTGAGCCGGGCCCGGTCCGTCTCCACCGGAGCGCGCGTACCCGTCAGTGCGGGAAGGCGTGGTCCAGGAAGGACGTCCACGCGGCCTGGACTCTCTCGTGGTGTCGCGGAGTGTCCGCGGCGAGGTGATCGAGGAGGAGGCCGCGCAGGACGGCCAGGACCAGGGTCGATGGGACGGGGTGGTCGGCGAGGACGCGGTCGAGCGGGGGGAGCCAGTCGTCCAGGGACTTGCCGGCGAAGTCGGACCAGGGGCCGTCGGGGGCGTCGAAGGAGCGCACGTAGCCGTCGAAGAACAGCCGGAGGGCGCCGCGGCGTTCGGGGACGACGAGCCAGGTCCACAGCAGGTCGAGGGTTTCCCGGGCGGTGCCGGGGTGATCGTCGGCGCGTTCGACCAGGGCGAGTTGTTCGACGCGAGCGACGGCGAGGATCTCGCGGATCAGGCCCTCCTTCGAGCCGAAGAGGTAGAGCAGGACGCGCGGGCTGGAGCCGATCGCCTGGGCCAGCGGGCGCAGCGAGAGTTCGGCCAGGCCGTGTTCGGCGACGTAGGCCACGCTCGCGGCGAGCAGGTCGGCGCGGCGGGCGGAGGTGGGGGGTTTCGCGTCTGCGGTCACCCGCCTACTCTCTACTGAAACGACTGTTTCAGTGAAGGGGATTTCGGGATCATGACCTCGACGCCCGACCCGGCGGCGGTGACCATTCGTGACGCGACGCGGCCGGGTGACCTCGGGGCGATCGCCGCGTTGCACGGGGTGCTGTACAGCCGTGAGTACGGGATGGACACGACCATGGAGGCGGATGTCGCGGCCGGGATGGCCCGACTCGTGCAGGCCCGGGCGCGGGAGGGGGACGACGGGCCCGGGCGGATGTGGGTCGCGGAGGACGGGCGGCGGGTGCTGGGCGGGATCGGGCTGACCCGCGAGGAGGACGGGTGGATGCGACTGCGCTGGGTGATCCTGGATCCGGCCGCGCGCGGACGTGGTGTGGGTGGTGCGTTGCTCGACACCGCGCTGGTCGAGGCCCGTCGGCGCGACGCGGCCGGGGTGTACCTGTGGACGATCGCGGGCCTGGGCGCGTCCCGGCATCTGTACGACCGGGCCGGATTCACCCTGACGGAGGAGCATCCGGCCCGCGCCTGGGGGATCGACGCAGTCGAGCAGCGCTTCGACCTGAAGTTGTGAGCGGCGGCGGCGAGCGCGCCCCGCGGGTCCGCGAGCGGTTCAGCGCAGGGGCAGGGTCACCCACACGGTTTTGCCGCCGGTCGTGTCCGGCTGGATCCCCGCGTACCCGCCGACCTCCGCGACCAGGGCCTTGACGATCAGCAGGCCGCGCCCGCTGTCGTCGTCGACCGTCTCCAACAGCGCCTTCGGGCAGAACGGGTGTCGGTCGTGCACCCCCACCTGCACGCCACCCTCGGCGGTGCCGCGCACGGTGACGCCGATGGCGGGGGTCAGTACTCCCGCGTGCCGGACCGCGTTGGTCACCAGCTCGGACACGACCAGGCGCAGCGTGTCCACGAGGTCGCCATGCGCGGGCATGCCCCACTCGACGGTGATCGCGACCACCTTGCGGCGCGCCGCGGACACCTCCGCCTCGTGCGGCGGCAGATCGAACCGACACACCGGCTGGGCATCGTTGAGCACGGTCATACCGCGCCTCCCGAGCCGGTGGCGGTCACGTGATGGACGGACACGGCACCGTGACGGTGCCCGGTGTGGCTCATGATGTCCCCGATGGCGGGTGTACGGATCTTCCGAGGGAATTCCCTCGGAGCGTACCGATTCCGACGCCCGGCGCGTCCAGTTTGCGACACTTCCACACCCCGCTCGGCGGGGCGTTCGGGGCGTGGGTCGGCGAAACGCCCTGGCGGGCGCGCCGCCCGCGCACGGCGCGCGCCAGGGTCGTCCGAACCGGGTCCACTCGTACGCGTGACATCCGCCGAGGCCCGGCCCCGGCGTCCGGCGCCGGGCCGGACAGGGCCTAGGCGGTGGCGGGATGTACGCCCGAGCCCTCCAGGTGCGGTCGGACCAGAACCTTGACGTGCTCGTCCGGGCGGCCGAGCGTGTCGATCGCGGCGGCCACCCCGGCGAAGCCGACCTGACCGGTGACCAGCGACGCCGCGTCCACACTGCCGGCGGCGATCCGGGCCAGCGTCCGGGGGTACTCCTCGGGTGGATAGGTCAGGCACATCTTGACCGTGAGGTCCTTGTAGATGCCCACCACCGGCCGGAAGGTGTCCTCGGTCATGCACACCCCGATCAGCAGCACGGTGGCGCCGCGCGGCGCGGCGTAGGTGATCCGGTCGAACATCCCGGCCTTGCCCGAGCACTCGAAGACGGTCAGCGGTTGTCCGGGCTCGGCGATCTCGCGCCACGCGAGGAACGGGTCCCGCTCGGCCGGGTCGACCACGACGTGCGCGCCGAACGCGCGGGCGAGTTCGCGGCGGCGCGGCGAGGGCTCGGAGACCACCACCGGCGCCACGCCGCGCTCGACGAGGCCGGCGATCGCGCCCAGGCCGATCGGACCGGCGCCGATCACGATCGCCGCGCCGCCCCGCTCCGCGCCGGAGCGGGCCACGTTGCCGAAGCCGACCGCGAGCGGCTCGGTCAGCGCGGCGATCTGCGCCGGCACGTGCGACGGCACCTTGACCAGGGCCGCGGCCTGCATGACCATGCGCTCGCCGAAGCCGCCGGGGAAGGTGTTGGAGTAGCCGATGGTGCGCAACACACCACCGCCGTCCAGCGCCCACGGCAGACCGACCACCACCTCGCCCTCCTCGAAGCCGGTCACGCCCGGGCCGGGTCGCAGCACTCGTGCGGACAATTCGTGGCCCATCACCAGGTCGGCGTTCGGGTCGAAGACGAACGAGGGCGTATCGGAGTCGATCGAGGCCTGGAGGAACTCGGCGGTGTGCTTGTACGCGGACAGGTCCGAGCCGCAGATCCCGCAGGCCACCGTCTCCACGAGGACCTGCCCCTCGCCGGGTTCGGGGGCCGCGATGTCCTCGACCGTGAACGCGCCGCCGCGCAGTACCGCTGCTCGCATGATGGGTCATCTCCCTGGTGAGTCGACGAACGGGTGGATTCAGGAGGCGGCGGGCGGTGTCATCGCGGCCACGACCGCTTGGCGCAGCGCGCCGATGAAGCGCTCGCTGTTCTCGTTCGCCCAGGCCATCGAGGCCTGCCGGGGCAAGTTGGCGCCGGTGAAGTGCGGCACGACGTACTCGGCGAACAACTCGTAGCTGCGCCGCTTGTCCGCGGGGCGCGCGATCGGCAGGTCGAGCAGGAGCAGCGTGCCGAAGCCGCCGGAGTGCTCGGCCATCGCGGTGATGCGTTCGATCGCCTGCGCGGGTGTGCCGATCATCGCGACGCCGAAGGTCGGGAAGCCCTCGCCGGTCCACTGCGCGACGGCCTGCCGGGCGGTCGCGCCCCAGGGCATGGTCATCCCGGACAGTCCCTGGATGTAGTCGACGAGGTGGTGCACGCCGTACTCGGCCTGCTCGCGCGCGGCCTCGGTGGTCTCCGCGAGGTGCATCGGCACCACCAGCCGCCAGCGCTCGCGGTCGGCGACATGGCCGTGCTCGGCGCAGGTCTTCGCGTACACGTCCCAGTTCGTGGCCAGAGCGGCGAGGCCCGACGGGTCGGCGGCGGCGAGCGAGAGCAGACCCATGCCGTGGGTGCCGGCCTGTACCGACCCGGACGGCGAGACGGTGGAGGCGCACACGGTCTCGATCCCGTCGCGGGAGTACGGGGCCAGGTGCAGCCGGGCCTGGTCCAGAGTGAACCAGTCGGTCTTCATGGTCACCGTCTCGCCGCGCAGCAGTGGCACGATCGCGGCCAGCGCCTGGGCCATCATGCTCCGCTGGCGCATCGGGTCGATGCCCATCATGAAGGCGTCCGAGGCCAGTTGGCCGGGGCCGGAGCCGAACATCACCCGTCCGCGCGCTTGCAGGTCCAACTGCACGATGCGGTCCGCCAGGACCAACGGGTGGTGGTACGGCAGCGAGTTGACGCCGGTACCGAGCCGGATCCGGGTGGTGCGTTCGGCGGCGGCGGCGATGAACACCTCGGGCGAGGCGATCGTCTCGTACCCGGCCGAGTGGTGCTCGCCGATCCACGCCTCCTCGAAGCCGAGCGCGTCCAGGTGCTCGACCAGGTCGAGGTCCCGGCGCAGTTGCAGCGCGGGGTTGCCGTCGATGCCGTGGTAGGGGGCGATGAAGGCGCCGAAGCGGGTCGGGGGAGCGGCTGCGGACACGAGTGGAACCCTTCATAGGAACGTAGGACACAAGAACATGCTTGAATGAGTTATGTCCTACATGGAGGATGACGAGGAAACAAGGGGCGACGGCCGCACGGCGCCGCGCACCCGGCGCACCGCCGGCGGCGGGCCCAGTGCGCGCACGTTGTTGTTGACCGTGCTGGGGGAGTACGTGCGCTGGCCCGGGCACGACGGCGTGTGGTCGCCGACGGCGGTGGCCGCGCTCGGCGCGCTCGGTGTGCCGGAGGCGGCGACCCGGCGGGCGATCACCCGCCTGACGCAGGAGGGCTGGCTGTTGGCCCGGGCGCAGGGGCGCTACACCCGGCTGACCCTCGCGCCGTCGTTGTACCGGCTGCTCACCGGGTGGACCGAGCGGCTGTCCCGGGCGACGCGCGAGACGCCCTGGTCGGGGCAGTGGCAGCAGTTGCTCCTGCGGCCGCCGGCGGCACTGCGCGAGGCGCGCGCGGTGGTCGAGGAGCAGCTCGCGTTCGAGGGCTTCGGCGATCTGGGCCGAGGGGTGTGGATCGCGGCGGACCCGGGCGGGGTGGACGCGCTGCGGGCGCTGATCGACGAACGCGGCCTGACCGGGCACGCGACCTGGATGACCTCCACCGTGTGCGACGCGGCGCGCGAACGGGCCCTGGTCGACCAGGCGTGGGACCTGAGTGCGGTACGGGCGGACCTGGAGGCGTTCGTGAACCGATTCACCGATGCCCGGGCGGGCGCCGGCGAGGAGGCTTTCGAGCTGCGCACCAGGCTGGTGCACGCGTGGCGGCTGACCTTCGAACGCGACCCGCGGCTGCCCGCGGCGCTGCTGCCGGCGGACTGGCCGGGACCGGCCGCGAGCGACCTGTTCGTGGCCACGTGGCGGCGGGTCCACGAGCCGGCGCAGCGGTGGTGGGCGCACCTGGATCGGGATCCGCGAACGGGCTGACGTTCCCCCGAACGGACCTCGTTCCGGCCGGCGCCCCACCGGTCGGGGCGAGGTCCGTCGTCGTTTTCGTCTCGCCCGGCGGCGCGGTGCGCTTGCGAAGGGATACCCCCACCCCCTACCTTCTTCTCATGCTCGTATGAAGAGCTGTTCAGACGTTACGATGTCCGAGTCGATGCGATGGCGGACGTGATCGTGGAGGTGACCCGGTGGCGCAGCCGGTGAACGCGGATCTGGTGGACTCGGTGCGGTCGCGGCTGCCCGACGGCCCCCATCTGGCCGAGACCGCGGACGTGTTCGCGCTGCTGGGCGATCCCGGGCGGCTGACCCTGCTGGTCGCGCTGCTGGAGGGCGAACTGTGCGTACGCGACCTGGCCGCCGCGTGCGGGCAGGGCGAGTCGGCGGTCTCGCACCAGCTTCGGCTGCTGCGCGCGCACCAGGTGGTGACGGTGCGCCGGGAGGGCCGATTGGCCTACTACCGGCTCGCGGACGCCCACGTACGCCTGCTCCTGGACGTGGCGCTGGCGCACATCGGCCACGCCCCCGCCACCGATCACACCGGCTGCGCGAGCGAGATTCCCGGAGGGATTTCATGACCACCCGCGAGCACGACCACGCCCCGGGCGCACCCGGGTCCGCCGCGCCGGCCGGCGAGTCGTACGGTGCCCATGCCGCCCCCGACGGCCACGGCGGCCACGACCACGGGGGATCCGGGCACGCGGGTCACTCCCACGGTGTGGCCCCGGACGCGGACCGGCGCTACCTGACCGCCGCGCTCGTGCTGATCGGCGCGTTCATCGTGGTCGAGGTCATCGTCGGCATCCTGGCGAACTCGCTCGCGCTGATCACCGACGCCGGACACATGGTCACCGACGCGTTCGCGATCGGCCTCGCGCTGGTCGCCATGCGCCTCGCGGCCCGACCCGCGCGCGGGCGCTGGACGTATGGATTCAAGCGCGCCGAGATCCTGTCCGCGCAGATCAACGGCATCACGTTCCTGGTACTCGCGGTGTGGTTCACCTACGAGGCGGTCCGCCGGTTGATCTCGCCGCCCGACGTCGAGGGCGCGCTGGTGATCGTCACCGCCGCGGTCGGCATCGTGATCAACGTGATCGCGGCGTGGCTGATCTCGCGGGCCAACCGCTCCAGCCTCAACATCGAGGGCGCCTACCAGCACATCCTGAACGACCTGTGGGCGTTCATCGCGACGCTGATCTCCGGCATCGTGGTGCTGAGCACCGGCTTCGCCCGGGCCGACGCGATCGCGTCGCTGATCGTCGCGGCGCTGATGCTCAAGTCCGGGATCGCGCTGGTCCGCGAGTCGTGGCGGATCTTCCTGGAGGCGGCCCCCGCCGGCATCGAGCCGGACTCGGTCGGCAGCGACCTGGCCTCGGTCGAGGGCGTCACCGAGATCCACGACCTGCACATCTGGACCATCACGTCCGGCTTCCCGGCGCTGTCCGCACACGTCCTGGTCGAGCCCGGCGACGACTGCCACCGAGTGCGCGACCGGCTTCAGGAACGGCTGCGCGAGCGGTACGCGATCACCCACACCACGCTCCAGGTCGACCACGCCGACCCGGCGGTGCTGGCGATCGGCACGACGCGGGGGCACTGCGAGGACCCGCACGGGGCGGTGCACACGCCCTGACGGGTGGGGCGGACGGCCGAGGGGCCCGGGTACCGATCGGTACCCGGGCCCCTCGGCATGTTCCCTGGTGCTCGGTTCGAGGCGGCCTGCTCAGTTCGAGGCGGCGGCCCGGACCGTGCGCAGGCGCTCGGAGCGCAACTGCTCGTGCCAGTGGTCCCCCAGCGGGGTCAGCGGAACGCCGGTGGCCCAGGTGAGCAGCAGGTCGGCGAGCGCCGGGTTGCGCGACATCACCGGCCCGTGCATGTACGTGCCGATCACCCGACCCGCGTAGGCGCCCTCGGTGCCGTCGCCGGTCCCGTTCCCGTTGCCGTGGGTGACCCTGGCCAGCGGCTTGGCGCCGGGGCCCACGTAGGTGACGCCCTGGTGGTTCTCGAAGCCGGAGAGCACCGGCAGGCCGAGCGCCGGGTCGACCTCGGCCAGCACCTCGCCGACGCAGCGCTTGCCGGGCGCGCCCCGGCCGGAGCGTACGTCCAGCAGACCCAGGCCCGCCTCGGGCTGGTCCAGGTCGTCGATGAACTCGTTGCCGATGATCTGGTATCCGGCGCACACCGCGAGCAGCGCGGCGCCGGCGCCCACGGCGGTGGCCAGTCCCGGGTCGCGGCGCAGCCGCTCGGCGGCCAGGCGCTGCGGCCGGTCCTCGCCGCCGCCGATCAGGTAGATGTCACCGGAGGTGGGCACGGGCTGGTCGGAGCGCACGTCCACGCGCTCGACCTCGATGCCGCGCATCAGCGCGCGCCGCTCCACGATCAGCGCGTTGCCCTGGTCGCCATATGTGCTGAGCAGGTCCGGGTAGATCCAGACCAGGCGCAGCCTGCTCTCACCGATCATGCCTGTGCCGCTTCCTTGATCGTCTTGCGAAGCTGTTGGAACGCCGTGTAGTTGGCGATGACCTCGATCTGGCCGGGCGGCGAGGCGGCGACCGCCTGGGCGAGCGTCTCGAAGACCTGGAACTGCAGGCCCGCGACCTCCAGTCGGACGGCCAGGTCGAGCCGACGCTGGCCGAGCACGAACAGCGGGCGGCCGGCGAGCTGGGTGAAGTCGACGTCCCAGATCCACGAGGTGTCCTTGCCGTCCGCGTCGAGCGCGTTGACGGACAGGATCACCGGGGTGGGCGGCGGGTCGATCAGCGAGAACGTCTCGACCCAACCGGCCGGGTTCTTCGCGAGCAACAGGCGCAGCTTGCGACCCAGGTAGTCGACCACGTCGTAGCGGCCGGCGACGGCGGTGACGTGCTTCATCCGCTCCAGGGCCGCGTCCACGGGCACCCCGAACAGCGACGCGACGGCCGCGGCGGTGACCGCGTTGGCCCGGTTGGCGCGGCCGGGGAGCTGGAGGTGCAGTGGCCACACCTGCCCGTCCGGGTCGACCATGCGATCCCCGGCCAGCGACCAGGTCGGCGAGGGACGGCGGAAGTCGCACTCCGAGCAGAACCAGTCGTCGCCCGGACGCTGCATCACGCCGCCGCACTGCGGGCAGGACCAGGAGTCCTCCTGCCAGGTCTGCCCGGCGGCGACCCACAACACGTCCTTGCTGGAGGAGGCGGCCCACACGATCAGCGGGTCGTCCGCGTTGGCGACCACGATCGCGTCGCGCCCGCGCAGGCCCTCGCGCCACTTCTCGGCGAGCATCCGGGTCTCGGCGGCGCGGTCGAGCTGGTCGCGGGAGAGGTTGAGCAGCGCGATGGCGACCGGGTCGGAGTCGCGGGCGACACCGGCGAGATACTTCTCGTCGACCTCGATCACGCCGTAGCGGGCCTCGGCGCCGGCGCCCGCGAGCGCGGAGGTGATTCCGGCCGGCATGTTCGCGCCCAGCGCGTTGGACACCACGGGACCCGCCGCGCGCATCGCCTCGGCGACGAGGCGGGTGGTGGTGGTCTTGCCGTTGGTCCCGGAGATCAGCACCACCTGCAGGTCCACCGACAACTGCGCGAGCAGGTCCGGAGCGAGCCGCAGCGCGAGCTTGCCGCCGATGACCGAACCGCTGCCCTTGCCGGCGCGTCGCGAGATGGCCGCGGTCACCCGACTCGCGGTGATCGCCAGTTTGGAACGCGGCGGCAACGCCTTGGGGGAGCGCTGCGGCGCACCCCCCTGGCCGGGAACGCTATTGCCTGACATCGAAGAAGGTTCCTCCAAGCGACGGCCCCGACCGGCGGTGGCCCATGACCGGTTGTACCGGCCGCCACCCTATAGGCGTGGACGCGCGGGGTGGTTGTCGTGGTTGCGCCCTGTCCGGGTCGCGAGGGTGTGTCCGCCCACACCCGCGCCTCGCGTGGGTCGGGGTTTCGCGGCGGGTGGGCGTGCGCGCTCCGGGCGTGTGGCCCGGAGCGCGGGTTGGTGCTTTGGGGTTACGGAAGGCGCCAGTCGATCGGTTGTGCCCCCTGGGCCACCAGCAGGTCGTTGGTGCGGGAGAAGGGGCGGGAGCCGAAGAAGCCGCCGGCGGCGGACATCGGGGAGGGGTGGGCCGACTCCACCACCGCCGCGCCGGGGCCCAGCAGCGGCCGGGCGTTGCGGGCGTCGCGGCCCCACAGGATGGACACCAGCGGAGTGCCGCGCGCCGCGAGGGACTTGATCGCCTGCTCGGTGACCTCTTCC
This sequence comes from Embleya sp. NPDC050154, assembly GCF_044460165.1. Classification (NCBI taxonomy): domain Bacteria; kingdom Bacillati; phylum Actinomycetota; class Actinomycetes; order Kitasatosporales; family Streptomycetaceae; genus Embleya; species Embleya sp. NPDC050154. Next base: position 11,869 of record NZ_JBITJP010000013.1, read on the forward strand.
CAGCCCTTGCCGCGGTGGGCGGCGGGGCGACCGGGGGCGGTGGTCAGCGCGCGGTTGAGCAGCAGCACACCCTGGGAGGCCCACGGGGTCAGGTCGCCGTTGGTCGGCATCGGCAGGTCCAGGTCGCGGTTCATCTCGGTGAAGATGTTGATCAGCGAGCCCGGCAACGGCCGTACCTCGGGGGCGACCGCGAAGCTCAGTCCCACCGCGTGTCCGGGGTTGGGATAGGGGTCCTGACCCACGATCAGAACCCGCACATCCGCGAACGGCTGCGTGAACGCCCGCAACACATTCGCGCCCGCGGGCACGTAACGCCGCCCCGCGGCGATCTCTCCTCGCAGGAAGTCGCCCATGGCGGCCACACGGCCCGCCACCGGTTCCAGGGCCTTCGCCCATCCTGCCTCGACAATTTCGCCCAACGGCCGTGCCACCATGGGAGTTGAGCATAGGGCAAACGGGTGACACCCCCTGCCGTAGAGGCGTTGCGCGGGCACTCCCTGGCACGGGCCGGGTTCGTGCCGCGCCGCCGGCCCGGATTCGCCCGGACGCGGTCGGGCCCGGGTGCCCCGGTCGGGCGCCCGCGGTTCGCCGGCCGGGCGGCCGAGGCGATCCGCCTCGCCGCACCCGGACCGGCAGCCGCGGGCTACTCGATCAAGCCCGTCACGATGTCCCAGGCATCCTCGGGGTCCGAGCCGGCCAGGGACAGGGCCACCGCCGCCTCGCACGCGGCCAACGCGAAGACCGCGCCCACCCACGTGCGTTCCGCGGGGGTCAGGCGGCGCCACTCGATCGCGCCGCCGGCCCCGTCGACCAGATCCGAGGCCACCACGAGCCAGCCCCACTCGGCACTGCCCCGGCCGGCCGCGAGGGCGCGCAGTACGCCCGTGCCCAGCAGGACATCCCGCGCGCCGAGGCCGCGGCCCAGCAACGACGCCTCCCGGGCCGCGGTGGGCCGCAACCACACCCCACCGCGCGGAGCCACCATGGACACCACCCCGGCGGCGACTCTTCCCGCCGCCAATATCGCCGCCATACGTCCGGCCGACCCGGATATCGCCCCCGAAACCGCCACCACTGCCCCTTATCGACAACAGCTCGCATCCCCCCGGCCCATCGACCGGCGGCCCACACCGTAGCGGTGCCCCGAATCACGGGCCTCGCACCCCCACCACGCACGGGACCCCCGTTCCGGTTTCCGTTCCGGGCGCCCCCGGGCCTGCCGGGACAAGTCGACGGCAAGCCGGGCGAGTTCGGCCGCAGGTACACGGGCGGCGTGGTGAGGCGGCCAAGCGGCGGGGCGGGGTGTGCGGCGTGGTGGCGGCGTGGGCGATGCGGGGTCAGTCGCGAACCGCGCCGTCCGGGCGGTAGACCATCAGGCGGCGGCCCTTGGCGACGCGCAGTTGCGAGGCGCCGGGGCGGACCTCGCCGTCGACGGCGAGTTCGGCGCCCTCCTGGATCTCGGAGAGCCTGACCGTGCGGGCCGTGGAGGCCTCGTACACGCGCGAGGTGCCCAGGGTGCCGGACAACACCGCGGCCACCAGGCGGGTGCGGGCCAGCGGGCGGGAGGCGTCCACGATGCGTACGTCGAGCAGGCCGTCGGTGAGGTCGGGGCGGTAGGTGGGCGCGAAGCCCTCCGGGGCGTACTGGCCGTTGCCCAGGAACAGCAGCCACAACGAGCGCGGCCGACCGTTGACCCGCATCTTGACCGGACCCGCGTCCCGGAGCACCCGGACCAGGCCCACCAGCATGGCCGGCCACTTGCCGATCTTGCCCTCCAACTCCTCGCGGAAGCGCACCAGATCGGGGTAGACGCCGAGCGAGAAGGTGTTCAGGAAGAGCTCGGGACCCAATTCCTCGCCGTCGTCGGAGAACGGGTGCGAGTGGTCGCGCTGCAACTCGGCGACGTCCACCAGCACCGCCTCGCCCGCCGAGAGCGCCATCACGGTGTCCTCCAACCGGGTCAGGCCCAGGTCGCCGGCGAAGTGGTTGAGCGTGCCGGCGGGGAAGACCGCGAGCGGCATGCCCCGGTCGAGCGCGATCCGCGCGGCGCAGTTCACACTGCCGTCGCCGCCCGCGACGCCCAACACCCGCGCCTCCCGGGCCGCCTCGCACAGCAGCGCGACCAGGTCGCCATTCTGGCCGCGCTCGACCACCTTGGCCCCGGGCAGGAGTTCGCGCAGGCGCTGGGCGGTGTCGCCCTCGGGGCCCGCCGAGCGGTTGACCACGACCACCAGGCCGTCGCCCTCGCCCAGCGCCGGCACCTTCCCGCGCGGCTGCGGCGCGGACGCGGCCTCCACCGGCCGGGTCGGCCACCAGCGCAGCGTCACCGCGGCCAGACCCGCGCCGAGCGCCGCGCCCGCGAGCACGTCACCCGGGTAGTGCACGCCCGTGTACACCCGGGAGAAGGCCACCGAACCGGCCAGCGCGCCGGCCGCCACGCCCAGCGGACGCGACTCCAACGCGACGCCGGTGGCGAAGGCCGCCGCGGACGCCGCGTGCCCCGAGGGGAACGAGGTCGTCCACGGCTGCCGGCTCAGCCGGCGGGCGATCGGTACCGCGTCTATCACCGGCCGGGGCCGGCGCACCCAGCTTTTGAGGACCACATTGGTCACGGTCGACGCCAGCGCCACCGAACCCAGCCCGCGCAATGCCGCCCGGCGCCCGCTGCGTCCACCGGAAAGCGCCATCCCCGCACCGGTCACCGCCCACAGGCGCGAATGGTTCGCCGCGCGCGACAAGGCGGGCAGCGCCTTGTTCGCCCACGGCACATGATGCGTTGCCACCCACGCGAAGGCCGCCCGGTCGGCGGCATGGATCTTTCCCATGGCGCCATCACTACCCGCAAGCGCTCCCGACCCGCAAGCGCTCGGCACACCGCGACCCATGTCACATACGGAGGGCCTCGGACACCTCGGACAGTTCGGCCCGATACTCGATGCGATCGAGCCACTCGGCGGGCCACCCGTCCAGGCCGTGTACGGCGCCGATCATCGCGCCCGCCAGCGCGGCGATCGAGTCCGAGTCGCCGGAGGTGGCCGCGGCCCGGGCGAGCGCCGACCTCGGGTCGTCCGGGTACAGCGCGACGCACAACACCGCCGTGGCCAGCGCCTCCTCCGCGATCCACCCAGCGCCGGTGATGCGGCACGGGTCCGATCGTCGATCGCGCTCCGACAGGGCCCGCTCCAGCCGGGTCAGCACGCCCAGGCATTCGTCCCAGCCGCGCGCGATGAAGCCCTCCGGGGTGTCCGCGAACGGACCACGCCACAGGCCCTCGCCGAGCCAGTCGGCCCGATAGACCTTGCGCTGCGCCTCGGCGTGCGCGCGCAGGTACCCGGGCAGGTCGCCGATGGAGACCCCGACGCGCAGCGCGTGCACGGCGGTCGCGGTCAGGTCCGAGGCGGCCAGCGCGGTGGGGTGGCCGTGGGTGACGGCCGCCTGGAGTTGCGCCGCGCCGCACCGGTCGGCCTCGCCGAGGGCGTCGACCAGGCCCAGCGGGGTGACCCGCATGTTCGCGCCGCAGCCCTTGGAGCCGCGTCGGGTCGCGTCGAGCCAGGTTCGGCCGGCGGCCAGCTCCGCGCACGCGGACATACACGTGTGCCCCGGCGCGCGGGTGTTGTCCGGGGAGTCCCACCAGGTCAGGAAGTGGTGGATCACCAGCGGCGCGAACCGCTCGGCGGTCAACGCGCCACCGTCCGCGCGCGCGTCGATCAGCGCGTGCGCCACCGCCAGGCCCATCTGGGTGTCGTCGGTGACCAGGGCCGGCGTGCCCTCCAGATCCAGCGGGCCGGGCAGTTCGTACCGCCGCACGATCTGTGCGTAGGACAGGAACTCCGTCGGCGCGCCCAACGCGTCCCCGTACGCCAGGCCGAACATGCTCCCGCGCACGCGCTCCGCGTTCCCCACCATGTGGCACCACCCTTCGTCGAGCACCAGCCTGCCGGCCCGACGATCATCGCCCGGATCTTTTTCCGGTTCGGCTCGATGCGGCCGGCGCGGGGCGGTGCCGGGCACGCCGGCGCGCGGGGCGCGGGCCGACGTGGCGGGTCGAGAACGGCGGGCCGAGGTGGTGCGTGGGGACGGTGCGTCCGGGCGGCCCGCCGGGTGAGGCGCCCGTTCGGTGAGGGTTCGGAATCGGCGGCCCGGGGCGAAGCTGAGGGCATGGACGTACTCTCCGGTCGCATCCTGCTGCGGCCCACCGATCTCGAACGCTCGCTGGTCTTCTACCGCGATGTGCTCGGACTCGCGATCGCCCGCGAGTTCGGGACCGGGATCCATCGCGGGACCGTGTTCTTCCTCGGCGGAGGCTTCCTGGAGGTCTCCGGCAGCGCGTCCGCGGTCGGGCCGGGGTCCGAGGATCTGCGACTGTGGCTCCAGGTACGGGATCTGGTCGCCACCCACAAGGAACTCCTGGGCAAGGGCGCCACCGTGCTGCGCGAGCCGCGCCGCGAGGCGTGGGGGTTGGACGAGATGTGGATCGCCGATCCGGACGGCGTGCGGATCTGCGTGGTGCAGGTTCCGGACGAGCATCCGATGCGCTTTCGACCCGGGATCTGACGGGTCGTCCGAAGCGGTGGCGGGAGTCGTCGCGGATCGCCCCGCGAGGCGGTCGCGAACCCCGATCGGCCGGTGGTCCCGGGCCCCTTGACGCTCTCGGGTGGCGACGACACACTCAAGCTACCAGCCGGTAACAATTCGACGATGCCCGGGGGCCCGCCACCCATGACCGCCTTCAACCTCGCCCTGAACGAGGACCAGACCACCATCCGCGACTGGGTGCACACCTTCGCCGCCGACACCATGCGCCCGGCCGCCGCCGAGTGGGACGAGCGCGAGGAGACCCCCTGGCCGATCATCCAGGAAGCCGCCAAGGTCGGACTGTACTCCCTCGACTTCTTCACCACCCAGGCCTTCGATCCCACCGGGCTGAGCATGCCGCTGATCATGGAGGAACTCTTCTGGGGCGACGCCGGGTTGGGCCTGGCGCTGACCGGCACCGCGCTCGCCGCGGCCGGCCTGGTGGCCAACGGCACCCAGGAGCAGATCATCACGTGGGCGCCGGAACTGTTCGGCACCGCCGACGACATCCGGGTCGCCGCGTTCTGCTCCTCCGAGCCCAACGCCGGCTCCGACGTCTCCTCGATGCGCACCCGCGCCGTCCACGACGAGGCCACCGGCGACTGGATCCTCAACGGGGTCAAGACCTGGGCCACCAACGGCGGCATCGCGCACGTGCACGTCGTGGTTGCCACCACCGACCCCGCCCTGGGCTCGCGCGGTCAGGCGAGCTTCGTGATCCCGCCGAACACGCCCGGCCTGTCCCAGGGCCAGAAGTTCAAGAAGCACGGGATCCGCGCGTCGCACACCGCCGAGGTGGTGCTGGACAACGTGCGCGTCCCCGGCGACTGCCTGCTCGGCGGCAAGGAGAAGCTGGACGAACGGATCGCGCGGGCCAAGGCGGGTACGTCCGGGCGCTCGAACGCGGCGATGGCCACCTTCGAGTCCTCCCGCCCGGCGGTGGCCGCCCAGGCGGTGGGCATCGCGCGCGCCGCCTACGAGGTGGCCCTGGAATACGCGCAGGTCCGCGAGCAGTTCGGCCGGCCGATCATCGACAACCAGGGCGTCGCGTTCACCATCGCCGACATGCGCACCCGGATCGACGCGGCCCGACTGCTCACCTGGCGGGCCTCGTGGATGGCGGCGACGAACCAGCCGTTCACCGCGGCCGAGGGCTCGATGTCCAAGCTGTACGCCGGAGAGACCGCCAAGTGGGTGACCTCCGCCGCGATGCAGATTCTCGGCGGCAACGGATACACCCGCGAGTACCCGGTCGAGCGCATGCACCGGGACAGCGCGATCTACACGATCTTCGAGGGCACCAGCGAGATCCAGCGACTGGTCATCGCGCGGACGTTGGCGGACGTGCCGATTCGCTGACGCGGGGCTACCGGGCGCCGCGAGGCGTCGCGTCACTCGGCCCGAGGCACGGGTCGGGTGTCGCGACGGTCGCCCGTGAATCGCCGGTTCAGCCGGTCCAGACCACGTTCATCACGGTGACCCGGACGCGGCTGTCCTCGATGACGAACGTGATGAAGCCGAAGGAGCCGAACGGGGCCTCGCGCATGGTCTTGAGGCCGCTGTGCATTCGGCCGCCGACCGCCCAGGGGTCGCGCTCCAGCGCACTTTCCAGGGTGTTGAGCGCGCCGATCGCGCTGGTGGGCAGGGTTGCCTTCTGGCGGGCGGCGGGCGCGTCGTACACCACCAGGCAGCTCATGCGCGCCTGGTTTGGGCGGCGGGCACGGTTTCCAACCGCTCGCCCGCGTGCAGTCGGGCGGACCGTTCGACAACCCGCTCGTAGTCGCCGGTGCGTCGGAGGATGAGATGGCGCTGCCAGCCGGCCAGGACATCGGCCAGGGCGGCGAGTTGTCCGGTGCCATGAGCGTGGTCGAGCGCGCCGGCGAACTCGCGCTCGAACTCGGCACGCGCGTCCTCGGGCAACTCGGCGCGGATCTCGGCGGGCGACGGCCAGCGGGCGCCGCCGACGCGGATGACGAGATCGGCGGTGCGGGGCGCGGGAACGGGAAGGTGCTCGTCCATGTACTGAGCGTGCCGGCCCGGCCGGACCGCGCGGTAGTCGGCGCGTGCGCGTCGGGCGTACGCCCCGCGTCGTTGGGCGCGCGCCGCGCGCGACCCCGGATGCGACGGTCCGACCGGGCTCGGCCCGGGTCAGCGCATCGGTGCCGGTTGTGGTTCGGGTTCCGGCTCGTCCGGGACCGGCGGCCGGCCCGGGTCCGGCGGCAGCGGCTCGGGGCCGGGTTCCGGCAGCGGGTGCGGGCTGGGCATCGGCGGGACCGGGGGCAACGGGTCCGGCCACGGATCGGTCACGGTAACCTCCTGGCGAGGCGGGGTCCGGACGAGTCCGGACACGTCGCGGCGGCGACGTCACTTTCCGAATACCCCGCCGGCGCCGGACCACCGCCCGCGGTGGTCGTCCGGGGCGCGGACATCCGACGCCCCCATGACGCCCACACAAACCGTGTCGAACCGGGGTCGTGCCCGAGGAAGCTCGACACCCGGGGGAAGAGGGCCGACCATCCCCCGGTTGCACCTAATCTGAAGGCCCTCGTTCGAACAGGAGAACCTCATGGGCGGCCAGGTCCCGATCAGCGAAACCCCCCTCCCGGGCATCGGTACGCAGTACACCCTGTCCACCGTCGCGGGCCGGGCCATCTCCGTGGTCGCCGGCCGGGACGGCGTGCGTCGGATCGCCTTCTACAACGTCGACGACCCCGACGCGTGCGGCCCGGGCGTGCGGCTGACCCGCGCCGAGGCCGTCGCGCTCGCGGAACTGCTCGCCGAGGACTGACCCACCCGCCCGCGGACCCCCCTCAACCCGCGGTTCGAGCCGCAGACCGTCCTGCCCCTTCGAACACCGCGAGCACAACCCACCCATGCACCCGGCAACACTGCTCATCGAACTCGGCGCCATCATCCTGGGCCTGTCCATCCTCGGCCGGGTCGCGACCCGGATGGGGATGTCGCCCATTCCCTTCTACCTCCTCGGCGGCCTCGCCTTCGGCCACGGCGGCGTGCTCGACCTGTCACAGAGCGACAACTTCATCGAGATCGGCGCCGAGATCGGCGTCGTCCTGCTCCTGCTGCTGCTGGGCCTGGAATACACGGCCGGCGAACTGGTCACCAACCTGCGCGCCGCCGCGCCCGCCGGAGCGATCGACGCGCTGCTCAACGCGGTGCCCGGCTTCGTGGCCGGCCTGCTGCTCGGCTGGGGGCCCACCGCCGCGCTCGCACTGGCCGGCGTCACCTGGATCTCCTCGTCCGGTGTGATCGCGAAGGTACTTGGCGACCTGGGCCACCTGGGCAACCGGGAGACCCCGGTGGTGCTGTCCGTGCTGGTCATCGAGGACCTCGCGATGGCGCTCTACCTGCCCATCCTGACCGCGCTGCTGGCCGGCGTCGGACTGCTCGGCGGCTCGCTCACCGTGGCCATCGCGCTGGGCACGATCAGCATCGTGCTCTTCCTCGCGCTCCGGCACGGCGGCCGGATCTCCAAGGCGCTCTCCAGCGAGGAACCGGAGTTCCTGCTGCTGGGCGTGCTCGGCCTGACCCTGTTGGTCGCCGGCATCGCGGACAAGCTGCAAGTGTCCGCCGCCGTCGGCGCCTTCCTGGTCGGCATCGCGATCTCCGGCGACGTCGCCGAACACGCGCAGACCCTGCTCGCGCCACTGCGCGACCTGTTCGCGGCCGTCTTCTTCGTGTTCTTCGGTCTGTCCACCGACCCCGGCGCGCTGCCCGGCGTACTGCTGCCCGCCGCCGCCCTGGCGCTGATCACCGCGCTGACCAAGATCGCCACCGGCTACTGGGCCGCCGCCCGCGCGGGCATCGCCAAACCCGGCCGCTACCGGGCGGGCGGTGCGCTGGTCGCGCGCGGCGAGTTCTCCATCGTGATCGCCGGCCTGGCGGCGACCTCGGGTGTCGAGCCGCGGATGGGACCGTTCGCCGCCGCGTACGTGCTCATCCTGGTGGTGGCCGGCCCCTTCACGGCGCGCTACGCCGAGCCCGTGCTGCGCCGCCTGTTCGGCCCCAAGGCGGTGCCGGCCCCGATCGAGGAGGACGACGACCTGACGCCGCGGTAGCGGCGGACGGTCGGGCCCCGGTCCGGTCCGGGCCGGGGTGGCACACCCCGAGTCGGCGTATCCCCAACGGGATGCGCCGACTTCGCGTTTCGAGAAGAACCCCTTATCGCGGGCTTGTGGTTCCCACCCGGTTACCTCCGTATCGTCGTTGACGGTAACCCAAGGCATCGGTCCGACTCCGGCCCGCCGCGCCCCCGCCGCCGTCCCGCCCGCGGCCGTGCGCGTCGCGGTCGTCGACGCGCGATCCCGACCGCTACGAGAGGACGCCCGCAGATGAGTCCCACCAGGTGGCTGCACTACTTCGAGACGCAGATCCCGCTCGCCGAGGAGCCGCTGCTCGTCGCGGCCCGACTGGCCGGCTCCGGCCTGCACGCGTCCTACGTGGTCTACGAGAATGGCGGCACGTGGTCGTACGCGGGCGGGGTGCGGGCCGAACTCACGCTGGACCGGCACGGCGCCAGGCTGAGCCGAGAGCACGAGCCGGACATCGTGCTGCCCTGGGACGACCGGCCGCTGGACCTGGTGTCCCGACTCCTGGACACCGTGACGGTGCCCGAGTGGCGCGCGTACGGCTGGGCGGCCTTCGAACTGTCCTACGCCAAGGACGGCGACCTCACGCACGTCGGCGACGAGCGACTGCTGCACCTGGTGGTGCCGCGCGCCGAGGTCCGACTGGAGGAGGGGCACGCGCTGTTGCGCGCGGTCGACCAGGAGACGCTGAGCGCCCTGATGACCACGATCGACACACCGGTCGCGGGATCCGCCGAGCCGGCCCGACCGCTGGACGTGCACGGCCGGGGCGAGTTCGAGTACCGCGAGGCGGTCAAGCTCGCGGTGGACGAGATCAACCACGGCGACCTGCACAAGGTGATCCTCTCCCGGGTGGTCGACGTGGACGAGGACATCGACCTGATCGCCACCTACGTGACCGGCCGGCGGAGCAACAACCCGGCCCGCTCGTTCCTGCTCGACCTCGGCGGCATCGAGGCGATCGGCTTCAGTCCGGAGATCGTGGTCAAGGTGTCCGCGGCGGGCACCGTGGTCAGCCAACCGCTGGCGGGCACCCGCGCGCTGACCCCCGACCTGCTCGTCAACGAGGGCCTGCGCGCCGACCTGCTGGCCTCCGCGAAGGAGGTCTACGAGCACGCGATCTCGGTCAAGACCGGGACCGACGAACTCGAGGACGTGTGTGTGGAGGGCAGCGTGTCGGTGCCCGAGTTCATGACCGTACGCGAGCGCGGCAGTGTGCAGCACCTGGCTTCCCGGGTGTCCGGGCAACTGGCGCCGGGCGCGGGCATCTGGGACGCCTTCGCCGCCGTCTTCCCGGCGGTGACCGCGTCCGGCGTGCCCAAGGACGCCGCGTACACCTCGATCCGCCGACACGAGCCCGGCGCGCGCGGTCTGTACAGCGGCGCGGTGCTCACGGTGGACCACACCGGCGAACTGGACGCGGCCCTGGTGCTGCGCAGCGCCTACCGCAAGGACGGGCACACCTGGCTGCGCGCGGGCGCCGGCATCGTCGGCCACTCGACGCCGGAACGGGAGTTCGAGGAGACCTGCGAGAAGTTGGAGAGCGTGGCGCGCTACCTGGTGCCCGCGCGGGAGGAGGACGCGTGATGAGGTTCCACGAAGACGTGTTCGTCGCGGGCGTGGGCTCGTATCGACCCGACGTGGTGAGCACCGCGTTCGCGGTCGGCGCGTCCTGGTACGACCCGGCGGACCGCGAGGCGTCCGGCATGGAGTCGGTGATGGTCGCCGGGGACCTGCCCGGGCCGGACATGGCGGTGCGGGCGGCCGAGGTCGCGGTGCGCCGATCGGGCCACGATCCGGACGACTTCGGCGCGCTGCTGCACACCGCCACCCACCACCAGGGCCCGGACGGCTGGTCGGCGCCGCACTACGTGCTGCGCAACACGTTGGACCGGCCGATCACCGCGGTCCAGGTGGGGCCGGGTTGTCTGGGTTCGCTGGCCGCGTTGGAGAGCGCCGCGTACCGGCTGCTCGGCAACCCGGACCACGACGCGGTGCTGCTGACCTGCGGAGACAACTTCGGTACCCCGCTGGTGGATCGGTGGCGGGCGTCGAAGTTGTTCCTGCTCGCGGACGGCGGCGCGGCCGCGGTGGTGTCCCGGCGGGCCGGCTTCGCCCGACTGCTGGCCTTCGGGGCGGTGTCGAATCCGTCGATGGAGGAACTGCACCGAGGCGGCGAGAAGCGCTTCCCGCCCGGCATCACCATCGGCCGCTCGCTCAACTTCGAGGAACGCAGCGCCTATTGGCGCGAGCAGTGGGCCAAGGGTGTGGCACCGCCGATGGGGCACTTCGGTGACGTGGTGGCCGATACGGTCGAGCGCACGCTGGCCGAGGCCGGCCTGGCGTTGGACAAGGTGGCCCGGATCTGCCACTCCGGCTACACCCGGGGCGCGTTGGAGAGCATCTACCTCGACCCGCTGGGCATCGACGACACACGCGGCACCTGGGAGCTCACCCGCACGCTCGGGCACGCCGGTGCGGCGGACCCGTTCATCGGCCTCGAACACGTGTGGACCGGCGGCGAGGTGGTCCCCGGCGATCACGTCCTGCTGTTGTGCGCCGGGCCGGGCATGGAGACCGACTGCGCGGTGCTGGAGATCCTCGCCCCGTACGAGCCCGCGAAGGAGGGCTGACCGATGCCGGACGGATGTGTACCGTGGCCGGCGGAGGTCGCCGCACGCTATCGGCGCGACGGGTTGTGGCTCGGCGTCGACCTCGGCGGCCTGCCCCGGGCCTGGGCCGACGCGCACGGCGACCGCACCGCCCTGGTCGGCGGCGAACGCAGGCTCTCCTACCGCGACCTGGCCGACCGGATCGACCGGATGGCGGCCGGGTTCCACCGGCTGGGCCTGCGTCCCGGCGAGCGGGTGGTGCTCCAGCTGCCCAACGTCGCCGAGTTCGTGATCGTCGCGTTCGCGCTGTTCCGGGTCGGCGTCAAGCCGGTGTTCTCGCTCGCGTCGCACCGTGCCAACGAGATCCGGCACCTGTGCGAGTCGTCCGGGGCGTCGGCATACGTGGTGCCCGATCGTCATCGGGGCTTCGACCACGCCGGTCTCGCGCTCCGCATGCTCGACGAAGTCCCGAGTCTGCGCGCGGTGTTCGTGCACGGCGACCCGCCGCCCGGAGCCGGCGCATCGGTGTTCGCACTGGCGAGCGTGGACGCCGATCCGCTCCCGCTGCCCGCGAACGACCCGGCGGATGTGGCGTTCTTCCTGCTCTCCGGCGGAACCACCGCGCTGCCCAAGCTGATTCCGCGCACGCACGACGACTACGCCTACCAGATCCGGACGGCGGCCGAGGTGTGCGAAGTCGGCCCGGACGAGGTGTACCTGGCCGCGCTGCCGGTGGAGTTCAACTTCACCTGGGGCTGCCCCGGTGTGCTCGGCACGCTCGCGGCCGGCGGCACCGTCGTGTTGGCCGAGGACCCCTCCGCCGACGATTGTTTCCGTGCCATCGAGCGCGAGCGGGTCACCCTCACCTCGGTGGTGCCCACCGTGGCCCGGCTGTGGCTGGAGGCGCTGGAGTGGGGGGCGGCGGACCTGTCGAGCCTGCGGCTGATCCAGATCGGCGGCGCCAAGCTGCCGGTCGAACTGGCCGCCCGGATCGAGCCGGGCTTCGGCTGCCGATTGCAGCAGGTGTTCGGGATGGCCGAGGGCCTGCTCGCGATGTCCCGCCCCGACGACGACGCCGAGGCCGTCCTGACCACGCAGGGCCGCCCGATCTCGGCGGCCGACGAGGTGCGCGTGGTGGACGAGCGGGACGCCGATGTGCCGCTCGGTGCGGTCGGTGAACTGCTCACCCGCGGCCCGTACACGCTGCGCGGCTACTACCGCGCCGACGAGCACAACGGGCGCGCCTTCACCTCGGACGGCTTCTACCGCACCGGCGACCTGGCCCGACTGACCCCGGCCGGGCACCTGGTGATCGAGGGGCGGCTCAAGGACGTGGTGATCCGCGGCGGCGACAAGATCGCCGCCGGCGAGGTGGAGGGCCACCTGCTGAGCTGCGCCGCGGTGGACGCCGCCGCGGTGGTCCCGGTCGCGGACGAGTTCCTCGGCGAGCGCATCCACGCGTTCGTGATCTGCCGGGGCGAACCGCCGACCCTGGCCGACCTCAAGCGGGCCCTGCACGAGCGCGGGCTGGCCGAGTACAAGCTGCCCGACCGGATGGAACACGTCGACGCCTTCCCGCTGACCGCGCTCGGCAAGGTGGACAAGAAGGTCCTCACGGCAGCGGCGAACGACCCGACACTGAGCCGGAATTGGGGACCGGCCGCAACCGTCTCCGAACACCGGGAAGGGTGAACCGGACATGGACGGCACCACCAGCACCAGCACTTCCGGCACCACCGGCACCACCGGCACGACCGGGACCGCCGGGCCCACCCCCGCTCCGCCGACCTCGGCCGACCTGCGCGAGAGCGTCTCGGCGATGATCGGCACCCCCTCCGGCGAGATCGCCGGCGATGCCAACCTCGTGCTGCTCGGCCTGGGTTCGCTGGAGATGATGCGCCTGGTCACCCGGTGGCGACGGCAGGGCCTGGCGGTCGAATTCCGCGACCTGGCCGCCGAACCGACCATCGACGCGTGGACCGAGCGGTTCGCCGCGGCCGGAGCGAAGGGGCAGCCGGAGGCGGACCGATGAGCGCGCTGTTGATCCGGGGCGGCTGCCTGTATCCGGGAGACACCGGCGCACGGGTGATCCCGGACGGTTCGGTCCTGGTCGAGGCCGGGCGGATCGCCGCGGTCGGGACCACCGCCGATGTCGAGGCCGGCTTGACGCCGGCCCTGCGGGCGGACCTGCGCACGATCGACGCGCGCGGGAAGATGATCCTGCCCGGCTTCGTGAACGCGCACTGGCACGAGATGTTCGCACTGCGGTTCCCGTTCAAGGGGGCCCTGCGACCGCCCGCCGATCGGGACGACAAGCCCGCGTTCATGGCCCTGGGCGGCGACATCCGGCAGATCTCGACCGCCTTCGACGTCTTCCACGATCAGCTCGAACTGCTCACCCCGGACGAGGCGTCGGCCATCGCGCGCTACTCGATGTGGACCCAGTTGCGGTCGGGGACGACCACCCTCGGCGACGTCGGCTCGTTCAACCGGCCCCAGGCGCTGATCGGGGCCGCACGGGACCTGGGCATGCGCTGCGTGGTCAGCACGTGGGCGAGCGACGCGGTGTGCGCGGAGGGCGAGACACGGTTTCGTCGCACCCGTGACGCGGACGACGAACTGCGCCGGATCGAGGACGTGCTGCGCGAGGTCGCGGCCGATCCCGACGGGCTGGTCCGGGCCTGGCCGACCGCGGTCTACGGCACCAACATGAGCGACGAACTCGGCGCCGGGCTGGCAGAGTTGGTGGACCGCTACGACGTTCCGTTCGGCACGCACGTGGGTGCGCTGCGCAACGAGTCCGCGGTCATGCTGGCCTACCACGGCAACACCCCGGTCCGCCGGTTCGCCGAACTCGGGTTGCTGTCCGACCGGTTCATGGCGGTGCACTGCGCGTTCGCGGACGAGGACGAGAGCAAGCTGCTGATCGAGGCGAACGCGCACATCAGCCACTCGCCGGCGAAGTACGGTCCGGCGGGGGAGTCCGCGCTGACCGAGACCCGGGCGATGCCCCGGTTCCGGCGCGCCGGTCTGGACGTCTCGCTGTCCACGGACGGTGCCTCGCTGCCGATCGGCGGCATGGCCGAGGCCATGCGGGCCTGCTGGCAGATGTACAACGAGATGTACGCCGATCCCACCGAGGTGTTGCCCACCGACGCGCTGGCGATGGCCACCCGGCTGCCCGCCCGAGGTCTGGACTGGGCCGCGGAGATCGGCAGCATCGAGGCGGGCAAGCAGGCGGACCTCCAGCTGATCCCGACCGACGACTGGCGCTACCTGCTCAACCCGCGTCCTCTGGAGGCCTTCCTCGCACTCGGCGGATCCACCGACGTGGACACCGTCCTGGTCGCGGGCCGGGTCCTGGTCGAGGGCGGCCGGGCCACCGGCGTCGACGAGGCCGACCTGGAAGCGGAGTACCTGGCGGCGCTCGGCTCGTTCTCGGTGCGCTGCCTGGGCATCGACCCGGACGTGGTGGCCGCGCTCACCGGACGACCCCGGAAATCTCGACGACAGCGGAAATGAGGTGTGCCCGATGCGCGACACGACGGCCCTGGTCACCGGGGCGGCAGGTGGCATCGGCGGTGCGGTGACGCGCGCGCTGGCCGCCGAGGGGATCGCGGTCGCGGCCCTCGACGCGAACGCCGAGGCGCTCGGGCCGCCGGTCAAGGAACTGACCGAGGCCGGACACCGCGTGCGCGGATTCGCCGCCGACGTGCGATCGAGCGCGGACGTGGACGCGGTGGTGGCCCGAATCGAGGACGAACTGGGACCGATCGGCTACCTGGTCAACGCGGCGGGGGTGCTGCGCACCGGCGCCGCGGCCGAACTCTCCGATCAGGACTGGGAGCAGACCTTCGCGGTCAACACGACCGGTGTCTTCCACGTGTGCCGCGCGGTGGCCCGCCGGATGATCCCGCGCGCGAGCGGCGCGATCGTCACGGTGGCCTCCAACGCGGCGGGCACCCCGCGCTGGGACATGGCGGCATACGCGGCGTCCAAGGCCGCGGCGACCGTCTACACCAAGTCGCTCGGCCTGGAACTGGCCGGGCACGGCATCCGGTGCAACGTGGTCGCCCCGGGCTCCACCGACACGCCGATGCTGACCTCGTTGTGGGCGGACGGCGACGCGCGCGCGGCCTCGATCGAGGGCACCGCGGCCACCTTCCGGGTCGGCATTCCGCTCGGCCGACTCGCCCGCCCGCAGGACGTCGCGGACGCGGTGCTGTTCCTGCTCTCCGACCGCGCCGCGCACATCACGCTCCACCAGCTCACGGTCGACGGCGGCGCGGCGCTGGGCAACTGAGCGCGCGCTCCGTCGAGCGTCCCCCACCGCACGAGAAAGGAGGCATCATGGCGATCCCGGCGATCGCGTCCTACCCCATGCCGACCGAGGACGAGCTGCCGCGCAACGTCGCGTCCTGGACGATCGATCCCGCGCGCGCGGTGTTGCTGATCCACGATCTGCAGCACTACTTCATGCGGCCCTTCGACGCGGACCGGGCGCCGATGGCCGACCTGATGGACAACGTCGCCGCGCTGCGGGCCCGGTTCGCCGAATGCGGCGCGCCGGTCGCGTACACCGCGCAACCCGGCGGGATGAGCGACGAACAGCGCGGCCTGCTCAAGGACTTCTGGGGCCCGGGGATGACCGCCGAGCCCGGGCAGCGGATGATCCCGGACCGGATCGCGCCGAACGCGGCGGACACCGTGTTCACCAAGTGGCGGCCCAGCGCGTTCTTCCGCACCGGCCTGCTCGACCTGCTGCGCGCGCAGGGCCGGGATCAGTTGGTGATCTGCGGCGTCTACGCGCACGTGGGCATCCTGATGACCGCGCACGAGGCCTTCTCGCACGACATCGAGACCTTCGTGGTGGCCGACGCGGTGGCCGACTTCTCGCCGGAGTACCACCGGATGGCGCTGGACTATCTGGCGTCCCGGTGCGCGGTGACGGTGTCCACCCGGGTCGCGTTGTCGACGGCGACGGCGACGACGTCGGGCGGAGCCAAGCGATGACCGGCCCGCCGCCCGGCCCGTCCGTCCTGGATCGCATCCTGGCGCCGGACCCACCGCCGTTCGCGTTGTTGCACCGGCCGGGCGCGGCCGGGCCCGAGCGGATCGACGTACTGCTCGGGCGGATCACCGAGCCGGACCGGATCGCGGACATCCCGCTGCCGCCGGCCGGTGGTCGCGGCCGGCACGAGACGCTGGCCGTGCTGCCGTATCGGCAGATCGGCGAGCGGGGCTACGACTTTCCCGACGACGGCGCACCGCTGCTGGCGATGACCGTCCTGGAGCAGGACGCGGTGTCCGTCGCGGAGATCCTCGATCGGCTGCCGGACGGGCCGATCGAGCTGGGCCGGGGCGGTTTCGACGCCGACGACGAGCAGTACGCGGACACGGTGCGCACGGTGCTCGCGGAGGAGATCGGGCGCGGGACCGGCGCCAACTTCGTGATCAAGCGCTCGTTCCGGGTGGAGATCGGCAACTGGTCGCCGCATACCGCCTTGGCCTTCTTCCGTCGGTTGCTGGGGCGCGACCCGGGCTCCTACTGGACGTTCGTGATCCACACCGCCGGCCGTACGTTCGTGGGCGCCTCGCCGGAGCGGCACATCAGCCTGGACGCGGGCACCGTGGTGATGAATCCGATCAGTGGCACGTATCGGTATCCGGACGGTGGGCCGGACCTGGGCGAGGTGCTGGACTTCCTCGCCGACGAGAAGGAGGCCGGCGAGCTGTACATGGTGCTCGACGAGGAACTCAAGATGATGGGCCGGGTGTGCGACCTCGGTGGTCGGGTGGTGGGCCCGCGGTTGAAACGCATGGCGCGGCTGGCCCACACCGAATACCTGATCGAGGGCCGCAGTTCGCTGGACGTGCGGGACATGTTGCGCGAGACGATGTTCGCGCCGACGGTCACCGGCGGCCCGTTGGAGAGTGCGTGCCGGGTGATCGCGCGGCACGAACCGGCCGGGCGCGGCTACTACGCGGGCGTGGTCGCGTTGATCGGGCGGGACGCGCACGGTGGTCGGGCGATGGACTCGGCGATCCTGATCCGTACGGCGGATGTCGACCCGGCGGGTCGGTTGCGGATCGCGGTCGGCGCGACGCTGGTGCGTGATTCGGATCCGGTCTCGGAGGCGGCGGAGACCCGGGCCAAGGCGGCGGGCCTGCTGGAGGCGTTGCGCGGCCCGGTGGGCGGTGCGGTCGGCAGACCGGTCGGAACCGGCGCCGATATCGGCGAACATCCGGACGTACGACGGGCGTTGGCGGCGCGGAACCTGCCGCTGGCCGGCTTCTGGTTCGCCGGGCCGGGGGAACGCACCCGGCCCGAACCGAGGTTGGCGGGTCGTACCGTGCTGGTGATCGACGCCGAGGACACCTTCACCTCGATGGGGCGGCACCTGTTGGCCGCGCAAGGGTTGCTGGTGACCGTTCGGCGGTTCGACGAGGACTATCGCCTGGACGAGCACGACCTGGTCATCGTGGGCCCCGGCCCCGGGGACCCTCGGGATCACGCGCATCCCAAGATCGCCCGGATCCGGGAGGTGACCCGCACGCTGCTGGCGGCGGACACGCCGTTCCTGTCGGTGTGTCTGGCCCATCAGGTGCTGAGCACGATGCTCGGGCTGGACATCGTGCGCAATCCGCTGCCGAATCAGGGCAC
Organism: Embleya sp. NPDC050154; assembly: GCF_044460165.1. Lineage (NCBI taxonomy): Bacteria > Bacillati > Actinomycetota > Actinomycetes > Kitasatosporales > Streptomycetaceae > Embleya > Embleya sp. NPDC050154. Next base: position 29,826 of record NZ_JBITJP010000013.1, read on the forward strand.
GCAACGGACCGTCGACTGCTTCGGGCGGGCCGAACGGGTCGGGTTCTACAACACGTTCGCGGCATTGAGCCCGAGCGATTCGATCCGGTGCGCGGCGCGGGACGGTGCGGTCGAGGTGTTTCGCGACCCGGGCAGTGGCGAGGTGCATGGGCTGCGCGGGCCGGGGTTCGCTTCGGTGCAGTTCCATCCGGCTTCGGTGTTGACCGATCACGGGGCCGAGATTCTGGGTGAGTTGTTGGGCGATCTGGCGGAGGGGAAGGTGCGCACGTGAGCGGCGACGACGGCGAGGAGACCCTGTACTTCGCCTCGGCCGAGGAGTTCGGCGCCTGGATGGAGGCCAACCACGCCGACTCGGACGGGGTGTGGGTGGCGTTGGCGAAGAAGGGCACGTCGGAGCCGTCGGTGACCCGAGGACAGGCGTTGGACGTGGCGTTGTGTTACGGGTGGATCGACGGCAAGGCGTTCTCCGGCGGTACGCCGGAGGGGTGGTGGGCGCAGCGGTACACCCCGCGCCGGGCGCGGAGCAACTGGTCGAGGATCAATTGCCGGCGGGCGGAGAAGTTGATCGAGCGCGGGCGGATGCGGGCGGCGGGGTTGGCGCGGATCGAGGCTGCGAAGGCGGAGGGGCGTTGGGTCGCGGGTTCGCCTGCGGCGGGCTCTGGTTGAGGGGTGGCCTCAAGCGCCGCACGGGCTGGGTGGCCTCAAGCGCCGGCCGGGCTGTTTGGCCTCATGCGCCGGCCGGGCTGGTTGTGCTCAAGCGCCGCACGGGCTGGGTGGCCTCATGCGCCGGCCGGGCTGCTGTGCTCAAGCGCCGCACGGGCTGGGTGGCCTCAAGCGCCGGCCGGGCTGTTTGGCCTCATGCGCCGGCCGGGCTGGTTGTGCTCAAGCGCCGGCCGGGCTGGTTGTGCTCAAGCGCCGCACGGGCTGGGTGGCCTCATGCGCCGGCCGGGCTGGTTGTGCTCAAGCGCCGCACGGGCTGGGTGGCCTCATGCGCCGGCCGGGCTGGTTGTGCTCAAGCGCCGCACGGGCTGAGTGGTCTCTAGCGCCGGCCGGGCTGGTTGTGCTCAAGCGCCGCACGGGCTGAGTGGCCTCTAGCGCCCGCCGGGTTGGTGTGCTCAGGCGGCGCACGGGCTGATTGGGCTCGGGTGCTGGTTGGGCCGAATTGGTGGGCTGGGTGGCTTTGTTGGTTCGCAGGGTGAGAACCAAGTCTTATCGCGGGTGCGTTGTTCCGGTTCTGTTACCTGCGTAGCGTTTTTGCTGGTATCCACATCCTTCGCTCGAAAGGGAGAACCGTGACCACCAGGGTTTATCCCGCCTACATCGGCGGCCGGGACATCGGCGGCGAAGGCGGGGAGTATGTGCACACCGTCACCGCTCGGGCCATCATCGAGGACACCTTTCCCAGTCTGCGGTTGAAGCGTGATCTCGACCTGGGCGTGGTCGATCGGGAGAGTGCCGGGGATCGGCTCGCGGGAGCGTGTGCGGTCGCCGACGAAGGCATGATCGCGGCGGCGCTCGAGGCGGCCGCCGGTGCCGCGCCGGAGTGGGCGCGCACGCCGCTCGCCACCCGGATGGAGATCGGGCGGGCGATCGCGCGGCGGCTGGGCGAGCATCGGGATCCGCTGGTGGAGATCCTGGTCGCCGAGGGGCAACCCCGTTCGGGAGCCGAGGCGATGATCGACGGGATCCCGCTCACCGGATGGAGCCCCGAGACGCTCGAATGGTGCGCCGAACAACTGGAGTTCCGTCGTCACGACGGAGAGCGCGAGATGATCCTGCGACGCGTGGCCGACGGTGTGGTGTGCGTCAACCCACCACAGAACGCGGCGACGGTGAACGCGTTGTCCGCGATCACCGCGCTGTTGGCGGGCAACACCGTCGTGGTCCGCGCGCCGCGCGGCGTCGCACTCAGTTGCATGTACGCCATGCGTGAGGTGGTGGCGCCGGTGCTGGAGGCGGCCGGAGCGCCCGCCGGCACGCTGAACGCCTACTGCGGCCCGCCGGCCGTCGACACCTGGCTGGCCAGCGAACACGTGAACGACATCGTCTACTACGGCGGCAGCAAGCAGGGCCTGGCCTTCGAACGGGACTGCATCGCCGCGGGCAAGAAGCCGATCCTCGAACTCGCGGGCAACGACTGCTGCGTGGTGTGGTCCGACGCCGACCTGGACGCCGCGGTGGAGACCATGACCCAGTTCTTCCTGAACTCCGGTCAGATCTGCAACGTGCCCAACCAGGTGATCGCACACCCCGCGATCGCGGACGAGCTGATCGAGCGACTGATCGTGGCGACCGGCAAGATCCACCCCGGCTATCCCGACGAGCCCGGCGTGGTGCTCACCCCCGTGCTCGGTGCCGACTGGTTCTTCGGCTGCCTGACCGAGGCCCTGATGGGCGGCGCGACGATGGTGCACGGCGGCCGTCGCCTGGAGGTGGACGGCACCCCGTCGGACACCGGCTTCTTCATCGAACCGACGATCGTGCGGGTGGCCGGACTCGGCGACGCCCGCTCGTTGTCGGTGGTCCGGGACGAGACGTTCTTCCCGCTGCTGCCGATCATCGTGCCCGAGCCGGGCGACTCGGACGAGCGACTGTTCGAGGAGATCCTGACGTTCGTCAACAGCAATGCCTACGGCCTGCGGAACTCGTTCTGGTCGACCGGCCCGGAGCACATCGAGCGGTTCCTGTCGGGTGTCACCAATGGCGGCAACCTGAAGATCAACGACTCGCACGGCAACTTCCTCCCGTTCCTGCCCAACTCGGGCGGCACCGGCCTCACCGGCGGCGCCTTCGGCGAGGCGAGCCATCCCATGTTGCGCACCACGCATCTGCAGGGCGTCAGCATCGTCCGTCCGACGCCCCGACTCGGAGGAGCCCGATGACTTCCCGCACTCTCAAGGCCGCACTGCCGTGCTCGGCGGCGACCGCGATCGAACGACTCCGCGACGACCGGGTCTTCCCGGACTGGGCCGCCGAGATCGTCTCGGTCCAGGACGCCGGCGACGACCTGCGGCACTGGACGCTCGCCTTCCGCGGCGGTACCGCCCGGTGGGCGCAGCGCACCCGGGACGCGAGCGGTGAGCAGCAGCCGTACCGGATCGAGTTCGAACAGGTCGACGGCGACTTCCAACGGTTCGGCGGCGCGTGGACGTGCACCGACACCGACGACGGCTGCGAGGCCGTGTTCGAGGTCGGCTACCGCACCAGCGTGCCGCACCTCGCGGGCGCGATCGACTCCGCCGTCGGCCGGGTCCTGGTCCGCGCCGCACACCACATCCTGATCGGCGTCGGCGGCACCGCGGAGATCACCTCCGGTGGGCACCACCTGCGCGACCTGCCGGTCGCCCTGATTCCGGAAGGGAGCCCGAGCCATGCGCTTCGATGACATCTGGATCACCGGAACCGGCGGCACACTCGGCGAGCGGACCCCCGTTTCCGACGCCGTCGCGGCCGGCCACTACGAGGCCGAGGCCGCCGAGAGCACCGGCATGGTCAGCGTCGCCCAGGCCCGGCTCGCGCCGCCGGAGATGGCCGTGATCGCGGGGCGCCAGGCGATCAAGGACGCCCAGGAGTACGGCACCGTGGTCGACCCGGGCAGCCTGTACCTGCACAGTCACGGGCACTTCCAGGGCATCGACATGTGGCCCGCCGCGTGCTGGATCGCCAAGGAGCTGCTGGGTCCGCGCGTCGACGGGGTACCCACGACCGTCTCCGCGTGGTCCAACGGTTCGCTGGTCAGCATCGACATCGCCGCGGCGATGCTCGCGTCGCGCCCCGCGCTGCCGTCCGCGCTGATCACGCTGGGGGACCGGTTCGCGCCGCCGACCGATCGCTGGCACACGTCCCCGGGCATCGTGTTCGGCGACGGTGCCGCGGCGGCCGTGCTCGCCCGAGGCGGCGGTCGGCTGCGGCTGGTCTCGCTCGTCTCGGAGACCGACACGGTCCTGGAGGGGCTCTCGCGCGGCGACGAGCCGTTTCGTACCGCGCCTTCCGGGCAGGGCGACATCCGGCACCGCACTCGGCAATTCCTGGCCCAGGGCGAGGTTTCCATCCGGGACGTCCAGACACGTTCGGCGGACCGCACCCGCAGCGTGGTGGCCCGTGCCCTGGCCGACGCGGAACTGGACCAGGAGCAGATCGACTGGTTCGTCACCCCGTTCGTCGGCAGCACGCTCCACCGGGAGAGCTTCGTCCGGCCGCTCGGCATCACCCCCCGCCACGACCTGCACGAACTCGGGCTGACCATCGGCCATCTCGGCGCGGCCGACCAGATCTACGCGCTCGACCACCTGCTCAAGGAAGACCTGTTGGCACCCGGGGCCCGGGTGCTCGTGATCGGAACCGGCATGGGCTTCACCTTCTCCGCCGCCGTGTTCGCGGCGGACCGGTCCTGACCCCACGATCGGAAGGAAGGAACTTTGTCATGAGCCTCAGCCGCAACTCCGACTCCCGCGTGACGGCGGTCGACAGACTCATGTCGCCGACCGCCCTGCGAAAGGAGATACCGATCCCGCCCGAGACCCGCAAAGCCGTGCTGGCGGCCCGCCGGGACGTCAAGCGCATCCTGAACGGGAAGGACGATCGCCTGGTCCTGGTCACCGGTCCGTGCTCGATCCACGACACCGAGGCCGCACTGGTCTACGCCGAGCGCCTGGCGGAAGTGTCCCGGCGGATGGCGGACCGACTGCTGATCGTCATGCGCGTGTATGTGGAGAAGCCGCGTACCCGGATGGGCTGGAAGGGACTGGTCAGCGATCCCGGCCTGGACGGGTCGTTCGACCTGAACACCGGGCTGCGGATGGCGCGCGGGCTGATGGTGCGGATCCTGGAAACCGGGCTGCCGATCGGCTGCGAGTTCCTCGACCCGATGATCGCCCGCTACTTCGCCGACGCGGTCTCGTGGGCCTCGATCGGTGCGCGCACCGTGCAGAGTCAGGTGCACCGCCAGCTCACCAGTGGGTTGGACATGCCGGTCGGGATCAAGAACACGACCGCCGGTCGCACGGGCGACGCGATCGACGCGATCGTCACCGCCTCGAACAGCCACGTGTTCCCGAGCATCACCGACGACGGGCAGGCGGCGGTGGTGACCACCAGCGGCAACCCCGACTGCCACGTGGTGCTGCGCGGCGGCACCGAAGGCCCCAACTACAGCGCGCCCGACGTGGCCGAGACACTCGATCAGTTGCAGGCCGCGGGACTGCCCGGACGGGTGGTCATCGACGCGAGCCACGGCAACAGCGGCAAGGACCACGAGGAGCAGACCAACGTGGTCGAGGACGTCGCCGAACGCATCGCCGACGGTGAGTCCGGCGTCGCCGGGATGATGATCGAGAGCTTCCTGGCCTGCGGTCGACAGGATCTGATCCTGGGTCGGACCGACGGTCTCGCCTATGGCCAGAGCGTCACCGACGCGTGCGCGGGCTGGGAGCAGACCATGCACATGGTCGAGCGCCTGGCGGAGGCGGTGAAGGCCCGGCGCGCGGCGGATCCGTCGGTGATGGTGGCCTGAGCACTCGGACCGACACCCGGCTTCCCGACACCCGCACACCCGACACCTGCACACCCGACACCCTCACCTCCCCGTACCCACCTCCCACCTCCCACCTCCCGACATCCGACATCCGACATCCGAGAATTCGAGAGGAACGATTCCGGTGGCCACGACCACGAGTTCGGCACTTCCGCTCGCGCGGCACATCGACGGCGATCGCACCGGAGCGGTGCATCGGATCGCCATCGCCGCCCCCGATCGGGCGAAGTCGGATCCGGCGCGGTACGCGTCGGCGGCGCTCGCGGCGCTGATCCACCGATACACCGGCGAGACCGATCTGCTGATCGCTCGCCGTACCGGTCCGGGACCGACCGAGACCATCGAGCCGCGGGTGTCCGGAGACGAGACGGCGGCGGAACTGCTCGCCGGCGTCGCCGCCGCGCCGCCCGCACAACCGGCGGCGGGTCGCCCCTGCCACGGCATGGTGGCCGACGCGGCCGCGCGGGACTTCGCCTCCCGCGCCGCGCTGACCCTGTGCGTCGACGAGGCCACATACGAACTGCTGCTCTCCCAGGACGAGTTCGATGAAGAGGCGGCCGCCCAGTACGGCCGGCATCTGGCCCGCGTGCTGTGCGCGCTGAGCACCGACGACGGCGTGCTCGTCCGTGATCTGCCGCTGCTGGGCGACGAGGAGAGGCAGCGCATCCTGGTCGAGTGGAACCGGACCGAACAGGACGTACCCGAGCCGTTCTTCCACGAGATCGTCGCGGACTTCGCGCGCCGAACCCCCGAGGCGATCGCGATCGCGCTGCCGGACAGCGCGCTGACCTATCGGGAACTGGACGACCGGGCCAATCGCCTCGCGCACCGTCTGGCCGCGACCGGTGTTCGCCGGCGGGACCGGGTGGGGGTCTGCTTCCCGCGCGGTGCGGAGAGCCTGATCGCCCAACTCGCCTGCTTCAAGCTCGCGGCGGCGGCGATCCTGCTCGACCCGGACTTTCCCGCCGATCGGGTGCGCTTCATGGTCGAGGACGCCTCGGCCGCCGCGGTCGTGACGCTGTCCGCGCACGAGGACAAGGTCTCCGGACACTGTCCGGTGCTTTCGCTGGACGTCGCCGACTGGCACGCCGAGCCGAGCACCGAGGTGAGTGCGCCGGTGGACGTCGACGACCTGATCCACATCTGCTACACCTCCGGCTCCACCGGCGCGCCGAAGGCGGTTCTGGTCCGGTTCGGGGCGGCACGCAATCAGATCCACAGCATGTGCGAGATGACCGGGATGAACGCCGACACCCAGGGCACCTGGCTGGCCGCACCCGGCTACGGCATGGTCGAGGTCGAGTGTTTCCCGGTGCTCGCGGCCGGCGGTACGGTGCACATTCCCGATGTATCGGTGGTGGCATCCCCGCAGTTGCTCCAGGACTGGTACCTGGACAAGCGGATCACCACCACGCTGTTGATGAAGCCGATGGCCGAGCGGCTGTGGAGCCTGGACTGGCCCGCCGACACCCCGTTGGCGAACATCAGGGTCTGCGGCGAGCGGATCCAGTCCTGGCCGCCCGCCGGGCTGCCGTTCCGCCTGATCAACCTGTACGGCTCCGCCGAGGCGACCACCGTCGCCGGCTGCGACATCACCGAATTGGGACGAGAGTTGGGGGCCGAGGGACGGGCCCGCCGGCTGCCGCCGATCGGCCGGCCGATCCCCAACGTCAAGATCTACGTGCTGGACGAGAACCTCGCGCCGGTACCGCCGGGCGTGGTGGGCGAACTGTGCATCGCGGGCCACAGCCTGTCCGCCGGCTACCTGAACCGGCCCGAGGCGACCGCGCTGAAGTGGGTGTCCAACCCGATCGATCCGGACCGGAACCCGGTGCTCTACCGCACCGGCGACATGGCGCGGTACTGGCAGGACGGCGGCATCGAGATCATCGGCCGGGTGGACAACCAACTCAAGGTGCAGGGCAACACCGTGCAACTCGGCGAGATCGAGGTGGTCGCCGCAAGGCAACCGGGCGTCGCCCAGGTCGCGGTCCTGGCGCATCGGGACACCGACGGGGACGTGCGCCTGACCGCGTACATCGAGCCCAAGGGTGAACCGGCGCCGGCGGTCCCGGACATCCGTCGGGCGCTGCGGGAGAAGCTGCCCGCGTTCATGGTGCCGTCCGCGTATGTCGTGGGCGGGCTGCCGACATCGGTCAACGGCAAGATCGACCGCGCCGCGCTGCCCGAACCGCCGCGCTCGCGGCCGGACCTGGACAGCCCGTACCGAGAGCCGCGCACCGACACCGAGCACTCGCTCGTGCAGTTGTGGACGAAGGTGCTCGAACTGGATGGGATCGGAGTGCGGGACAACTTCTTCGAACTCGGCGGCGACTCGCTGCGTGGCGCCCGGCTGACCGAGCAGGTGCGCGAGCTGTTCGACATCGACGTCGAGTTGGGTGATCTGCTGCACGAGCCCACGATCGACCGGATGGCCGCGGTGATCGAGGCGGCCCGCGTGCGTTGACCCTCGTGCGAGCGGCCGTCGTCCCCGGCGTGACCGACGGGGACGACGAGCCGTGGCGCGCCGGGCTCAGCCCTTGCCGGTCTCGGCCAGGACGTCCAGGTAGTTCGGGTTGTGCATGATGCCGAGCACATTCCCGAACGGGTCGATCACCGAGGCACCGGCGAATCCCTCGCCGAAGTCGCGGGCCGGCTCGTGCTCCTTCGCGCCCATGGCCAGCAACCGGTCCAGCACGGCGGGCAGATCCCCGACATGCCAACTGACGACGGCACCGCCGGCCTCGGCCGTGCCGTGCGCGCCCAGCTCCGAGACGTAGGCAGCGTCCACCAGACCCAGTTCCTGTCGGAAGTCGCCGACCCGGAACTCGACATACCCGGGGCGTTCGAAGTAGGGCTCGATGCCCAGCAGTTCGGTGTACCAGCGGCGGGCCGCGGCCAAGTCTGCCGCCTGGTACCTGACATGGGCCAAACCTCGCAACATTCGTGCTCCCTCGGTGTTCGGCGGAACCGGTCCGACATGGTGATAACGCCGCGGGTCGTGAGGGGTCACTCCCCGGCGGGACCGGGCGAATCGGGTCGGGGCGCGTGGTCGGTGCGCAGTACCACTCTTGTGCCGTGCAGTTCGTGCCGTTCCATCCGACGGTGCACGTCGGCGGCGGCGGACAGCGGCAGGATCTCCATCGCGCGCGGGCGCAACCGGTCGGTGCCGAGGAGGCGGTTGATCGTCCCCGCGGCGGCGGCGAGTTCGTCGACGCCGGCGTGCGAGATCACGAAACCTCGGATCGAGCCGTCCTTCATGTAGAGCTCGCTCGCGGGCAATACCGGTGCGGTGCCCGGTCCCGCGCCCGCGAGCAGAACGATCCGGCCGCGGCGGGCGAGGAGGTCGACCGCCGCCGCCAGGTCGTTGCGGCCGGAGGTGTCCAGATACAGGTCCACGCCGTTCGGGGCGGCCTCGGCGAGGTGTCGGGTCAGGTCTGGGTCGCGATAGTCGCAGACGATCTCGGCGCCCAGTTCACGGCAGTATCGGGCGTCCCGGGCCGAGGCGGTGGCCAGGATCCGGGCGCCCGCCTCGGCGGCCAGTGTGACCAGTGCGCCGCCGACGTTTCCGGCGGCGCCCGCGATCAGCACGGTGTCGCCGGCGCGCAGGCCGCCGTGCGCGAACAGCGCGAGGTGGGCGGTGGCCGCGGGGTGCAGCACCGCCACCGCCGCGTACGGATCCACCCCCGGCGGGAGTCGGTAGAGCCGGTCGGCGGCGACCACCGCCCGTTCGGCCGCCGCACCCTGCCGGCCGCCGTGGCCGAGGCTGTTGCTCCAGACCGGGTCGCCGACGGCGAAGCCGGGCGCACCCGGGCCGACCCGGGCCACCCGGCCGACCAGATCGCGGCCGATGACGAACGGGAACGCGACGGGAGTGGCGAACCGCCCGGAGCGCACGAAGGTGTCGACCGGATTGACCGTGCCGGCCCACACGTCGACGAGCACGTCGCAGGGGCCGGGGGAGGGGTCGGGCAGCTCGCCGAAACGGATCTCCGACGGTGGGCCGAGCCGTTCGAGGTAGGCAGCGCGCATGTACCGGAGTCTGGCATCAGGCGAAGTGAATTCCCCTGCGTGACCCGCCGGTTCGGGACGCGCGTGGCTTCGCGATTCGAGAAGGACGTCTTATCGCCAGGGCGTGGTCGCCGCGCTGTTACCACCATAACGTGATGAGTGGTAGCAGTGCTCTCGCCCATACCAGCGACACCGAAAGGGGCGCCGGGAGATGACCAACGCACCAAGCTTCGCGGCCTTCGAGGCCGGCGAGCGTGCGCCGCTGTTCCTGTTGGCCGCGCATACGCACATCACGGCCGACCCGGCCGAGGTCTACGCGGTCGTCAGCGATCTGCCGCGCAGCGCGGAGTGGAGTCCCGAGTGTGTCGGCGGCACCTGGATCCGCGGCGAACCGGGCACGGTGGGCGCGGTGTTCCGCGGCGAGAACCTGCGGGCCGCGGACGTGGTCGGCTGGGCCCCGGTGGTCCGGGGCACGTGGTTCACCGAATCCGAGGTGGTCGCCGCCGAGCCCGGGCGCGGTTTCGGCTGGGCGATGCGGGACTCGGCGGGGGTGCGGCAGGACAGCGTGTGGGGCTACGACATCGAGCCCGCCGACGGCGGTTGTGTGCTGACCCACCGGTTCCGGATGGGCCGCGCCACCGAGGGGATCCGGGGCATCACCGCGGCGATGGACGAGCGGGAGAAGCTGCGCTTCCTGGCCGAGTGGGGCGCCAAACTCGCCACGGACCTGCCGGTCACCCTCGAACGCATCAAGCGGGTCGTCGAGCGCTCCGCCGCCGTCCGGCGCTGAACCGCCGCCGGCACCCGCCCCCGACCCTCGGCCGACCGGGTCCACCGCCCGCCATCCCGCACCCTCCCCGCGGTCGTCGGCCCGCCCGAACCCACCGACGAAGGTCTGACCTTATGTTCTTGCAACGCATCGGTAATCGCGGCATCCGACTGGGCACGCTCTTCGAACGCGCGGCGGCCCGACACCCGGCCAACGTCCTGATCCTCGACCACGACCTGGACATCGCCCCCGACCTGGGCCGGCGGGCGACCATCCCGGAGATCGCCGACCTGATCGACGACTTCGCGGCCCGGCTGCACGCGGCCGGGATCCGACCCGGCGACCGGGTCGTGGTGCACAAATCCGACGGCTTCGACATCACCCTCCTGGCCTGCGCGATCGCCCGAGCCGGCGGGGTTCCGGTGTTGCTGTCGCCGATGCTCGACGGCGCGACCGTCGCCGAGTTGGTGCGGCGCACCGACCGGCCGTTCCTGGTCACCGACCGGGCCAAGCTCGACGGACTGCCGGGCGCGGTCTTCGCCGAGACCGCGCGGGTGCTGCTGACCACGGGCACACACCCGGACGCCACCACCCTCGACGCGTTCGCCGGGGTGGCCCGGGTGCCCGCGGTGACCCGGCCCGCCGAGGAGCCGACGCTGATCACCCATACCTCGGGCACCACCGGAGTGCCCAAGCTCGCCGTACACACCGGCCGCAGCCTCCAGGCCCGGTATCGGCCGCAGGCCGCGATCGTCGCGCCGATCCTGCGGCGCCGGGAAACCATCGCGCTGCACGTGTCGTTCGTGCACTCCCGACTGATCACCGCACTGGCCATCTCGCTGCTGCGCGGCTTCCCGATCGCCGTGCTGGCCGACTCCGATCCCCGACGCGCCGCCGATCTGTTCGCGCGGCTGCGGCCGGGGGTCCTGGAGGCGCATCCCAACACCTTCATGGAATGGGAGGAGTTGGCCGACGATCCGCGCGAACCGCTGGCCGGCGTGAAGCTGTTCAGCTCCACCTTCGACGCGATCCACCCGCGCACCGTGCACCGACTGCTGGCCGCCACCCGGCGCCGCGCGCCGCTGTTCGGCCAGTTGTACGGCCAGAGCGAGGTCGGGCCGGCCGTGGTGCGCGCCTTCACCCGGGGCCGGGCCCCGGACGCCGACGGTCGCTGTGTGGGCCGCCCCTTCCCCGGGATGACCGCCGCCCGGGTGGTCGGTCGGGCGGGCCGGCCGCCGTCCGCCGAGCACCCCGGCTTCATCGAGGTCAAGAGCGACGGACGGGTCCTCACCTACCTCGGCGAACAGGACCGCTACGACGCGCAGGTGTCCGCCGACGGCTGGTGGCGGATGGGCGACGTCGGCTACCGGACCAGGTGGGGTTGTATCCACCTGCTGGACCGCGAGGTCGACCTGATCGAGGGCTTCGGCTCGACGCTGGCCGCCGAGGACGTGCTGTTCGACAAGCTGGACGAACTCGCCGAGGTGGTCATCGTGCCCGGCGCCGACGGCACCGCCGTGCCGGTGGTGTGCACCAGGGACGACCACCCCATCGATCGGGACGCCTGGCGTGCGGCCACCGCCGAACTTCCGGACATGGCCGATCCGGTCCAGCGTCGGATCGAGGACCTGCCGCAGACCGCGACCACCAAGATCAAACGCCTCGAGTTGGCGCGCCGGCTCGAGGACGAGGATCGGGGTGCGTGATGGCCGAGGTCATCGTCGCGGGCGGCGGGATCGGCGGGCTGGCCACCGCTCTCGCGGTGGCCGCCCGCGGACACCACGCGGTAGTGCTCGAACGAGCGGACGAGTTCGCCGAGATCGGTGCCGGCATCCAACTGGCCCCCAACGGACTGCACGCCCTGGACGTCCTGGGCGTGGGAGCGGCGGTGCGCGCGGCCGCGGTACGAATGGCCGAACTGCGCTTCATGGACGGCGTCACCGGTGCGCACGTGGCGAGCCTGCCGCTGACCGAGCAGTACCGGCGCCGCTTCGCCGGCCCCTACGTCGTCGTGCATCGCGCGGAACTGCACCGGGCGCTGCTCGACGCGTGCCTGGCCGCCGACGCCGTGTCGCTGTACGCCGGCGCGCACGTCGTCGACTACACCCGGGACGCCACGAGCGCGACGGCCCTGCTCGCGGACGGCACCGGGATCACCGGCGACGTACTGATCGGCGCGGACGGGATCCACTCCGCGATCAGGGCCCGGCTGGTCGGCGACGGCGAGCCGCGGATCTCCGGGATCAGCGTGTACCGGGCGGTGATCCCGATGGAACGGGTACCCGACGCGCTGCGCTTCGACCGGTCGGTGGTGTGGTGGGCCGGACCCGGCTGCCACTTCGTGCACTACCCGATCGCCGGCGGTCGCTTCCTCAACCTCGCGGCCAGCCGCGCGGACGGCGGCACCGAGGCCGTCGCCGGGGAGTGCGTGCACCGCGACCGGGTGCTGCGCGAACTCGCCGCCCTGGGCGGCACCGCACAGCGGCTGCTCGAACTCGGCGCGGACTGGAAGACCTGGATGCTGGTCGACCGCGACCCGGTGTCCCGATGGACCGACGGCCGGGTCGCGCTGCTGGGCGACGCGGCCCACCCGATGCTGCACTACGCGGCGCAGGGCGCGTGTCAGGCCCTGGAGGACGCCGTCGTGCTCGGCGCGCGACTGGCCGGTGCGCGAGCCGACGACCTGCCGCAGCGCCTGGCCGGGTACCGCGACGCGCGGCACGAGCGGACCACCCGGATCACGCTCGCCGCGCGCGACAGCATCCGTCTGTGGCATCCCGCGGGCGCCGCGGCCGAGACCAGGAACGCGCTGCTCGGCGCGATGTCGGCCGATCGGCTGCACGACCACGTGGCCTGGATGCACGGGTTCCGGGTCGGCGGCCCGCGCGCCGAGGAGGCGGCGGCATGAGCGCCGCCGGCCCGATCCGGGTCTGCGTCGTGGGCGCGGGGCCGCGCGGGCTCTCCGTCCTGGAGCGCCTGTGCGCCAACGAACGCGCCGCGCCCACCCATCCGGAGGTCACGATCCACGTGGTCGACCCCGCCTCGCCGGGGGCCGGCGCGGTCTGGCGTTCGGAGCAGTCCCAGCACCTGCTGATGAACACGGTCGCGGCGCAGATCACGGTGTACACCGACGCGAGCTCGCGGATCGAGGGGCCGGTCGTGCCCGGGCCGAGCCTGTACGACTGGGCGCGGTCCGCGGCGGCCGCGGGCGAAGCGGGCGACCTCGGTGCGGAGATCCTCGCCGAGGCCCGCGCGCTGGGCCCCGACGACTACCCCACGCGCGCGTTCTACGGCCGCTACCTGCACGACGCGTTCGAGCGGGTGGTGGCCCGCGCGCCGGCGCATGTCGCGGTGCGGGTGCACCGCTCGCGCGCGGTGGCGCTGGCGGACACGCACGGCATACCGGGCGGCCCGCAGGGGGTGCGACTGGAGGACGGCACCCGACTGCACGAGTTGGACGCGGTGGTGCTGGCCCTGGGCCACCTGCCGGCCCGGCTGTCCGCGCGCGAGGCCCGCACCGCGAGCCTGGCCCGGATCCACCATCTGACCTACATCACCCCGGCCAATCCGGCGGACCTGGACCTGGATCGGGTCCGGCCCGGCGAGAACGTGTTGTTGCGCGGCCTGGGGCTCAACTTCTTCGACCACATGGCCCTGTTCAGCAGCGGCAGGGGAGGCCGCTTCGATCGCGCCGAGGACGGGCGGACGGTGTATCACCCGTCGGGCAACGAGCCCGCCATGTACGCGAGTTCACGGCGCGGCGTGCCCTACCACGCCCGTGGCGAGAACCAGAAGGGCGCGCACGGGCGGTACGTTCCTCGGCTGCTGACGCCCGAGTACGTCGAGGGTCTGCGCCGGCGCGCCCGAGAGGGACGGCCGGTCGACTTCACCGCGGACCTGTGGCCGCTGATCGTCCGCGAGGTGGAAAGCGTGTACTACGCGGCGCTGTTGCGCCGGCGAGGCCGCCGGGAGACCGAATGCGCGGCGTTCACCCGGGAGTACCTGGCGGCGGGTTCGGACGACGAGAGTGCCGACCTCGCCCTCGCGTACGGCATCGAGCGGGCCGCGCACTGGGACTGGTCGGCGATCTCCCGGCCCTACGGCGAGCGGGAGTTCGCGAGCCGGGCGGAGTTCACCCGGTGGCTGGTGGAGTACCTGGAGCGGGACGTCGCGGCGGCCCGGGAGGGGAACGTGGACGGACCGCTCAAGGCCGCGTTGGATGTCCTGCGGGACCTGCGCAACGAGATCCGGCTCGCGGTCGACCACGGCGGCCTGACCGGCGACTCGCACCGGGACGACCTGGAGGGGTGGTACACGCCGCTCAACGGCTTCCTGTCGATCGGCCCGCCGGCCGCCCGGATCGAGCAGATGATCGCGCTGATCGAGGCCGGCGTGTTGACCCTGACCGGGCCCGGTACCCGGATCTGCCTGGACGTCGCCGAACCGGCGTTCGTGGCCGCCTCCACCATGGTGCCGGGCCCGCCGGTACGCGCCGCGGTGTTGATCGAGGCCCGGCTGCCCGAGCCGGATCTGCGCCGGACCGAGGACCCGCTGCTGCGTCACCTGCTGAACACCGACCAGGCCGCGCCGTACCGGATCCGCGGTGTCGGCGGCGAGGACTACGAGACCGGCGGCCTGGCGGTGACCGAGCGGCCGTACCGGCTGATCGACGGGCGGGACCGGCCGCATCCGCGCCGATTCGCCTACGGCGTGCCGACCGAATCGGTGCACTGGGTCACCGCCGCCGGGATCCGCCCCGGCGTGGACTCGGTCACGCTCGCCGACTCGGACGCGATCGCCCGCGCGGTCCTCGCGCTGCCCGCCGCCTCCCGAACGCCGGCGAACGTGCGTCCGGTGTTGTCGACCGACCCGGAAATCACCCCGAACGGAGTGATCGTGTGACCGCTGTCCCGCACGTACTCGACCAACACGTGGGCGCTCGCCCGGACATCGAGCAGGACGCGGGACTGCTGTCCCCGGTCCGGGTCGGGACGCCGGTGGAGGCGGCCGTGTGCGATCGGGCCTGGCTCCAGGCCATGCTCGACGCGGAGGCCGCGCTCGCCCGAGCCCAGGCGCGGCTGGGCACCCTGCCGCGGGCCGCCGCCGAGATCATCACCGCGACGGCCCGGGCCGAGCGCTTCGATCTGCGCGAGGTGGCCCTGGCCGCCCGGGAGAGTGCCAATCCGGTGGTCGCGCTGGTCGCCGCGCTCACCCGGGCGGTAGCCGAACAGGACTCGGCAGCGGCCGAGTTCGTGCACCGCGGTTCGACCAGCCAGGACATCCTGGACACCGGCGCGATGTTGATCGCCGCGCGGGCCCTGGGCATCGTTCGGGCCGACCTGACCCGGATCGCCGACGCGCTCGGCGTGCTCGCCGAGCGGCATCGGGACACCGTGCTGGCCGGGCGCACCCTGACCCTGCACGCGGTGCCCACCACCTTCGGCCTCAAGGCGGCGGGCTGGCGGCAGTCGGTCCTGGACGCCCGACGACGGATCGACGCGCTGCTCGCGGACGGCCTGCCGGTGTCACTCGGCGGCGCGGCCGGCACGCTGGCGGCCTATCTCGAATACGCGGCGCTCGAATACGCGGCACGCGACGGTTCGGTCCGCGACGACTCGGTCCGCGACGACTCGGCCGAACGGCTCGACCCCGGTGTCTACATCGAGGCGCTGGTCGACGCGTTCGCCGCCGAAACCGGCCTGGCCCGGACGCCGTTGCCGTGGCACGCGCTGCGCACCCCGATGATCGACCTGGCCGCCGTGCTGGCGGGTACCACCGGCGTGCTGGGCAAGATCGCGGTGGATGTGCAGGTGTTGGCGCGGACCGAGGTGGGCGAGGTGGCCGAACCCGACGTGGCGGGCCGGGGCGGATCGTCGGCGATGCCGCACAAGCGCAATCCGGTGTTGTCCACGCTGATTCGCAGCGCGGCGCTCCAGGTGCCGGCGATCGCGGCGGCGTTGTCCGGGTGTTCGGTCGCCGAGGACGAGCGCTCGGCGGGCGCGTGGCACGCCGAATGGCTGTTGTTGCGCGAGGGCCTGCGGCTCGCGGGCGGCGCCGCGCACACGGCCGTGGAACTCGCCGAGGGCCTGGTCGTCCACCCCGAACGCATGCGCGCCAACCTGGAGTCGACCGGCGGCCACATGGTCACCGAGCGGCTCGCGGCGATCCTGACCCCCGCGCTCGGGCGGGCTCGGGCCAAGGCGCTGGCGGCCGCGGCGTCCGCGAGCGCGGCGCGGACCGGGCGGTCGTTGGCCGAGGTGCTGGCCGGCGAGCCGGAGGTCACGACACGGATCCCCGCCGAGCGCCTGGCGGAACTGCTGGACCCGGCCGGGTACACCGGCGGCGCCGGCGTGATGGTCGACCGTGTACTCGGTTCGCCCGGACGGGAGCACGGGCGAACGGGGAACTACCAGTGAAACGGAGACGCCGGTAGCATGAATGGCATGCGGTCACAACGCGAAATCCGACAGCCGGGAGACCGGGCCGTCGCACCGGGCGGACTCGCGCTGGTGCAGGCATTCGTGAACAGCGTCAACGTCGAGTTCGGTCCGGACGAGTTCGCCTCGGTCGAGGGCCTGAACCGCTGGCTGGCGCGCAACGGCTTCGCGCCACCGGCGACCGCGCCGGACGACCTCGACCTCGCGCGGACGATCACGCTGCGCGAGGCGCTGCGGGGGCTCCTGCGCGAGAACAACGGCGCGCCGACCGACGAGCGGTCCCGGCGGGCCCTCGAACAGGTCGCGCGGGAATGCCCGCTGGTCGTCGGATTCGACGGTGGCGGGCCGGACCCGGTGCTCCGGCCGACGCGGACGGAACTGCCCGGCGTATGGGCCGCGGTGCTGGCGGCCACCGTCGAGGCGCGGCTCGACGGCACCTGGCAGCGGCTGAAGTCGTGCAACGAACACCGCTGCGAATGGGCCTTCTACGATCGCTCGCGCAACCGGGGCAGCCGTTGGTGCTCGATGGCGGTATGCGGCACGCGGGCCAAGATGGCCACCTACCGGGGGACGCGAGCGACCTCGAACGCCGGTTCGTCCGGGGGATGACCCGGGGCGGGGTGGGCGTTCGAGCGCCCGGTCCCGGGTGTCTCTCGTGTCCCGCGACCGCGTTCCCCGCCGCCGGCCGTCTTCGCCGAGGTACGGCGGCCCGCCGTCGTCTCACGGCGCGGCGGTGCGGCCCAGGAGTTTGCGGGCCACCACGAGCTTGGTGGCGGCGGCGGTGCCGTCGGCGAGTTGCAGGCCGATCACGTCGCGGAGCCGGCGGGCGATCGGGCCGTCCTCGGTCCAGCCGAGTTGGCCGAAGGTCAACAGCGCCTGGTGCACGGCGTCCATCGCGGCCTTGGGGGCCCACCACTTGGCCATGTTCGCCGGGACCCGCGGATCCTCGCCGGCGTCCGCCAGCGCCAGCGCCTGGTAGGCGACCAGGCGCGCTGCATGCAACATCGTCGCGTGCTCGACCAGGGCGAAGGCCACCGACTGGAACCGGCCGATCGGCTGCCCGAACGCCTCCCGCCGCCCGGCGTGCCCGACCGCCTCGTCGAGTGCGGCCTGCCCGACCGCGATCGCCATCAGCGAGATCAGCGCCCGGGAGACACCGAAACCGCGCATCACCTCGACGAAGCCGCGGCCGGGCGTGCCCACCACGTCCCGCGCACCCACCGGCAACCCGTCCAGCAGCAGCCGGCCTCGGCCACCGGCCCGGCAGCCCAGATCGTCGAGCTGTTCGCGGGTCACGTGCGCGTCGTCGAGCCGCACATAGAAGGCGGTGACGCCGTGCGCGCCCGCCTCGCCGGTGCGCGCGAAGACCAGCGCGTGGCCGGCGTACATCGCGGCCATGATCGAGGTCTTCTCGCCGGAGAGCACCCAGCCGTCGGCGGTGGGTTCGGCGCGCATCCCGATGTTCGCCGCGTCGGTGCCGTGTGCGGGCTCGGTCAGCGCGAGGGCCACGATCGTGTCGCCGGAGGCGATCGACGGCAACCACTCGGCGAGTTGCCCGGGCGTACCGTTCGCCGCCAGGACACCGCCCACCAACGCCGCGTTGAGCACCGGGAAGCACACCGACAGGTCGGCCGCGGCCAGTTCGGCCAGCGCGATGCCCGCGCTCGTCGCGTCCAGTTCTCTCCCGCCGTGCGCCCGCGGGATGCGCAGGCCGAACAGGCCCTCGGCGCCCATCTCGGCGAGCAGGCCGGGCCGATAGCTGCCGCGCGCGTCGCTCTGCCGGGCGTGCGGGGCGATCCGCGAGTCGGCGAACTTGCGCACATGCTCCGCGAGTTCGTTCTGATCCTCGGTGAAGGTGAAGTCCATGGCCCCTCCTCAGGCTTGTTGGAATCGGTCGCGCAGGGCGAACTTCTGCACCTTTCCGGACGGCGTCCGGGGCAGCGCGGTCGCGATCTCCACCCGCTCGGGCCAGTAGCGCTTGGCCATGTCCAGACCGGCGAGGTGGGTCTGCAGGTCGGCGAGCGTCGGCGCGGGGCCCGCCGGGACCACGACCGCACACGCGCGTTCGCCCAGCCGGGCGTCCGGGTAGCCGACGATCGCCACGTCCTTGATCGCGTGGTGGCGCAGCAGCGCGGCCTCCACCTCCACCACCGGGATGTTCTCCGCCCCGCGCATGATCAGGTCCTTGACCCGACCGGTGATCCGGATGCCGCCGTGTCCGTCGGAACGGGCCAGGTCGCCGGTGTCGAACCAGCCGTCCTCGGTGACCGACGCCGCGTACACCTCGGGACGGCGGAAGTAGCCCAGACACTGCGCGGCACCACGCACCTGGAGCAGCCCGGACTCTCCGGCGGCCACCGGCCCGCCGTGGTCGCGGTCGACGACGCGCACCCCCATCCCCGGCACCGCGGTGCCGTCGCTCTCGGCGGCGCGCAGGGCGGGCTGCTCGGGACGGGTGATGGTGACACAGCCGTTCTCGGTCATGCCCCACAGCGCGTACAACCGGCAGCCCAGGATCTCGCGCGCGTCCTCGACCAGCATCGGCGCGATCGGGGCGCTGCCGGTGGCGAATGTGGTCAGCGCGGACAGGTCCCGGGGAGCGGCGCGCTGCGCCTCGATCAGGTCGGAGAGGAAGGTGGGCGCGCCCATGAAGAAGGTGACCCGACGCTCCTCCAGCACGCGCAACATCAGCGCCGGATCCCACGCGTCCACCTGGACGGCGGTCGCGCCGAGCAGCAGGGGCATCACGAAGTTCCAGGTGTAGCCCGCCTGATGGGAGGTCGGCGAGCCCATCGCGGTGACCTCGTCGGGGGTGAGCCCGAGCACGTCGGCCTGTGCCTTGTTCATCGCGTAGAGCGTGTTGTGGCTGTGCACCACGCCCTTGGGCTCGCCGGTGGTGCCCGAGGTGAACATCACCTGCGCGGCGTCGTCGGGTCCCGCCTCCAGATCGTCCAGGGCGGCCAGTTCGGCCGTCGTGGGCTCGCGCTCGATCAGTTCGCGGTCGAAGTCCAGCGCCCCGTCAACGGTTTCGCCGCCGTCGCCGCCGAGCAGCACGCGCCGGCGCAGGGTGGGCACGGTCCGCGCCACCTCCGCGCTCATCCGGGCGTAGGAGAAGCCGCGGAACTCGGCCGCCGCGATGTAGAGCGGACTCTCGGTCAGGCCGGTCATGAACTCCACCTCGCGCCGGCGCATGACCGGGACGACCGGGCCGGCCACCGCGCCCATCCGCGCGCAGGCCAGGCACAGTGCCACCAACTGCCACGAGTTGGGCAGTTGCAGGGTGACCACATCGCCCGGGCACACGCCCAGCCGGACCAGGTTGGCGGCGAACCGGTCGACCCGGTGCGCGAGTTCCGCGTAGGTGAGGGTCACGACGGTGTCGTCCTGGTAGCAGACGAGGGCGTCCTTGTCGGGATGGTCGGCCACCGCGCGGCGCAGGTCGGCCAGGAGGGTCTCCTCGCGCCACCATCCGTTCGCTCGGTACGAGCCGGTCATCACAGGTCCTTTCGGGTCGGGTCGACGGCCGAGCGGGCGTGCGCGGCGATGGCGCGGGCGGTGATGCCGCCGCGCTCGACCAGATACCGCTGGCCGCCCGCGACCGACACGAACGCGTCCGGCATGGCCACTCGACGCACCCGCACCGGCACGAGTTCGGTCAGCGCCTCGGCGACGGCGGAGCCGAAGCCGGCGGTGCGCCAGTGCTCCTCGACGGTGATCACCGTGCCGCCGGGGCCGACCGCCGCGGCGAGGGCGGCGGTGTCCAGCGGTTTGACCGTGTGCACGTGCAGGACGCCGGCCGAGATGCCCTCGCCGGCCAACTCGTCGGCCGCGGCCAGGGCGGCGAGCACCGGGTACGGGCCGCACGCGGCGATGGTGATGTCGGCGCCGGGGCGGAGCCGCTGCGCCCGGCCCAGTTCCAGGGGCGGTCCGGCGGGGAGGTCGGGGGTGGCGTTGCGGCCCATCCGGAAGTAGACCGGTCCGGGCAGCGTGAGCGCCTGGCGAAAGAGCGTGTCGGTGCCGGCCGCGTCGGCGGGCACCACTACGGTCATGTTCGGCAGGGTGCGCATCACGGCCAGGTCCTCCAGACCGTGATGGGTGGGGCCGAGGTGGCCCGCGGACACGCCGGAGTGGGTCGCCGCGATACGTACCGGCAGGTTGTTCAGGGCGATGTCGATCTTGACGGCCTCCAGCGCCCGGGACGCGGCGAACGCCGCCATCGTGTTCACCAACGGCATCCGGCCCTCGCGGGCCAGCCCCGCGGCGGCGCCCATCAGGGTGTGTTCGGCGATGCCCAGATTCAGGTAGCGGTCGTGTCCGGTGCCGAAGTCGACGCCGGCGAACAGGCCGGTGTCGCTGTCCAGGCAGACCAGGCGCTCGTCGCCGGGCAGCAGTTCGGCCACGATGTCGCGGTAGACCTCACGCGAGGAGCGGGGCTCGGCCGCCGCGGTCGGTTTCGGGGTCGGTTCGGCGGTGGTGGCGGTGGTCATCGGTTCTCCCCGGGGGTCTGCGTGCGCAACGCCGCGTGGGCGCGCCGCTGTTGCCGCTCGCCCAGTCGGGCGTAATGGCTGCGGGTCTGGCCCTCGACGAACGGGATGCCCTTCCCCTTGACGGTGTGCGCGAGGACGAGAGTGGGCCGGTGCGGAACCGGCGGTGCGGTCAGCACCCGGGTGAGCGCGTCCATGTCGTGGCCGTCCACCTCGTGGACGTGCCAGCCGAACGCGCGCCAGCGGTCCGCCAGCGGTTCCAGACCGCCGACCGACTCGGTCCCACCGGTGATCTGCAGGCCGTTGCGGTCGATGATCGCGGTCAGCCGGTCCAGGCCGTGGTTGCCCGCCACGGCGGCGGCCTCCCACACCGAGCCCTCCTCCAGCTCGCCGTCGCCCATCACCACGAAGCAGCGGCGGTCGCCCCCCTCGAGCCGGTGCGCGAGCGTGAAGCCGACGCCCAGGGCCAGGCCGTGCCCCAGCGAACCCGACGGCATCTCCACGCCGGGGATCTCCGGATGCGGGTGGGCCATGAACGGGCTGCCCGGCCGCGCGTACTCCGCGAGTCGCTCCTCGGGGAAGAAGCCGACCTCGCACAACGTCGCGTACAGGCCGATGCCGCCGTGGCCCTTGCTCAGCAGCAGGATGTCGCGGTCCGGCGCCTGCGGGAAACGGGGGTCGATCCGCAGTACCCGCAGGTACAACGTGGTGAGCACCTCGACCAGCGACATCGAGCCGCCCAGGTGGCCGCCCTCGGGTCCGGCACACATGTCCACGATGTGTTCGCGGATCCGGCCGGTGGCCTCGCTCGGGTCGGCCGTGGGGCCCGGTTCGCCGGCCGGCTGCGGCCGATCGTGCCGGCCCGGCGGGACGGGACCGGGCAGGGTCGCGGGACTGCTGCTCATCGCTTGCTCCTTTCGCCTGGGTCGGTGTGGGTGGTGCGCGATATCGCTGACTTCGGGTCAGTTCGGGTGCAGCCCGGTGAACTCCAGACCGAGCCGCTCGGGCATGTCGAACCGCACGTTCAGGCACTGGACCGCGTTGCCCGCGCCGCCCTTGACCAGGTTGTCCAGGGCAGCGATCACGGTGAGATGGCTCGAACCGCGATCCAGCGCGAAACCGACGTCGCAGAAGTTCGAGCCGGCCAGGATCTTGGCCTCGGGAAAGCGGTGCATGCCGCGCCGCTGGGCGACCACGCGCACGAAGGGTTCCGCGGCGTAGCGGGAGCGGTAGGCGGCCCGGACCCGGCGCTCGTCCGCGCCCGGCACCAGGTGGGCCCGGCCCACGAGTTGCACGCCGCGAATCGCCTCGATGCCGGTCGCGGTCATCCGGACCGGGACTCCGGCGGCCTGTGCGATCTCGGCTTCGTGCCGGTGCCGGGTGGGAGCGAAGACCCGTAGTGCGCCGCTGCGTTCGGCGTGCAGGTTTTCCGGGCCGGCCTTGGCGCCGGAGCCGCTGGAGCCGGTCCGGGCGTCGATGGTGACCTCGCCGCGGATCAGCCCGGCCTCGGCGAGCGGGACCAGCGAGAGGATCCCGGCGGTGGCCATGCAGCCCGGTACGCTGATCCGCCGCGCGGTGCGCAGTCGCCTGCGGTGGAACTCGGGCAGGCCCGGCACGAACGTCTCCAGCAGGTCCGGCGCCGTGTGCGAGACGCCGTAGTAGTCGGCGTACACGTCCTTGTCGTGCAGGCGGAAGTCCCCGGACAGGTCGATCACGGTGTCCGCGAGCTCCAGGAACTCCGGCATCCGGCGCATCGTCTCGCGGTGCGGAGTGGCCAGGAACAAGGCGTCGTAGAAGTCCAGTTGCTCCTCGGAGCAGAAGTCGAGTTCGGTCCGCCCGCGCAGGTTCGGGTGCACGCCGTCGATCCGCCGGCCGCGCAGGGTGCGCGAGGTGGCGGCGGCGAGCTCGACCCCGGGGTGCACGGTGAGCAGCCGCAGCAGCTCGCCGCCGATGTAGCCGGCCGCCCCGACGACCCCGACCCGGATCACGCCCGTACCCCGGCCGCGAGCAGGTCCGCGATGGCGCCGGCCACGTCGATGTCGCGGCCGTGGGCGCCCTGTAGTCCGGTGAACTCCACCCGGTCGTTGACTTCGAGCACGGTGAGCCGTCCCTCCAGGTCCTCGATCAGATCGACACCGGCCAGTTCCGTGCCGACGGCGGCCGCTGCGGCGACCGCGAGTTCGGCGTGTTCGGCGCTGGGCGGCAGGGGTTCGCTCACCGCGCCGCGCGCCACGTTGGTGCGCCATTCGGTGCTTCGGCGATACGTACCGCCGAGCGCCCGGCCGGCCACGACCAGGACGCGGATGTCGCGATCGGCCTTGGCGACCTGCTCCTGCACGTAGACCACGTGCGACTGCGGGGAGGGGAGTGCGGCGATGTGTTCGAGTACGGCGCCGGCCATCGCCGGATCGGTGACCCGGGTGACCAGTCGTCCCCAGGAGCCGACGAGCGGTTTGAGCACCGCCGGATAGCCGATCTCCTCGAGCGCGGCCAGGGCCGCGTCGGGCGTGATCGCCAGCGCGGTCCTGGGCGTGGGCAACCCGTGCCGGAGCAGGGCCGCCGAAGTGTGCCACTTGTCGCCGGCGACGTGGGTGGCGGCGGCGCTGTTGACCACCGTCACGCCCGCCGACTCGAGCGCGCTCGCCGCGTACAGGGCCCGGAAGTGCCCGACCTCGCGGTTGAGGACCAGCCGGGGACCGGTGTACGACGTGCCGCTCGCGACGAACAGCCTGCGGGGATCGAGATGTTCGAACGCGATCCCGCGTCGGTCGAGGGCGGTCATGATGCTCTTCTCCTCGAACCGCACCCGGGACGCGAGCACGGCGAGGCGCGGGGACGCGGCCGGCGCAATCGCCGCCGACCGGTTCACCGCTGATCGGATCGAAGTCATCGACCGAATCCCCTCTCCCGATTCCCGTTATTCGCCCCAGTCCTCTTCGACCTCGGGCGCGAGCTCGACCTTCGGCGGCTTCACGGACGCGATCTCCAACTCGCTCCGACAGTCCACGCACTCGATGATCTCGCTCACCCTGGCGTCCTCGTCGAGCGTCACCGTCGTCGCGCATTCGGGACACTCGGGGGCCTGCACGACCTGCTGCATGAGTTCAACCTCCGGCTGTGGTGGTGATATCCGGGCGATCTCGACCCGTCGGCTGGTTGCCACTGAAAACCGTAACGCGATTTCCCCGGTAAATGCCAATGAGGAAATCTGATCGGACCGAAAGCGAACCGTTATGGTCGACCGGTCATAACCGGGAAGGATTTCCGCATAAGCAGCCCTGCTTGTCGACGCCGGTACAACCGGTCGTTTCGCGATTAACATTTCCCGGATGGAATCGTCCTCGGACGATTCGTCGCCGCAAGATTGACATCGAAAGGCCCGATCATGAATGTTCGACCGCGAGACCGCGTCGCCATGGTCGTGGCGTCGAGCGCCGGTGTGGGCCTGGCCGCGGCCAAGGGCCTCGCCGTGCGGGGCGCGCACGTGTCGTTGTGCGACCTGGACCCGCGCCGGCTGGCCCGCGCGCATGTCGAGGTCAACGCGCTGGGGCCGGGCGACGTGCTGAGCATGCCGGTGGACCCCTACGATCCGTGCGCGGTGGCCGAGTGGGTGCGCCGCACCGCCGACAACTTCGGCGGCCTGGACATCGTGGTGACCAACTCCGGCCCGATCACGCCCGGTCCGGTGGACGGCTTCCGGCTGGCCGACTATCGCGCGGCGATCGACGCGAACCTGCTGCCGCACGTGAGCGCGACGCTGGCCGCGCTGCCCATCGTCAAGCGCGGCGGCTGGGGTCGGTTGCTGCTGATCGCGCCGGCGAAGGCACGTCGCCCGCACGGGCGCGAGGGGTTGTCCGGCATGGCCCGGATGGGCCTGATCGGCTATCTGCGCGGGTTGGTGGACACCCTGGACGGCACCGGCGTGACGGCCAACGTGCTGGTTCCGGGAGCGGGGCCCGGTGCCGGCCCCCGGCTGTGGGGCGATCCCGGGGCGGGTGCCGAGATCGCTCGGGTGGCCGACCGGATCCGTGGTGAAGGCACCCGCGAAGGCGCCGAGTTCGGGGCGCTGGCCGCGTATCTGGCGAGCGAGCGGGCCGAGCCCGTCACCGGTCTGGTCTTCGACACGCACGGCGGCGACGTCGGTGCGATGGCCGCCTGCCGCGGTTAGCCGGCGATCGGCGGATCCGGGCGGGGCCGCGCCCGACCCGGGTTCGCGCGCCGGTCGCGGCGCGGGCCGGCTAGCGGTGCGCGAGCACCCGGCGGGTCTCGGGGCGGTTCGCGCGGCCCGGGTCCGGGACGGGCGGGGCATCGACGAACGGGTAGCCGAGCAGCGCCCGGCGAAAGGCCTTCTCCGCGATGGCCGGCAGGTTCGAGGGGGCCAGACCGGAGGGATAGGCCATCGTCACCGGCAATGGTCCGGGCGGGGCGGGCAGCCCGGGGCGGACCGCCTTGGGCAGGTCCCACAACTCGTCCCCGTTGGCCACCAGGCACGCGACCCCCATGCCGGCCTTCGCCGCCGCGCGCAGCCCGACCAACTCGGGGCCCTCGTAGGAGATCCGCCACGGCACGTCGCAGGCGTCCAGCGCGGCCACGATCCGCCCGCGCATGGTGCACGGCTCGGTGAACAGGGTCAGCGGCAGCGCGGCGTTCTCGCCGTGCGCCGGCTGGCCGAACCAGTCCATCCGCAGGTGGCCGAGTCCGCGACTGGTGGCGGCCGGTTCGTCCGAGCGCGTCTGCAGGAGCAGCGCCAGGTCGAGTTGGCCGGTGCCCACCTGGGTCTCCAGCGCCTCGCTCAGGCCGGTGCGCACACTCACCTGCGCCTGCGGCAACCTGCGGGTGACCAGCCGAAGGAACTCCGGTAACGCCTCCGCGAGTTGATTGACGATCCCGATGGAGAGCCGTTCGTGTCCCGAAGCCGGCACGAAACGGTCCACCGCCTCGTCGTTGAGCGCGACGATCCGCCGGGCGTAGCCGAGGAGTTCCTCGCCCTGGGGGCTGAGCCGCAGGTTGCGCCCGGTCGAGGTGAAGATCGGACCCTTGATCAGACCGTTGAGCTGCCGGATCTGCTGGCTGACGGCGGGCTGGGTGATGTGCAGAGCCTCCGCGGCCCGGCGGAAACCACCGAGGTCGACCACGGTCAACAAAGCCCTCAGTCGATTGACTTGCAGGTCGTGATGCATTCTCCACTCACATCCATGAAGGGTCTTGCCACACACCTGACGCTCGGGTGGCGACGGGGCCAAGATGATGCTGTGCGGCAACAAGATCAATAAACCTGAGCAATTCGGCCTCGCCGGCGCCTTCGGCGTCGTATTGCCGGCCGAAACCAGGGTACGGGGCGCCGACCGGCCGTTCCACGGTACGGTTCACGACTTCGGCATGAGATTTTCACGGCCGAATGCGAATATGCGATCGGGTGGCATGATCCGGCGCCGAGCGGGCAGGCGGCAGGCGTCGCGTGCGACGAGCATGCCGGCAAACGGGCATTCGGTGGAGACGGGCGACGCCGAACCGGGCGTTTGCCGGCACGGCGCCGACGGCCATTTCGTCGACGATTCGCCCGCCCGAGTGTCCGGAGAAATCACGCGCACTTATCCGGGTCATAAAAACACGCGTTCGACGGCGACCCCCGGCGGTGGAGATCACGCCTAACGTCGATTACTCAGGAACGTTTCCGAGTTCGGATCCAGCCGAGGAGTCGCCATGCAGGGAGCCGCCGCCGGGCCCGCCGTCGAACAGGGAGTCCGGGTCACGCTCGCCGATCCCGGGCTGCGCACGCGCAGTCCCGGCGAGGAATTCGCCTGGGCGATGGGCGGCGTGCCCGCCGCCGAGGATCGGGTGGTCCCGTTCCGGGCCCATCTGCCCGCCGTCTTCCCGCTGTTCGCGACCCGACCGCGCTACGCGGTGCGGCACCTGCTGAAGACCGCGTCGGTGCCCGACCGTCGGGTGCCGTACGTGCACGAGCCGCCCGCCGAGACGACCGCCGCGGCCGGCACCTCCTATCGCAGCACACCCGAAGGCGCCTTCGTGCCCCGCCTGGAGCAGGCCGAACTCACCGACCTGACGGTGTCCGTACCGCTCCCGCGCGGGCTACTCGACCAGCCCGCGCTGCTCGCGTCCTTCGTGGACTACCGCGTGCTGGTCCGGCTGTCCGTGGTGGAGAACGAGTCGCTGCTGCACGGCAGCGCGGACAAGGCGATCCCCGGTCTGCTCACGCTGCCCGAGAGCAGGCACGGCCGGCTCGGCGCGGACCTGGCCGAGGGCCTGACCGTCGCCGCCGCCGAGGTCGAGGAGACCGGTGGCTCGTGCGACGGCATCGTCGTACACCCCTTCACCTACTGGGAGTTGGTCAAGACCGGCACGCTCGCCCTCCTGGCCCAGGCGGGCGTCACCGTCTCCCGGACCCGGATGATCCCGCGCGACCGGGTACTGCTCGGCGACTTCCGCGCCGCCGCGACCCTGCTCGTCCCGGACGTGGCCGCGCTCGCGCTGCGTCGCGGCGCCGGACCCGACGGCTGTGACGCGGTGCAGGCAACCACCCGAGTGGGACTGGCCGTTCACCTTCCGCAGCACTTCCTGCTGCTGACCCGCGACTGAGAAGGGAGTGTGCTCGCGATGGCCGACCGGTCCCCACGCGTGTTGTACATCACCGGCTGGATGCGCAGCGGCAGCACGCTCCTGGGCAACATCCTCAACGAACTTCCCGAAGTCCGGCACGTGGGCGAACTGCACTACCTGTGGCGCAACGGCGTCCTGGGCCGGGGCAGCAACTCGACCTGCGGCTGCGGCACGAGCCTGCGCGCGTGCCCGCTGTGGTCGGGTGTGCTGGAGGACACCGACGGCACCGGGCTCGAGGCGACCGCGCGGCGGACGGCCATGCGGCAACACGCGCTGCTGCGCACCCGGCACGTGCGCACCCGGCTCGCCGAGGCCCGCGGGCGGGTGCCCGCGGCCCCCGGCGTGGACGAACTCCTTGACCGCACCGCGCGGATCCATCGCCGGCTCGTCGACGACGGCGCCGGCCGGCTGATCGTGGACGGCTCGAAGTACCCGGCGGAGGCCGCCGCGCTGCTCGGCCGCCGCGACCTGGACGTGCGCATCCTGCACATCGTGCGCGACCCCCGGGCCACCGCGCTGTCCTATCGGCGGGCCAAGCAGTACATCGACCCGATGAGCCCGGCCCGCAGCAGCGGCTACTGGAACGCCTTCAACGTGGCGTCCGAACTGGTCGGCGCCACCGCCGTGGGCCGCTACCTGCGGGTGCGCCACGAGGACCTGTGCGCGCGGCCCGCGGACGTGCTCGCCGACGTGCTGCGCTTCGCCGGACTCGACGACGAGCCGCCGGTCGACGCGCGGGGCCGGGTGCACCTGGGCGGCAACCACACCGTCACCGGAAACCCGGACCGGTTGCGACAGGGCGTCACCGAGATCCGCCCCGACGAGCGGTGGCGGACCGAACTGGCCCCGCGCGACCTGGCCGTCGTCACCGCACTGACCGCGCCCCTGCTGCGCCGCTACGGCTATCCACTGCTGCCCGGGCACGGCGACCGGGCGCACCCGACGAAGGCATCGGCGGAGCCGGTGCCGGCGACCGCCGCCGCGCAACGATAGGAGCCGACCGTGGATCTCGGACTCGATGGCCGCGCCGCGCTCGTCGCCGCGGCCGGCAGCGGGATCGGCCTGGCCGTCGCGCGTGCGCTGGCGGCGGAGGGCGCCGATGTGTCGATCTGCGGACGGGATCCGGACAAGCTGGCCCGCGCCCGGGACGAGATCGACGCGTGCGGCAAGGGCCGGGTGCTGGCCACCTCGATCGATCTGCGCGACGAGGAGGCCGCCGCGGGCTGGGTCCGGCGCACCGCCGAGGAGTTCGGTGCCCTGCATATCGTGGTGAGCAACTCCGGCGGCGTGCCGTTCGGCCCGGTGGAGAGCTTCACCGTCGCGCAGTACCGGGAGGCGGTCGACGGCAACCTGCTTCCGCACGTGTCGCTCGCGCTCGCCGCGGCGCCGTACCTGACCGCGGCGGGCTGGGGCCGGATCGTGATGATCACCTCGGAGTCGGTGCGCCAACCGCACCCCGGCAGCGGGCTGTCCTCGGTGGCCCGGCTCGGGGTGCTCGGCTTCGCCAAGGGCCTGGTGCACGCGTTCGGCGCGGCCGGGGTGACCGTGAACGTGCTGGCCCCCGGATTCCACCGGACACCCATTCTGGACGTGCAGTACGGCGCCCGGGTCGAGGAACGGCTCGCCGAGGTGGCCCGGGACATCCCGCTGGGCCGGATCGGCCGGGCCGAGGACCTCGGCGCGCTGGTCTGCTTCCTGGCCGCCGAACAGGCCGGCTACGTCACCGGCTCGGTCGTGGTGGTGGACGGCGGCAACTCGCGGGGGATCGGCTGATGGCGGCGCCCGCGCACCGGCCCGAGGCGGATACCGCCGGCACCGAAGCCCGCCCGACGCAGCCCTGGGCGCGCACCTTCGCCGGCGTCCTGGTCGCGCTGTTCACCACGTTCGTCGCGGTCGGCCTGGCGATCACGGTCATCCCCCGACTGGTCACCCGGGAACTGCACGGCTCGCCGCTCCAGGTCGGCGTCGCGTTCACGGTGTCCGGCGTGGTGGCCCTGCTGGTGCGCCCGTACGCCGGGCGGCTGGCCCAACAGCGCGGCTGCCGCCCGGTGATGATGCTCGGCGCCGCGCTGATGGTGCTGGTCGGCGGGCTGTACGCGCTGCCGCCGACCCTGTTCGGGTTGTTGGCGGCCCGGTTCGTGCTCGGCGTGGGGGAGGCCCTGCTGTTCACCGCCGGATCGGTGTGGACGGTGGCCCTGACCCCGGTGGACCGACGCGGTCAGGTGGTCGGGTTCTACGGACTGGCGATGTGGGCGGGCCTGGCGGTGGGGCCGGCGCTGGGCGAAGTGTTGTATCGGACCGGCTCGTACGGCGCGGTGTGGACGGCCGCCGCCGTGTTGCCCGCGGTCGCCGTGGCGGTGCTGACCCGGCTGCCCGACAGCGCCCGCCAAGGCGTCGCGGTGTCCGCCCGGTTGTTGCCGCGCGCCGCGATCCTGCCCGGCCTCTCGCTCGGCTTCGGCGCGTTCGGATACGCGGCGGTGGCGAGCTTCGGGGCGCTGGCCTTGACGTCCCGCGGGATCGGCAACGGTTCGCTGCTGATCAGCGTGTTCAGCGCGTCGTACGTGGGTGTGCGGGTGGTCGCGGGGCGGGTGCCCGATCGGGTCGGCGCGCTGCCGGTGATCGTGGTGTCCGCGTGCGTCGAGGCGGTCGGCCTGGTGCTGATCGCGTTCGCCTCGACCCTGTGGGTCGCGGCGGCCGGCGCGCTGATCGCCGGCGGCGGCTTCACCCTGCTGTATCCGGCGCTGGCGATGATCGCGATCGACACTCCGCCGGAATCCGAACGCGGCGCGGTACTGGGCGCCATCTCCTCGTTCTTCGACGTCGCGGTCGGCCTCGCCGGGCTGCTCGGCGGGCTGCTCGCCGAGGTCGGCTACACCGCCACCTTCCTGCTGGCCGCGGTCGCCGTACTGGGCTCGCTGTACACCGGCACCGCCGCGGCCCGGCGCCGGGACCGAGCCCGGGCCTCGTGACCTGATCGATCCCCCGCGCGTGGCCACACGCGTGCCGACCCACCGAAGGAGTCCTCGCATGTCCGCCGCACCGAGCGAGACCGCCCGCGCGCGCGACGCCGCCCTGTACGTGCTCAAGCTGGGCAGCGCGACGCTCACGCACGAATCGCTCTTCGACGAGATTCTCGCGCTGCGCCGGCGCGGGGCCCGGCTGCTGGTGATCGCCGGCGGCGCGGCCGGCATCACCGAGCACTACGCCCGGATCGGGCGCGAGGTGCGGATGTTGACCCTGCGCTCCGGCGACACCGTGCGCTACTGTCCGCCCGCCGAACTGCCGCACCTGCTGGCCGCCTACGAACAACTCACGCTGCCGCGCGTGGACGACGCGCTGACCCGGCGCGGCCTTTCGGTGTTCGCCGCCCCGGCCCGCACCGCCGGCCTCGTGCGCGCCACCGCCGTCGGACCCCTGCGAGTGGTCGAGGACGGCCGCACCAGGGTGGTGCGCGACCAGCGCGCGGGACGCGTGAGCGGGGTCGACGCGGCGCGCCTGACGGACCTGTTGGCCACCTTCGACGTGGTATGCCTGTCCCCGCCGGTCGCCGACGCCGACGGCGGCGTGGCGCTGAACGTGGACGCCGACGTGCTGGCCGCCGAGGCGGCCAAGGCCCTGGACGCCGACCACCTGCGCCTGGTCACCGGAACGGCCGGACTGCTGGCCGACCCCGAGGCGGACGGCGGCACGCTGCGCGACATGTTGCCCGGACAGGGACAGCGCTACGCGCGTGGCCGGATGCGGCACAAGGTGCGGGCCGCGGAGATCGCCCTCGGCGGCACCTGCGACGTGGCGATCACCGGCCCGCACACCCTCGACACCACCCGCGCGACCCGGTTCTGGCGCGCCCCCGCGCCCAGCCCCGACCTCGAACTCCTGTCCCGAGCCGTGCAGTTGTCGTCGGTATCGCACGACGAACGCGAACTCGCCGAGTATCTCGCGGGCTGGTGCGCGGCCCACAAACTCGATGCCGAGATCGACGCGGCCGGCAACCTGGTGGCCACGCGCGGCACCGGCCCGCGCCGACTGCTGCTGCTCGGCCACCTGGACACCGTGCCGCACCGCTGGCCGGTCCGCTGGGACGGCGACGTGCTCACCGGGCGCGGCTGCGTGGACGCCAAGGCGAGCCTGGTGACCTACCTGCGCACGCTGGCCGAGCTGGAGGTGCCGGACGACGCGCAGGTGCGCGTGATCGGCGCCGTACAGGAGGAGATCACCGGCGCCGGTGCCTTCCACGCCCGCGACCACTACCCCGCCGACGCGGTCGTGATCGGCGAACCCAGCGGCGCGGGCGCGCTCACCATCGGCTACTACGGCCTGGTCAAGCTGCGGCTGAGCATGTCCGAACACACCGAACACACCGCCGGAAAGGGCGCGCGCACGGCCGGCGACCGCATGGTCGAGGGGCTGCGGGCGGTCCGCGCCGAGGTGGAACGACTGAACCCGGACGCGCTCACCGCGGTGCTGGGCATCCGTGCGCACAACCGCGGCGACGTACAGCTCGGCGAGGCGACGGTGGACGTGCGCGTGCCGCCGGGCCTGGCCGTGGACGACCTGCTCGCGGCGCTGCGCGCACTGCCCCTGGCGCCCATCGCGCTGGACGTGGTCCGGGCCACCCCCGGGGTGTCCACCGCGCGCTCCAGCCCGCTGGTGAAGGTCTTCCAACGCGCGTTCCGCGCCGCCGGGACCACGCCGCGATTCCTGCTCAAGAAGGGCAGCAGCGACATGAACACGCTGGCCACCACCTGGCACGACATCCCCATGGTCGCCTACGGCCCGGGAGACTCCAAGCTGGACCACACCCCGCACGAAAAGTTGGACGCGGCGGAGTTCCGCGCGGCCG
Source organism: Embleya sp. NPDC050154 (assembly GCF_044460165.1). NCBI lineage: Bacteria > Bacillati > Actinomycetota > Actinomycetes > Kitasatosporales > Streptomycetaceae > Embleya > Embleya sp. NPDC050154. Next base: position 62,521 of record NZ_JBITJP010000013.1, read on the forward strand.
GCACGATCCTGACCGCCGCGGTCCGAGGATGGTGTGCGTCGTGACCGGGCCCGCGTACTGCACCTGCCGGCCCGGCGCCACCGTCTGGCTCACCGGCCCGCCCGGCGCGGACCGGGACCGGCTCGCCCGGGTCGCGGCCCGGTCGTTGCGGCGTGCGCACCGTCGGGTGGAGATCCTGACCGGTGCCGCGCTGCGCCGCGTCGTCGGCGCCGACCCGACGTCCTCCGGCGCCGAACGCCGCGGGCACGTGCTGCGGATCGGCCGAGTCGCACACGTACTGGCCCGCAACGGCGCCACCGTGCTGGTGACGGTGCCCGCCCCCGACGCGGCGACCCGGGCCCGGGTGCGGGCCTGGCACCTGGACAGCGGGACCCGCTACCTGGAGGTGCGCGTGGGCGCCGCCGCGGACTCGACCGGGCCGTCGATCGCGGCGGACCCGGCGCACGGACCCGAGGCCGCGGCGGCGCTGCGCGCGCTGCTCATCGAGGAGGGATCGGCATGACCATCGCGACGAACCGCGCCGACGGCACCGGCGGCACCGACGGCACCGACAAGGGGTATCCGTTCGCGCACCTGGAGGCGATGGAGTCCGAGGCGGTGCACATCCTGCGCGAGGTGGCCGGGGAGTTCGAGCGGCCGGTGATCCTGTTCTCCGGCGGCAAGGACTCCATCGTGATGCTGCACCTCGCGCTCAAGGCCTTCGCGCCCGGAGTGCCCCCGTTCGCGCTGCTGCACGTGGACACCGGCCACAACTTTCCCGAGGTGCTGGAGTACCGCGACCGCACGGCGGCCCGACACGGACTGCGCCTGCACGTGGTGTCGGTCCAGGAGTTCATCGACGCCGGCGAACTGCGCGAGCGTGCGGACGGCACCCGCAATCCGTTGCAGACCGTGCCGCTGCTCGACGCGATCGAACGGCACGGCTTCGACGCGGTGTTCGGAGGCGGCCGGCGGGACGAGGAGAAGGCCCGCGCCAAGGAGCGGGTGTTCTCGCTGCGCGACGAGTTCGGCGGCTGGGATCCGCGCCGGCAGCGGCCGGAGTTGTGGCAGCTGTACAACGGGCGGCACGCGCCGGGCGAGCACGTGCGGGTCTTCCCGCTCTCCAATTGGACCGAACTGGACATCTGGCAGTACATCGCCCGGGAGCGGATCGAACTCCCGGCCATCTACTACGCGCACGAGCGGGAGGTCTTCCACCGATCCGGCATGTGGCTGACCCGGGGCGAGTGGGGCGGCCCGGGCGAGGACGAACCGACCGAGTGCCGGCGCGTGCGCTACCGCACGGTCGGCGACATGTCCTGCACCGGCGCGGTGGACTCCGACGCCGACACCGTCGAGAAGGTCATCGACGAGATCACCGCGTCCCGCCTGACCGAGCGGGGCGCCACCCGGGCCGACGACAGGATGTCCGAGGCCGCGATGGAGGACCGCAAGCGAGAGGGCTACTTCTGATGATCGTCGACACACTGCGCTTCGCCACCGCCGGCTCCGTGGACGACGGCAAGTCCACCCTGGTCGGCCGACTCCTGCACGACTCCAAGTCGATCCTGGCCGATCAACTGGAGGCGGTCGAGCAGGCCTCCTTCGACCGGGGGCAGCACACACCCGACCTGGCCCTGCTCACCGACGGCCTGCGGGCCGAGCGTGAGCAGGGCATCACGATCGACGTGGCCTACCGCTACTTCGCCACGCCCCGCCGCCGGTTCATCCTCGCCGACACCCCCGGGCACGTGCAGTACACCCGCAACATGGTCACCGGGGCGTCCACCGCCGAGCTGGCCGTGGTGCTCATCGACGCGCGCAACGGCGTGGTCGAACAGACCCGGCGGCACGCCGCGGTGGCCGCGCTGCTGCGGGTCCGGCACGTGGTGCTCGCGGTCAACAAGATGGACCTGGTGGACTGGTCCGAGACCGTCTTCGCGGGCATCGCGGACGAGTTCACCGCCTACTGCGCCGCGCTCGGGGTGGCCGAGGTCACCGCGATCCCGGTCTCCGCGCTGACCGGGGACAACGTGGTGGAGCCGACCGGGACGATGCACTGGTACGCCGGGCCGACCCTGCTCGAACACCTGGAGACGGTGCCGGTCACCCGAGACCCGGACGGCGACCCGACGCGCTTCCCGGTCCAGTACGTGATCCGTCCGCAGACCGCCGAACTCCCGGACTACCGGGGCTACGCGGGCCAGATCGCCTCCGGCGTGCTGCGGGTGGGGGACCGGGTCAGCACGCTGCCGTCCGGAGGCACCAGCACCGTCGAGGGCATCGACGCTCTCGGCGAACCGGTGGACACCGCGTGGGCGCCGCAATCGGTGACCGTACGGCTGGCCGACGACCTGGACATCTCCCGCGGCGATCTGCTCGCCCCCGAGGACACCGCGCCCGACCCCACCCGAGACGTCCGCGGGACCGTCTGCCACCTGCACGACCGGCCGCTGGCACCGGGTCAACGGGTGCTGCTGCGGCACACCACCAGGACGGTGCGGGCGATCGTCAAGGAGATCCCCTCGCGGCTGAACCTCGACGACCTCTCGCACCGGTCCGCCCCCGGCGAACTCGTCGCCAACGACATCGGCACGGTCGTGCTGCGCACCGCCGAGCCGATCGCCCTCGACCCGTACGCGCACTCCCGGCGCACGGGCTCGTTCCTGCTGATCGACCCGATCGACGGAACGACGTTGTCCGCGGGGATGGCCGAGACCCCGGCCTGACCGGGGAAGACACCCGTGCCCACGCTCGCCGTCCGCGGACGGCGAGCGTGGGCACGGGTGTTCGTCGACCGCATCGACTCGGCGGCCGGGTGGTCAGCGGGGTGCGCCGATCGCGCCGTTCCGGGACTCCCACTCGGCGGGCGCGTCCCCGGCGGGGCCGTCCGCCGGAGCCGCCGCGGCCTCGGCCTCGAGCGTCGGGTCGACCTCGGGGCGCGCCGGCAGCGCGAACATCAACACGAAGATCACGACCAGGACGACCGCGGCCCACAGCAGCGAGTTCTCGAAGGCGTTCACGAACGCGGGCCCCACCTTCTCGGGCGCGAGTCCGTCCTCGATCAGCCGGAAGAAGACCACCGACGTCAGCCCCAGACCCAGCGCGTTGCCCATCTGCAGCGTCGTGTTGATCAGCCCGGACGCCGATCCGGCATGCTCGCGCGGTACATCGGAGAGCACCGCGTTGGTCAGCGGCGCCACGATCAGCCCCATGCCGACGCCGATCACCAGGAGCGGCAACGCCATCTGCCAGGCCGTGATCCCGGTGCCGTACCGGTCCGCCTCCCACAGGTAGATCAGCATGCCCGCGGCCATCACCAGCGCACCGGCCTGGAGCACCTTGCGTCCGAATCGCGGCACCAGCTTCTGCACCGAGACGCCCGCGGCGGCGGCGACCGCCACCGAGAACGGCAGGCTGGTCAGACCGGCGCGCATCACACTCCAACCCAGTCCGATCTGCATGTACAGCGTCCAGACCAGGAAGAACATGCCACACACGACACCGAAGCCGAACTCCACCGCGATCCCGGCACTGAAGCTCTTCACCCGGAACAGCGACATCTCCACCAGCGGCGAGCCGTCCCGACGGGTCTTGGCCCGCTCGTACAGTGCCAGCGCGGCGAACACGAACACCGAGCCGGCCATGGAGAGGTAGCCCCACAGCGGCCAGCCCAACTCGCGGCCCTGGGTGAGCGGGTACAGCAACATCAGCAGGCCCAGCGTGACCAGGCCGACGCCGACCAGGTCCAGATGCAGGGCGCGGGCGGCCTTGGACTCGGTGATGTACTTGCGGCCCAGGATCAGCCCGGCGATGCCCACCGGCACGTTGATCAGGAAGATGGTCCGCCATTCGAGGTCGAACACGTTCCACTCGGTGAGCAGCGCGCCCAGCAGCGGTCCGCAGACCCCGCCCATGCCGACGATGGCGCCGAACAGGCCGAAGACCTTGCCGCGTTCGTGCGCGGGAAAGGTGGCGTGCACGATCGACAGGACCTGCGGGACCATGATCGCGGCCCCGGCGCCCTGCAGGATCCTGGACGCGACCAGCATGTCCGCGTTCACCGCGCAGCCGCTGAGCGCGGAGGCGACGGTGAAGGTGGTGACACCGATCAGGAAGATCCGCCGGCGCCCGTGGATGTCGCCGAGCCGGCCGCCGGTGATCAGGCCGGCCGCGAACGCGAGCACATAGCCCGCGGTGATCCATTGGATCTGGCTCGTGGAGGCGTCCAGGTCGCGCTGGATGGAGGGCAGTGCGACGTTGACGATCGTGACGTCGAGCAGATCCATGAACGCCGCGGTCATGACGATGGCCAGTGCGATCCAGCGCCGCGAATCCGGCGGGGCCGCTTCCGGGTGAGCGATGGGTGAAGTCATGCTTCCAGGCTAGAAATCGAAGGGGGTGGACAGGGGGTCGCGCGTTAAGGGCTTGCGTTCGTTTCGATCAGCACGGTTTATGGCCGAGCCGCGGGATTTCCGGGGAAAGCGCGGCGCAGGCAATCGGCCCGCCGCGGATCGAATACATGTTCCATCGGGCGGGCGGTGCATTTGTGATATCCGTTGGGTACGTGAAGAGTTCACATCCCGACCGGGAAAAACCCGCGGCACACCGCCGGCGTACTCACGCCGAGCGGAGGAAGACTTCCCCTCGCCATCGACGAAGTGCCCGGTCCGGCCCGCCGACTTCGGACGCACCGGCCCGGCACGCCGCCCGCCACACAGCCCCCGAGGAGCGCCATGAACACCATTGCCCTTCCGCCCGCCCGAGTCCACGCGCCCACCGTCCCGGCACTTTCCCCCGACGGCTGCGAGAAACTGGTCGTCGAGAATCTCACCGCACCGCCGGCCGATCGAAACCGGCCGGCCACGTGTATCTGCTGGTCGGACGCGCAGCCCGTCGACTGAACCGGATATCCCGGACCGATCGGCGGACTTCCCCGAGGACCGAAGGGAAATCGTGAACGGCGCGCGACACAATGCCCCCGGCCTTGCCTTCAAACCCCACCTCGAGGTCGAAGTGGTGCCCGCCGAAGGCGTGTTCCTGGTGTCCGAGCGCGGGGTGACCGCACTGCGCGGCACCGGCCTGGTCGCCCTCGCACCGCTCCTGGACGGCACCCGCACCCTGGACGCGCTCATCGCCGAGACCGCATCGACCCTGCCCACCGCGCAGACCCGACACCTGGTCGGCGGCCTGCTCGACGCGGGCCTGCTCACCCACCGGCGACCGGCCGAGAACGTCCCCGAAGCCGATCGGGCCTACTGGGAACTCGCGGGCCTGGACGGTGACCTCGCGGCGGACCGGGTACGCACCGGCCCGGTCCGCGTGGTCGGTGTCGGCCCCACCGGCACCGCGACCGCGACCGCGCTCACCGAGGCCCTGGTCGCCTCCGGGCTGCACGTGCCCGACACCTCGGACCGACCCCCGGCGCTGACCATCGCCGGGTGCGACGACTACCTCGACCCCGCGCTGGCCGACCTGGACGCCGCGCACCGCGCCTCCCGGGTGCCCTGGCTCCTGGTCCGCTGCGGCGGCGAACAGCCTTGGATCGGGCCGCTGTTCCGCCCCGGCGATGCGGACGCCCCGTGCTGGCGCTGCCTGGCCGAAGCGCTGCGCCGCAATCGCCCCGCGCACCGCTACCTCGAACAGGCGCTGGGCCGACCGGTCGGCGCGCCCGCGTCCGCCCACCCGGCCGGCCGGCTGCTCGCGCTGCACCTGGCCGGCCTGGAGGCCGCCAAATGGCTGGCCGGCCGACCCCGGCCCGCCCCCGACACGATCTGGACACTGGACACCCTCACCCTCACCGGCCGGCACCACCCGGTGCGCCGCCGCCCGCAATGCGCCGGCTGCGGCGACCCCGAAATCGTCGCCCACCGGGTGCGGGCCCCGGTCCGCCCCGGCACCCGGATCAAGGCCGACACCGCGTACGGAGACCGGGCCTCGACCCCCGAGGAGATCCTCGAGCGTTACGGCCACCTGGTGGATCCGCTCACCGGAGTCCTGGGCGAGATCACCCGGGACACCAGAGGCCCCGACTTCCTCAACTGCTTCCACGCCGGCCACAACCCGGCCGCCGCGCCCACCGGCCGGACCGCGCTGCACGCGGGGCTGCGCACCCACAGCTCCGGCAAGGGCCCGACCGCGCGCGACGCCCGGGTCGGCGCGCTGTGCGAGGCTGTGGAACGGTTCAGCGGCGACCACCACGGCGACGAACCGGTCGTCCGGGCGGCCTACGCCGACCTTGGCGACAACGCCGTGCACCCCGACCTGGTCCAACTCTTCCACCCCCGCCAGTTCGCGGACCGCGAACGCTGGAACGCCGAACACGCCCCCGCCCACCACGTGTGCGCGCCGTTCGACGACCACGCGCCGGTGCACTGGACCCCGACCTGGTCGCTCACCGGGGACCGCCCGCGACTGCTGCCCACCTCGCTGCTCTACTACAACACCCCGCGCGACCCGGGCGGTCGCCGCTGCGTCGCCGGCTCCAACGGCTGCGCCGCGGGCGGCTCGCTCGAGGACGCCATCCTCCAGGGCTTCCTGGAACTGGTCGAACGCGACGCCGTCGCGCTGTGGTGGTACAACCGCACCCGGCAGCGCGGGGTCGACCTGGACACGTTCGAGGACCCCTGGATCGCCCGGGTGCGCGGCGGCCACGCCGAACTGCACCGGCAGGTGTGGGCCCTCGACCTCACCAGCGACCTGGGCGTGCCGGCGTTCGCCGCACTGTCGCGGCGGGTGGACAAACCCGCGGAGGACATCTCGCTCGGCTTCGGCGCGCACTTCGACCCGGGCATCGCGCTGCGCCGCGCGCTGGCCGAGGTCAACCAGATGTTGCCGCCCGTCGCCCGGGTCGCCGCCGACGGGTCCGGCTACGGGTGCGACGACCCCGTGGCGCTGCACTGGTGGCGCACCGCGACGATCGCCGAACATCCCTACGTCACCCCCGATCCCGGCCTGCCCGCGAGTGCTCCGGGCGACTTCCCGCACCGGCGGCACCGGGACCTGCGCGAGGACGTGCGGACCATCGAGAACCTGGTCCGGGCACACGATCTGGAACTGCTCGTGCTGGACCAGACCCGCCCCGACATCGGGCTGCCCGTGGTGCGGGTGATCGTCCCGGGGCTTCGCCCGGTCTCGGCCCGGTTCGCCCCGGGGCGGCTGTACGACACGCCGGTGCGGCTGGGCCGGCTCACCGCCCCGACCCGCTATGCCGACCTCAATCCGATTCCCCTGTTCCTGTAGCCCGTCCCGCTCCTACGCTGCGTTGCACAGCGACCTCGAGCGAGGAGCCTTGATGCACGCAACTCCCGCGCGCGAACCCGAGATCAGCCCGGGACACAGACCCGCGCCGCACACCGAACCCGCTCCGCGCACGGCGGTGACGATCACCGCGATCGTGATCCTCGGCTTCTTCCTGGTCGCGCTCACCTATGTGCTGCGCGACGAACACGGAGCCGGTGCGCTGGTGTTGTGCCTGGCGCTGATGTTGCTGCTGTTCGCGTTGCAACTGGGCCACTCGTTCCCGTCCCGGGTGCCGATCCTGGCAGGCCGGCGCGAGCGCACACTGGCGGCGCAGGCCCTGCTGACCTACCTGCCGTTCACCCTCTTCGGCGCGGCCTGGCTGGGCATGCCCGGGTTCCTGGCCGCGTCGTGTCTGCTCGTGCTCAAGTCCGTCCTCGCGTGGGTGTGCTTCGGCACCGTCGTGGTGTCCACCGGAGTGATCCAATACGCGGTCGGCTTCGGCGGCGGTGAACTCGCCTACAACGTCACCGCCACCGCGCTGACCGGGCTGGTCGTCTACGGGCTCAGCCGACTCGCCGAGCTGATGCGCGAAGTCCAGGAGGCCCGTGAGGAGTTGGCCCGCTTCGCGATCACCCGCGAGCGGCTGCGCTTCGCTCGCGACCTGCACGATCTGCTCGGTTCCAGCCTGTCCACCATCACACTCAAGTGCGAACTCGCCTACCGTCTGGTGCGCCTGCACCCCGCGCGGGCCGAGGCCGAGATCGTGGAGATCCTGCACACGTCCCGGCAGGCGCTGGCCGACGTCCGCTCGGTCGCCAGCAGTTACCTGCACATGAGCCTGACCCGCGAGATCACCGCCGCCGAGTCGCTGCTGAGCGCGGTGGGCATCGACACCCGGGTGCGCGCCGCCGCGGACCTGCCCACGGGCGGCGCGGACGCGGTGCTGGCCACCGTGCTGCGCGAGGGCATCACCAACGTGCTGCGGCACAGCAAGGCCCGGCACTGCGTGATCGAAACGGTCCTCGACCACGACCGGGTGCGGCTGACCCTGACCAACGACGGCATCGACGCGAGCAAGACGCCGCCGGTCGCCGCCGGCGCGACCGAGGGCGGCAGCGGGCTGCGCAACATGGCCACCCGGGTGCTGGCCCTGGGCGGGACGCTGACCGCGGCCACCCGTGCGGACGGCTGGTTCGAACTGACGGCGGAACTGCCGGTTAACGCGGAGGCCGATCCCGATCGGAACGCGGGGTGGGACACCGCGGTCGGCGGCTCCCCGGGCCGGTGACGCCGCGCGGCCGGTCGACGCGCGTCACAACCAGCCGGAGTCGCGCGCGATCCGCACCGCGTCCATACGATTGCGGGCGTTGAGCTTGGTCACCGTCGTGGTCAGGTAGTTGCGTACCGTCCCGGCGGAGAGGAACAGGCCGCGCGCGATCTCCGGCACGTCCACCCCCTCGGCGGCCAACCGCAACACCTCGGTCTCCCGCGCGCTCAACGGATTCTCCGCCGCCTGGAGCGTGGCCACCGCCAACTGCGGATCGATCACCTGCTCACCGGCGGCCACCGCGCGGATGGCGGCGGCCAGTTGGTCCGGATCGGCGTCCTTGAGCAGGAACCCCGAGGCGTGCGCGGCCAGCGCCCGCCGCAGATTGCCCGGCCGGCCCAGGCTGGTCAGGATCACCGTGCGGCACTCGGGCAACCGCTCGTGCAGCAGCCGGGCCGCCCGAATGCCGTCCAGACCCGGCAGATCGATGTCCAACACCGCGACCTCGGGGCGCACCTCGAGCGCCACCGGCAGGATGAGATCTCCGCAATCGACCTCGGCGACGACCTCGATGTCGGGCTCCAGTTCCAGTAACGACACCAGCGCCCGACGCAGCATGAGCATGTCCTCGGCGAGAAGAACCCTGACCATCGTGTCCCCCCACGGCATCCCAACGGGATGGTCACTGTCATCGACCGTTCCTCGGGAGCACCGGCGGCAGCGCCCCGCCCGCGACACCGACGACCCCACGCCCTCTCACCTGCCCCGACGCGCTCCGATCACGCCGGTCCAAGGCGAGCACGACCGGTCAGATCGAGAACGTGTCGCCGCGCACCCGCACCGACCGGCCGATCCACGGGTCGGTGCGCATGGACGCCAGCACGTCGGCGTCCGTCGAGGAGGCCACCGATCGCACGCCGCCCGTGCCCTCGACCACCGCGATCGCCACCGCCGGCTCGCCCTGCTCGAACGCCACCGTGCAGCCCACCACGTCCGCCGGGCCCGCGTAGTCCGCGTCCACCGGCCGGGCCGGCAACTCGGCACTGACGTCCACCGCCCGGAAACCGCCGGCGGCGGGGCGGCCCGCCCACAGCGCGCCGGCCTGCTTGGTCACCATCCCCGACACGGCGGTCACCAGCCCGTCCCCACCCGCGAGCACGTTCGCCGCGACCTCGACCGTGGCCTGGAGCACGTAGTTGTTGAGCGGCCCCCCGGCGAAGGCCATCCCGCCCGTACCGGTCAACGCCCGGCCGGCACGCTCGGTCAGACCCAACTCGCGCTGCTGGATGCGCACCGCCGCCGGGAAGCAGCTGTACAGGTCAACGTGGGTCGTGTCCCCCACCCCGGAGCCCAGCGCCGCGCCGACCGCCGCGAACCCCGGGGAGCGGTCCAGGTCCGGTCGGGCCACCAGCGGCACCATCGTGTTCGCCTCGGCCGCCATGGTCGGGAACACCCACCGCCCGCGCTCGACCCCGAACCGCCGCGCGGCCTCCGCCGAACACAGCAGCAGCGCGGCGGCCTGGTCGACGTTCATCTGCGAGCAGTGCCACTTGGTGTACGGGTCGGCCAGCCACGCGTTGCGCCCCTCGGGGGACAACAACTCGTCTTCGCGCAGCGCGCGACCGCGCACCGAGTGCCCGGCGTCGGCCGCGACGGCCGAGAAGCCCTGCCACAGCGCGGCGATCTCGCGCGCGTTGTCCGCCGGCGACAACCCGCGTGCCGCGCCGATCGCGGACTCCATCACCGCGTACTGCCGGGCCGGCACGGCCAGATGGCGATCGATCTCGACCCGGGCCAGGATGTCCGCACCCGGCGCCCAGACCGTGTCGGGCACCCCGTCCGCGACCGGATCCGCGAGCTCGACCCCGGCGATCCTCGCCCGCAACCGCCGGTGGGCCGCCTCGCCGCCCACCACCAGGACCACGTCCGCCCGCCCGGCGGCGATGTCGGCGCAGGCCCGGCTGATCAACGACTGCTGCAACACCCCGAGTTCGGCCAGCGTGCTGTGCGCGTCGACGATCTTGAACCGGTTCGCCAGCCACCGTCCCGGATCGCCGTGCCGCCACGTCCCGCGCGGGACCAGCACATGCCGCACCGCCCGCAACAGGCCGCCCAGGCCGTCGGCGGCGTCCTCGACGGCCCGGGCCATCAACTCCAGCTCGCCGACCCCGGCGCCCGCCTCGGCCAGGCGCTGATTCGCCACCCCGGCGCCCACCAGCACCGGTGTCCGCGGATCGATCGTCTCCAGCGCCATCGACGCCCCCTCGCAACGCTGCTCCTCGGCACCGGACCACCCGGCGGGCCGACCGTAACGGCGGATCCCGACGATCACCAGAGCCGACGATCACCTTTGCCGCGGCCCCGCGGCCGGGCCGACCCGACCGGCGCGGTTGCGGACCGCCCGCCGGCGGGCATACGACAACCTTCGGCCCGGCACCCCGAGGAGCAGCGCGATGACCGAACACGACTCCTATGTGCGGGTACGCGGCGCGCGTGAGCACAACCTGCGCGACGTGGACGTGGACATCCCGCGCGACACGTTCGTCGTGTTCACCGGGGTCTCCGGCTCCGGGAAGTCCTCGCTCGCGTTCGGCACGCTGTACGCGGAGGCACAACGGCGGTATTTCGAATCGATCGCCCCGTACGCCCGGCGACTGATCCAGCAGGTCGGCGCGCCGCACGTGGACGAGATCAGCGGACTGCCGCCGGCCATCGCGCTGCGCCAACAGCGCTCGGCGCCGACCTCGCGCTCGACGGTGGGCACCCTGACGACGCTGTCCAACTCGCTGCGGATGTTGTTCTCCCGGGCCGGCCACTACCCGCCCGACGCGCGGCGGGTGGACTCGGACGCGTTCTCGCCGAACACCGTCGCCGGCGCCTGTCCGAACTGCCACGGCCTGGGCCGGGTGCACGAGGTGAGCGAGGAGTCGCTGGTCCCGGACCCGGGCAGATCGATCCGGGACGGTGCGATCGCCGCGTGGCCGGGCGCCTGGTACGGGAAGAACCTGCGGGACATCCTGGCCACCCTCGGCTACGACGTGGACCGGCCGTGGCGCGAGCTGCCGAAGGTCGAGCGGGACTGGATCCTGTTCACCGACGACCAGCCCGTGGTCACCGTGCGTCCGGTGCGCGACGCGAGCCGGATCCAACGCGACTACCAGGGCACGTACAGCAGCGCGCGGCGGATCGTGCTGAAGACGTTCGCGACCTCCAAGAGCGCGACGCAGCGCAGGCGGGTCGAGCGTTTCCTGCGCAGTGGGCCGTGTCCGGTGTGCCACGGCCGGCGGCTGCGGCCGGAATCCTTGGCGGTGACCTTCGCGGGGTACGACATCGCCGCGCTGGTCGCGCTGCCGCTGGCCGAGGCGGCGAAGGTGTTGGCCGGCGCGGAGGCCGACGGCGAGCCGGCCGCGACGATCTGTACGGACCTGGTGGCGCGGATCGCGGTGCTGGTCGAGCTGGGGCTCGGCTACCTGAGCATGGATCGGGAGACGCCGACGCTCTCCTCGGGCGAACTCCAGCGGTTGCGGCTGGCCACCCAGCTCCGGTCGGGCCTGTTCGGGGTGGTGTACGTGCTGGACGAGCCGTCCGCGGGATTGCACGCGGCGGACACCGAGGCGCTGCTCGTGGTGCTCGACCGGCTGCGCGCGGCAGGCAATTCGTTGTTCGTGGTGGAACACCGGATGACGGTGGCGCGCCGCGCGGGCTGGCTCGTGGACGTCGGGCCCGGCGCGGGCGAGGGCGGCGGCCGGATCCTGTACAGCGGCCCGCCGGCCGGGCTGCGCGAGGTGGCCGACTCGGCGACCCGCCGATACCTGTTCCGGACCGGCCCGGCGGCGATCCGGGAGCCGCTGTCGCCCACCGGGTGGGTGACGCTGACCGGGGTGACCCTGCACAACCTGCGCGATGTGGACGTGCGCTTCCCGCTGGGCGTGTTCACCGTGGTCACCGGGGTGTCCGGCTCGGGCAAGTCCAGCCTGGTCGGCGGGGTGTTGGCGGAGGTGACGGCGGATCACCTGGGCACCCGGCCGGAGGAGGACGAGGACCGGCGGCAGGAGTCGGGCGAGATTCGCGCGGTGGAGGGCCTGGACGTGGTCGATCGGCTGGTGCGGGTGGACCAGAAGCCGATCGGGCGCACCCCGCGCTCGAACCTGGCCACCTACACCGGCCTGTTCGACACGGTGCGCAGGCTCTTCGCGGACACCGACGCGGCGCGCGAGCGCGGGTGGACCGCGAGCCGGTTCTCCTTCAATGTGGACGGCGGCCGATGCGAGACGTGTTCGGGGGAGGGCTTCGTCGCGGTGGAGCTGCTGTTCCTGCCCGGGACGTACGCGCCGTGTCCGACCTGCCACGGCGCGCGCTACAACCCGCCGACGCTGGAGGTGACGTACCGGGGGCTGAGCGTCGCGGACGTGCTCGGGCTGACGGTGGACGCCGCCGCCGACTTCCTCGCCGAGGTGCCGGCCGCCGCGCGCAGTCTGACCACGTTGCGCGAGGTGGGCCTGGGCTACCTGCGACTGGGACAGCCCGCGACCGAGCTCTCCGGCGGCGAGGCGCAGCGGATCAAGTTGGCCAGTGAGCTGCAACGGGCCCGGCGCGGGCACACGCTGTACGTGCTGGACGAGCCGACGGCCGGGCTGCATCCGGCCGATGTCGAGCTGTTGATGCGCCAGTTGCACGGTCTGGTCGCGGCGGGCAACACGGTCGTGGTGGTCGAACACGACCCGGACGTGATCGCCGGCGCGGACTGGATGATCGACCTCGGTCCGGGCGGCGGCGCCAACGGCGGCCGGATCGTGGCGAGCGGGGTGCCGGCGGATGTGGCGGCGAAGGGTGTGGGGGTGACCGCGCGGTTCCTGGCGGCGTACTGACGCGGCGCACTGACGCGCGGGGCGGCGCCGGGCGGGTGGGCGAGCCGGGCCACGCCGGCGCCTCGTCGCGCGGTTCGGCATCGCGTGGTTCGGGCGGGTGGATCGGCCCGCGCGGGTCGGCCCGGCCGGCTCAGTCGGCGTCCGGACCGGCCAGGAACTCGAGGAGGACGGCCGGATCGTCGCCGGCACACGCCGCGCGCACGGCCGCCTCGTGTGCCTGGGCCAGCGCGTCCAACCGGGCGAGGCGGTGGCGCCCGCGCCGGGACAGGTGCGCGGCGATCCGGCGGCGGTCCACGCCGGACTGGCGTCGGTAGATCCAGCCGTCGTCCACCAGCGCGTCCACGATCCGGGTCAGGCTGGCGTGCGGGATCAGCAGGCTCTGCGCCAGGTCGCCCATCAGCCGGCCGTCGCCCTCGCCGACGGCGCGCAGCACGAGCCACTGGTCGAGGGTGCAGTTCTCCTCGGCCAACACGAGGGTCAGGGTGCGGGTCAGGCGGCGCTGCGCGATGGTCAGCAGCTCGGCCAGGGGCGGTCGGGCGACGGCTCGTTCGGCGAGTTCGCCGGCGGACATGCGCATCACCCCTTCACCGGGCCGGTTCCAGGAGCATACTTACTCGCCTGATGAGCGTCGACACAGTCTTGATCGAGCCGCTCGACGCGCTGCATTCCGACCGGAATCCCCAGGTGCTTCGAGTGGGCCTGGTGGTGCCCCAGTCCGGGCCGCTCGGGATCATCGGGCCCTCGGCGGTGGACGCGGCGCTGCTCGCGGCGTACGAGATCAACACCGCCTGCGGGGTGCGCGACCGCCCGGTGGAACTGGTCCTGGTGGACGCCGGCGGCCCGCCCGAGAAGGTCGCGGCGCAGGTCGAACTGCTCGGCTCGGCGGGTGCGGTGGACGTACTGGTCGGCTTCCACACCAGCGACGTGCACCGCGCGATCGAGTCGGTGGTGAGCGGCCGGACGCCGTACGTCTTCACCCCGCCGCACGAGGGCGGCGGTCGGCTGCCCGGGGTGGTGTGCACGGGAGTCGACCCGATGCGCCAACTGCGTGAGTCGATCGGGTGGCTGACCGAGCACCATCGGCTGCGCCGGTGGGCGCTGATCGGCAACGACTACATCTGGCCGCAGGCCATCCACGCGGCCGCCACGCGGTTGATCACACACGCGCACAGCAGCGTGGTGTACGAGCGACGGGTGGCCTTCGGGGCGGTACGCGCGGGCCTGGACGAGTTGTTGGCCGGGCTGCGGGTCGCCCGCGCCGACGCGCTGCTGCTCAGCCTGATCGGCCGCGACCTGGTCGACTTCAACCGGGCACTGCGGCACGCAGGGCTGGATCGCATCCTGGTCCGGCTGTCCGGGGCGCTGGAGGAGAACGGGCTGTTGGCCTACGGCGGCGACGACACCGGTGCGATGTACGCGGTGATGCAGTCCTTCGCGTCGCAGACCGACGATCGCCGGCTGGGCCTGGCCGAGCGGCACCGGTCCCTGTTCGGCGCGCAGGCGCCGGTGTTGGACGCCTACGCCGAGGGCCTGTACGACGGGCTGCACCTGGTCGCGGCGTTGGCCGCGCGGGACGAACTGGCGCCGGACGGGTTGGCGGCGGCGGTGCGCCGATTGTTCGACGCCGATCCGGCCGCCGCGCGAGGGGCGTGGGCGCGGTCGTCGCTGGGGCCGCCGCGCAGGCAGGTGTACCTGGCCCGAGCGGAAGGGCTGGATTTCGTTGTGCTGCCGCGACGAGAAAGTACTTCCATTTGGAAATAACTGGTTCTAGGGTTTCTCCGTGACCCCTCGGGGTCGTCCCGAGGAGAGACCACCATGAGCGAAGTCCCCACGCGCGGATCGACCGGGAGACCCGAGTCGACCGGCAGACCCGAGTCCCCCGGCAGACCGGACCCGACCGGAAGCCCCGCGTCGATCGAGAAGTACGGCTACAAGCAAGAACTCCGCCGGTCCCTGAGTTTCCGCGACCTGCTCGTGTACGGCCTGGTCTTCATGGTCCCGATCGCGCCGTTCGGCATCTTCGGCGGCGTGTTCCAGGGCTCCGGCGGCATGGTCGCGCTCGCCTACGTCATCGGCATGGTCGCGATGATGTTCACCGCGTTGTCCTACGCGCAGATGTCCCAGGCCTTCCCGATGGCCGGATCGGTGTACTCCTACGCCGGCCGAGGCATCGCCGCCCCGGTGGGCTTCCTGGCCGGCTGGATGATCCTGCTCGACTACATCCTGGTGCCCGGCCTGCTCTACCTGATCGCCGCCGTCGCGATGAACTCGCTGGTCACGTCCATCCCGGTGTGGATGTGGGTGGTCGGGTTCGTGCTGCTGAACACGGCGGTGAACTACCTCGGCGTCGAGATGACCGCCAAGGTCAACAAGATCATGCTGATCGGCGAACTGATCATCCTGGTCCTGTTCATCGTGATCGGCGTGGTCGCGCTGATGGACGGCAAGGGCCGCGGCTTCGACTTCACCCCGATCTACAACAGCGACACCTTCTCCTGGAGCCTGGTCTTCGGCGCCGTCTCGATCGCGGCGCTGAGCTTCCTGGGCTTCGACGGCATCTCCATGTTGTCCGAGGAGAACAAGGACTCGGCCAAGGCCATCGGCCGGTCGATGGTCGCCGCGCTGCTGCTGGCCGGGACGTTGTTCATCGCGCAGACCTGGATCGCCTCGCTGCTGGTGCCCGACCCCGGGACGCTGATCGACAAGGGCGACCCGGACGGCACCGCGTTCTACGACGCGGCCCGGGTCGCGGCGGGCGGCTGGCTGGCCAAGCTCACCGCCGTGGCCACCGCGATCGCGTGGGGCTTCGCCAACTCGCTGGTCGCCCAGGCCGCGACCTCACGCCTGCTGTACGCGATGGCCCGGGACCGGCAACTGCCGTCCTTCCTGGCCAAGGTGCACCCCAAGCACCGGGTCCCGGTCAACGCCACGCTGCTCACCGCCGTGATCTCGCTCGCCCTGGGCCTGTACACCAGCACCCGCGACGACGGCATCACCACGCTGAGCAGCCTGGTCAACATCGGCGCGCTCACCACGTTCCTGGTGCTGCACGTGTCGGTGGTCGTGCACTACCTGATCCGGCACAAGAGCCGGGACTACTGGCGGCACCTGATCGCGCCCTCGCTGGGCTTCGCGATCCTGGCCTACGTCGTCTACAACGCCGACGGCGACGCGAAACGACTGGGCACGATCTGGTTCGCGATCGGTCTCGCCCTGCTCTCCGGTCTGGTCCTGGCGGGCCGCCGGCCGAAAATCTCCGCCATCGACCAGGTCGAGGAACCCGTATGACCCTGCTCGAAGTCGTCTCCCTGCAGCCGACCTACCACCAGTACGCCTACACCTTCGGCGGGCGCCGCCCGCTGGTGACGGTCCGCCCCGGCACCATCGTGGAACTGTCCACCGAGGACTGCTTCGGCGGGAACGTCAAGGGCATCGACGACCTGCCCAGCGCGGTGTGCACCTTCCCCTATCTCAACCCCGTCACCGGACCGATCGCGGTCGAGGGCGCCGAACCCGGGGACACCCTCGCGGTGCACTTCGTGGACATCGCACCCGCGCGCGACTGGGGCATCTCCACCACGTTCCCGCACTTCGGCGCGCTCACCGCCACGCCCACCACGGCGATGCTGCACGAGGCGCTGGAGGAACGGGTGTGGGTCTACGACCTGGACGCCGACGCGGGCATCTGCCGATTCCGGGCTCGGGAGAGCGACTTCGTCGTGGACCTCCCGCTGGACCCGATGCACGGCACGGTCGGGGTGGCGCCCGCCGCGGGTGAGACGCTGATGTCGATCACCCCGGGCGCGCACGGCGGCAACATGGACACCCCCGAGATGCGGGCCGGCACCACCGCGTACTTCGGCGTCAACGTCGCGGGCGGCATGCTCTCGATCGGCGACGGCCACGCCCGCCAAGGCGAGGGCGAACTGTGCGGGACGGCGGTCGAGGCAGCGATGCGCACGGTGATCGTGGTCGACCTGATCAAGGGCGGCGCGCCGGTGTCGCCGCGCCTGGAGAACGACGACCACCTGCTCACCACCGGGTCGGCCCGCCCGCTCGAGGACGCCTTCCGGATCAGCCAACGCGATCTCGTGGGCTGGACGGCGGAGCTGCTCGACCTGGAACTGCTGGACGCCTACCAGCTCGTCAGCCAGGCCGGCCTGGCCCCGGCCGCCAACGTGTGCGACACCAACTACACGATGGTCGGCAAGCTGCCCAAGGCCGTGCTCGGACGACACCGGGCCTACGAGGGCCGGCACGACCACCTGCGGGCGGTGGCGGCGGCCTATCTGGCCGAGCGCTGAGGCCGCGCGGCGGGCCGTGACGACTCCGGCACCGGAGGGGCCACCGGTTGCCGGTGCCCGGCGGCGGATCATCCGCAGGCCGGGCGAGCGGGGGACATCCCCGGGAAGGACGCGTCCGCCGACGCGCATCCCGCAGCGGAGAACTCGGGGATGTCCCTGTGGGTGCCGGGTGCCGGGTGCTCGGGCGGTTCGGTGCCCGCGTGCCCGCGTGCTTGTGGGTTCGCGGCGGTACGACCGGGTGCGAGCGACCCGGCGCGGCGGGAATTCCCGGCCCGTGTGCGTGTTGGGACTCGTGTGAACGTGTTGCCGCCGGGTGTCCGGTTCTCCGTGCTCGACAGGTCGCTCACCCTGGAAGGGGAGCACCCCGCGTCGGCGCTGCGCCACGCCGTGGCCTTCGCCCGGGAGGTGGAGCGGCTGGGGTACCACCGCTTCTGGGTCGCGGAGCACCACAGTGTGCCGGGCGTGGCCGGGTCGGCACCCACCGTGCTGGCCGCCGCGGTGGCCGCGGTCACCGAGCGGATCCGGGTCGGGACCGGCGGGGTGATGTTGCCCAACCACCAACCGCTGGTGGTGGCCGAGCAGTTCGGCGTGCTGGAGTCGCTGTACCCGGGCCGGATCGACCTGGGCGTGGGCCGCTCGGTGGGCTTCACCGACGGGATCCGCGCCGCGCTGGGCCGGGGCAAGGACGCCGCGGAGGACTTCCCGGATCGGTTGGCCGAACTGCTCGGCTACTTCCTGGGCACCCAGGACGTGCACCCCGGGGTGCACGCGCGCCCCGCCGAGGGATTGCGGCCGGCCCCGTTCGTGCTGGCCACCGGGGCGGGCGCGGACCACGCCGCCGCCGCCGGGGTGCCGCTCGTGGTCGCCGCGGCGATCGGCGAGGAACGCATGCTCGCCGCGATCGAGCGCTACCGGGCCGCCTTCCGGCCGTCCGCGTGGTCGACGCGACCCTACGTCGTGGTGGCCGGCACGATCGCGATCGCGGACACCGAGGCGGCGGCGTACGACCTGCTCCTGCCCGAGGCGTGGGCGGCCGCGTACTCGCGCACCAAGGGCACCTTCCCGCCGCTGCTCCCGGCCGAGCGCATCCGGGCGACGGCGATGACCCCACGCGAGCGGGAACACCTGGACGCCGCGCTCCGGGACCAGATCCACGGCACCGCGGAGACCGTCGCCGGCGAGCTGGCCGGCCTGTTCGCCCGCACGGACGCGGACGAGTTCCTGGTCACCACCAGCTCGCACGACCGGGCCGGCCGGTTGCGATCGGCCCGGCGACTGGCCGAACTGGCGGGCATCGCGCCGCGGATCGGCGCGGCTGCCGCCGGCTGAGCCGGCCGGGCGGACCGACCTCCGCCGGCAGCCGGCGCGCGTTGCTAACGTGGTGCGGCCCGAGCCGGTCGTTCTGCGGGGAGGTTCCGACCGATGGCCCATGCCGGCCACCAAGCACACACGCTTCCACACCCATACCCACCCGGGCACACGCCCGCGCACGCGGCGACCGAGACACCCGCGCAGATCGAGCGGCGCCGGATCGCCAACGTCGCCTCCGTGGTCGTCCCGGGTGTCCTGGCGCACCGGATGTTGCGCCCGGCGCACCGGATCGGGAAGCCGGACGGGCTGATGGGCAACCTCAATCGGGTGCGCGCGTGGCTCGGCCTGATGATCGTGCTGGCCGTGTTCCTGCGCGGGCTGTACCAGGAGCGCACGCACTCCTCGGGCGCGGCCGCCGGCACCACCACCAAGATCCAGGGGGCGCAGGTGGTCGCCGAACTGGCGTCCGCGATGGTCCGCCGGATGGTGCTGCTGCCGCTGTACGGCATCGTCGGCATCGTGCTGATCGGCTGCCTCCTGGTGCTCTGCGCCCGGCCGCACCTGCGCTCGCTGACCCTGCGCCAACTGATCCACCCGGTCCGCACGGTCGGGTTGTTCCTGGTGGTTCCGGGGCTGGGCCTCGCGTTGGCCTGGGGATGCCGCAAGGGCGCGGGGCTGGGGGCGAACACCAACACGCTGCGCACCGACGGCACGATGGTCCAACTGGTGTTGTCCTGGGTGTCCATGGTCGCCGGGATCTGGGTCTTCGGATTCGCCCTGGTGGCGATCTGGCAGGTGGCGCAGCACCTGTTCTCCGCGGCGGACGGCCACCCGATGTTGCCCGCGCTGATGGCGATGTGGCTGGCCTGGACGTTCACCCTGACCGACATGCTGGTCAAGACCGACAACCCGCTGTTCGCGGGATCCGATATCGTGCCGGGCAACATCAAGGCCGTGGTCGGCGTGGGCGGTTCGGTGATCATCACCGCGTTGAGCGTCTGGGAGATCCGCCGCCTCGGCCGTTGGAACGGGATCACCTGGCGCAGCGGCCCGTGGGGATCGCGATCGCCGCAGACGCGCGCGACCGCCCAGGAAGTGGCCTGAGTTCGGGTCGGGGCCTCCTTGTCCGGGGCCCCGGCCGGATCCGCCGAGGCCCCGAGCGCGGGCGCCCGATGGACGGGCATCCGGGCTCGGGGCCTCGGTGTTCTCGTGCCGGCTAGGACTTGCCGCGGATGCTGCCGGTGATCAGCCGGTAGCCGAGACCGGCGGTGCTCTCGTCGACCAGGAAGAGCCGGCCGTCGTGTTCGAACGGCTTGGGCATGGCCTCGGCGAGGGAGACGCCCAGCCGCAGGGGGTACTCGGCGAGGACCCGGATGTGGCCGTTCTGCGGGTCGAAGCGGACCAGGCGCGGCGGCTTGCTGCCGCGCGCGTTGACCCACACCCGCAGGGCGCCGTCGGGGTCGACCGCGATCGGCGCGGCCTTGCTGTCCACGCTCAGGCCCACCACCTTGACGGCGGCCGGCAGCGCGGAGATCCAGCGCACCCGACCGGTCTGCCGGTCGACGGCCACGATCTGGTTCGCTCCGGGCGTGTTCGACGCGTGCACGGACCGGCCGTTGTTGCCGGGCACGTAGATCGTGCGCTCGTCGGCGAGCACGCGCGGCGAGGTGTCGCGCTTGTCCTCGCGCGCGTCGCCGCGGGTGTCGTCGACCAGCGGGCCGCCCGCGTCGATCGTGTAGGCGGGCTCGCCGCGTTCGTTCAACACGGTCAGCCTGGCCGGGCCGCCCGGCGCGGTCGGCTCGTCGACGATCACGGGGGAGGTGGCGACCACCGGTGAGGTGCCCGCGAGCACCGTGCCCTCCGTGGGCAGCTTGTGCACCCAGGCCGGCTTGCCGGTGAGCGGATCGACCGCCCACACCGCGTCCGTGCTCCCGCACCGGCCGTTGGCCACCAGCGCGGCCCCGCCGCGGAAGCCGGCGACCTGACAACCGACCGCGAAGGTGCGGTCGGCCACCCACAGTTGGGCGCCGTCCCTGATCCGGAACGCGGTGTCGCCGCTGACCGCCACGCCGCGCGAGACGGCCAGGCGTTCCAGGGCCGCGGGGCCCTTGGCGGTGCGCGATTTGGCCCACACCTCGGTGCCCGACGTGATGTCGATGCCCGCGATCCGGTCGCAGGCGGTGCCGACTCCGTAGACGACGACGGCGATCGGTCCGTCGGTCTCGGCGCCGGCCGCGCACATCGCGGCGCCGTTCGGGAGCGGCTTCTCCCAGACGGTGGCCCCGCTGTCCACGCGGTACGCGACCACGCGGGTGCGTTCGGAACGCACCACGGTGTCGCCCTGGAACCAGGTGCCCTCCAGCGTGCGTACGTCCGAGCCCGCCGTCGACACCGGCTTGGGGCCGTCCCGACCCTCCTTCAACGCCCAGGCGACCGACACGTGTTCGCCGGTGTTGCCGTACTCGTCGCCGTGCAGCACGGCCTGCCGGACCGCGCCGACGCCGGCGAGGGCGAGCACCAGCAGGGCCAGGATCGCGGTGCGCAGCAGGACCGGGCGATCGCGCGCGGGGCGGATCCGGTCCGGGGCGAGCGGCGGGCCGAAAACGAAGTGGTGGTCCGAGGGCGCCGGTTGCAGCGGCATCGGCGCGGGGGTCGGCGGGAGGGCCGAGCCCGGTCCGGCCGGGCCGCCGTACCCGGGGGTGTGCGGGTGCGGCCCGGGTTGGGGATGCGGGTCGTGCAGGGGCAGGTTGGGATTGGCCACGAAGCCGCCACCCGAGGCATTCGGGAACGGCGCGGGGCGTGAGTGCGGTTGTGCCGCCGGGCGCGCGTGCGACGGCGGCTGCGCCTGGGCCGGGATGTGCGGCTGGGGCGATGGCTGCGGCTGCGCGTGACCGGGGCCCGGGCCGGGGCCCGACGGCTGTGGTCGGGCCGGTGACGAGGAGGCGGGCGGTGCGAAGGGCGGTGGCGCCTGGCCCGACGACGGCGGTGCGAACGCCGGGGGTGCCTGGGCCTGGCCCGGTGGCGCGAAGGGGGGCGGCACGGACCGCCGGGCGTGCGAGCGTCGTTGCTCGTCCCACGGGTTGTGTGCGTCGTCCGGGCTGTTCGGGCTGTCCGGGCCGGGCGGGTACTGCGGGGTGCTCACGCGGTGCCTCCCGACGTGCCGGGTATCACCGGGGCGCCGAGGCCGACGTCGCGCGGGCCCGGCAGGTCCTTGAAGTCGCTCCGGTCCACGTGGCCCACCGACTGGCCCACGTTGTGCAGCCACAACACCAGGAACGTGATCGCGGCGGCCGAGGCCGCGACGATCAGCACGCTCACCACGATCACCAGACCGCTGCGCGGCGCGGCCGGCCCGCGGGCCGGCCGAGGTTCCGCCGGCGCGCCCCACGGTGGTGGCGCCTGCCCCGGGCCGGAGCCCCGCACCGAGCCCTGCGGTGGCAATGAGTGCGTCATGACGATCGCGCCCCCCGTGTTCCTGTCCCGAATTCACCCCGTACCGCGACCACCGCCCGGCACCTCCGACGCAAACGCCGCGTCGATCACCGTACCGACCCCGCTCTCCTCCCGCCGACCATCGCCCCCTCTCCGCCCGCGACACTCCACGAAATCCCCCCAACCGGGCCCGAGTCGTATGACTCGGGGGCGTCGCGTTCGCGCTCGTGCGTCGTCGTCCGTCCCCGGAAGACCCCCAGGGGTCGGGCCCCACATGGGTGGGAGCCCGAGGCGACCGGGTGCCCGACGGGCGGGACCACCCGGTGGGGGTGTCGTGGCGGTGAGGCAGGATGTCGGGGCGGCGATCGGCGTCGTGGTCGAAACGGGGAAGTGGATCGTGTCGTTTCAGCAGCCGGCGGGAGGCGAGCAGCCGCCGCCCGGTGGTGGGCCCTACGGGCCGCCGCCCGGATCGTACGGGGCGCAGTCCCAGGGTCAGCCGTACGGGCAGCCCCAAGGTCAGCCCTACGGGCCCTACGGCCCCCCACCCGGGGCGCTGCAGCCGGGTGTCCACCCCTATGGCGCTCCGCAGCCTCCGGGGCAGCCGATGTACGGACCGCCCGGATACGGGATTCCGCAGCCGCCGGGGCGTCGGGGCCCGAAGGTCGGGTTGATCGTCGCGGCCGTGGTGGGCGTGGTGGCGGTGGGGACCGTCGCCGTGCTGGGTGCCACCGGAGCGTTCTCCTCCGACGACAAGGACCCGGTGGCGAAGCCGACGTCGTCGGTCTCGGCGAGCGACCGGCCGACCACGTCGCCCACCTCGCGAGTGCCGGGGCCGCCGGAGTTGCCGACCCGGCCGCCGGCCACGTCGTCCAAGTCGTCCACGACCAAGCGCACCGTGGACACCCCGGCCCGGGCGGGTGGCCTGGACCGGATGGGCGACGACGCGTATCCGCTCCAGACCTCGATCCGGCGGCAGGCGGTGCCCGGTTCCAAGGTCGCCGCCTACGGTGCGGCCGGGGACGCCACGCCGACCGCGCTGGTGATGGTGATGGCCAACCCGTCGCCGTTCATGTCGCCGACGACGGTGATGGACCAGCTCATCGAGGGGATGCAGGAAGGGGCCGAGGAGAAGTCCTCGGGCCTCGGCGGTGTCCGCGAGATGGACCCCGGCAGCATGGGCGGTGTGCTGCGCTGCACCGAGATCCGATCGGGCGGCAAGGCGCTGCCCACGTGCGTGTGGGTCGACCAGGACACCGTGGGCGTCGTCTACGGCATCAGCGAGAAGTCGTTGGACAGCGCCGCGGCACTGGCCCTGCGGTTGCGTCCCGACCTGGAGAAGTGACCAACGGGTAATTCGTCCGCGGTATCACGGGCCGGCTCGACTCCGAGCCGGCCCGTTTTCGCGCCCGCACCGCGCCATCCACCTGGATCACACGGATTATGCGGGCACAAGCGCTACGCCCGTGCTGGTGTGCAATTGCACGGATTGGCGCCCGAGTGCGTACGTCGTGAGCTGCTGTCCGCGATATCCGACCGGTGATTCCGCCCGTGAATTGTCGATACCGCAACCACTGTCGTCGGGCCGTCGAGCCGGTGCGGTGGAGAGCGTCGATCGGTCGAATGTCGGGTGATTCGTCACACTTCCTCGGAGCGGATATCGGTACGGATTTGCAATCCCTGTCCCGGCGGCTCGCGGCGGTACTCGGCAAGCGGAATTCCGCTGCGCGGAATATCCGGTCGGTTGGCGGATCGGTCGCCGACGAGGGGGTGGGTCGGGTCGTCGGCGCGGTCTCCGAAATGCTCCGGTTCCGCCGCTGACCAGCGCGATGGCATCGGATTCGGTGCCGTGCAGGCGCCCATTTCGGCCGGCGGGTCGTCGGGTCGGTGCGCGGAGCCGGGCGGATGTCGCCGGCGGCGCGTCCGAATGTGGCCGGGGATTGGCCGTAAATCGACGCAGGCCAACCCTGTGGTGGCCGGAATATCAGTGCACGGGATCGGTTTCCATGACGAGTCCGGCGGGTTAACCGTTTGCTACGAACGCGCTCCGGAATACTCGTGGGATCGATCGGATGACTGCAAAAGTGGGCCTTTCGGCCATCGGGCGCAGATGGCCTTCTTTCATCCTGGATCACCCGTAATCATCTCAATTTCGGGCAGCCCTCCGGTTCCCGCGTGTGGGCGCGTAGAATGATTCCTCACGAACTACTCGGTTCAAGCGACGGCGCGGCACGGGGATGTTTCGCGCGTCCGGAAGTGCGACGAGATTGGTTCTCAGGGGGTCACAGTGAAATTGGTGGAACGAGAAAAGGATTTCTCCCGGCTCAATAACTTAATGATCGGATGTCGTCAGGGGAAAGGAGGCGTCGCAGTAGTCACCGGACCACCCGGCATCGGCAAAACGGCCTTACTCTCGCAATTCACCGGTCGGGTGACGGGATCGGACGTACTGCTCCTGGTGGCCACCGGGTCACCGGTGGAGGCGGACCTTCCCTTCGGACTGCTCAGTCAGCTCTTCCACAGCGCCAAGGTCCCGGACACGATCGGTGAGCACGTACCCCGGTTGATCGAGGAGGCGACGGCCGCCGGGCCGGAGACGCCGATCAGCCTCGGTCACCCCGCCTACGAACTCTTCGAGCTGTTCCTGCGGCTGGCCGAGCTGCAGCCGCTCGTGGTCATGGTCGACGACTTCCAGCACGCCGACCTCGCCTCCCGCAAGCTGCTGTTCTACCTGGCGAATCGGCTTCGGGTGGCCCGGATCCTGATGATCTGCAGCGACCTGAACCTGGGCAAGCGGCTCGACCCCACCTCGTGGGCGGGGTTCGTCGACCGGCCCTTCGGCCACCACGTCCGGTTGCGGGCGCTGTCCCCGGTGGGCGTAGCCAACATCCTGGAGCAGCGGCTGGGCGCGGTCGGCGCGCAGGGCCTGGGGGTGCGCTGCCACGCGCTCAGCGGCGGCAATCCGCGTCTGGTGCACGCCCTGGTCGACGACCTGCCCACCACCCTGCCCGGGGCCGTCCGCCAGGCGGACGGCGTGGTGATGGGCGAATCGTTCCGCGAAGCGGTGTTGGCCTGTCTGCACCACGGCGCGCCGCTGGACGGCGAGGTGGCCCGCGCGATCGCGGTGCTGGGGTCGCCGGCCGCTCCCGCGCTGGTGGGCGAACTGATCCAGATCGGCTCCGAGGACGCCGCGGGCGCGATGAAGACGCTGCGCGGCGCGGGGCTGCTGGACGGGGAACGGTTCCGGCATCCGGCGATCGAGGCGATCGTGCTGGCCGACCACGACTTCACCCACCGGGCGGACCTGTCCGGGCAGGCCGCGAACCTGCTGCACGAGACCGGGGCGTCGGCGCGCCGGATCGCCGAACGGCTGATCGCGGCCGAACCGGTCGGGCAGGGCTGGGCGGTGGCCGCGCTGCGCGAGGCGGCCGAACAGGCGGCCCTGGGCGACGAGATCGACTTCGCCATCGAATGCCTCAACCACGCCCGCAGATGCAGCGTCGACGAGGGTATCCGCGCGACGGTCACCGCGGAGCTGGCCCAGATGGAATGGCGGGTGGACCCGTCGGCCGCGGCCCGCCATCTGACCGCGCTCACCCAGGCGTTGCGGGACGGACACCTGGGGCGGCGGGACGGACTCGCACTGGCCAGGCACCTGTTGTGGCACGGCCGCTCGGAGGAGGCCGCCGAGGTGATCGGCCTGATGTTCGAGCTGTTCCGGGCCACCGACGAGGCCGACCGGCACGCCGCCGCCGGCTACCACGTCGCCCACCAGTCGCTGTTCGTGCTCCATCCGCCCGCGGTGGTCTACGCCGCGGACTCCGGCCTGGGACCGCCGTTGGATCCTGGCCACCCCACGGTGATGAACCCGCAGGTGCAGGCGGTCGAGGTGCTCTCCGCGGTGCTCACCGGGCGCTCGGACGAGAGCACCGTGTACGCCGCCGAGCAGGTGCTGCAGAACTGTCATCTCGGCGATCGCACCGAGGACGCGATGGCCTCCGCGCTGCTCGCGCTGCTGTACTCGGACGAGTTGCCCAAGGCGCGGGTGTGGACCGACCGGCTGATCGAGCAGGCCGACCGGCGCACCGCGCCCAACCGGCAGGCGCTGCTGCGGGCGATCAAGGCGAGCGTGGACTTCCGGCTCGGCGACCTGGGGGCCAGTGCCGACACCGCGCTGACCGCGCTGGCCTGCCTGTCCCCACAGAGCTGGGGGATCGGCATCGGCGGACCGCTGGCCTGGCTGGTCCTGGCCGAGACGATGCGCGGCGACCTGGACACGGCCGCCCGCTACCTGGCCCATCCGATCCCGGAGGCGATGTACGAGACCCGGGCCGGGCTGCACTACCTGCACGCCAGAGGCCGACATCACATGGCCGGTGACCGGCCCTCGGCGGCGCTGCGCGACTTCACCGCGTGCGGCGAACTGATGCGGAGCTGGCAGATGGACCTGCCGGCGCTGGTGCCCTGGCGCAGCGAGTCGGCGCTGGCGCACCTGCGGTTGGGACGGCGCCGTCGGGCCCGGGAGTTGGCCGAGGAACAACTCGCGCTGACCGACACCCGGGGCACCCGTACGCACGGCATCTCGCTACGGGCGTTGGCCGCCACCCTGTCGCCCGCGGAACGTCCCAAGGTGTTGACCCGGGCGGGCGATCTGCTCCTGGATTCCGGTGACCAGCTCGAACTGGCGTACTGTCTGGCCGATCTGGGTGACGCCCACCAGGCACTGGGGGATCCCACCCGGGCCCGGATGGCTCGGCGCCAGGCGACCGGTCTGGCGATGATCTGCGGCGCGGAGCCACTGCTGCGGAGCGCGGGCGGCGGTGAGCCGACCCGGCCGCCGACCTTGTCCGGGCCGGTCCGTACCTTCGCCGAGCCGGTGGACACCGGGTCGCTGAGCACGGCCGAATGCCGGGTGGGCCGGCTGGCGGTACGCGGCTACACCAACCGGCAGATCGCCGACGAACTGCACATCACCACCGGCACCGTCGAGCAACACCTGACCCGGATCTACCGCAAGCTCAACGTCAAGGGCCGGCCCTTCCTGCCGGTGGCCCTGGAGACCTGCCGAGCCGGTTAGCATCCCGGGCCGTGCCGGGTCGCGGGCCAGGCGACCCGGTACGGAGCGGGCGGGGCGGACCGGGTCGGGCGACCCGGTAGGGAGCGGCAGGGCGGCCGGGTCAGGTCGCCGGGTCGCCGGTGTGTGCGGGCAGGATCAGGCGGAAGGTTGCCCCGGTGCCGGGCACGGTGCGCAGTTCCAGGCGTCCGCCGTGGGCCTGGGTCAGCGACTGGGCGATGGCCAGACCCAGGCCCGCGCCGGCGCCGGTGCTGCGGCTGCGCGAGCCGTCCACGCGGTAGAAGCGCTCGAACACCCGGTGCGCCTGCTCGTCGGTCAACCCAGGTCCGCTGTCCGCCACCTCGATCAGCACCCCGTCCGCGATCGTGCCCACCCCGATCCGCACCGGGCTGCCCGCCGGGGTGTGGGTGACGGCGTTGCCGATCAGATTAGTGACCACCTGGCGCAGTCGGCGCTCGTCGCCCATCGTCGGTGCCGGGCTCACCGGGCCGCCGTCCGGGCCGGTCAGCCGGACCGGCCGGGAGGGGTCCAGGGCGCGCAGGTCGTGCAGCGCGTCGGCGGCCAGCGAGCGCAGGTCCATCGGCTCCGGGCGCAACTGCAGCGCGCCGGGATCGGCGGCGGCGCGCTCGTCGAGCCGGGCGAGCAGCAGCAGGTCCTCGACCAACCGGCCCAGCCGGGTCGACTCGCGCTCGATCCGGTCCATCGTGCGGTCCACGTCCGTGCGCTCGGGCAGCGCGCCCATGCGATACAGCTCGGTCAGGCCCTTGATCCCGGTCAACGGGGTGCGCAGTTCGTGACTGGCGTCGGCGACGAACCGGCGCAGCCGGGCCTCCGAGGCGGCGCGCGCGGCCACCGCGGTCTCGATCTGCGCGAGCATGCCGTTGAGCGCCGTGCTGAGCCGGCCGATCTCGGTGTTCGGCGCGGCGGTGTCCGGGACCCGACGGGCCAGATCGCCGCCGGCGATGGCCGCCGAGGTCTCCTCGATCCGGCGCAGCGGGCGCAGTCCGCCCTTGACCGCGAAGAAGCCGAGCACGGTGAGCAGGGCCAGCGTGGCCGCGGTGATCACCAGGCAGACCAGGCGGACCCGGTCCACGGTGGCCTCGACCTCGTCGAGTGACGCGGCCACCAGCACCCCGGAGCCGGGCGGGCCGGTGGTGCGCGGCAGCACCAACACCCGCCACGTGGTGTCGCCGCGGCCCGCGAGCTCGAACGGGCGGCCGGCCCGGCGCGCGACGGCCGCGGTGTCCAGGGTGGGCGGCTTGGGGTCCGGGTTGTCGCGATGGGCGCCGGCCCGACCGGTCTGCTCGATGCGGCCGTCCGGTGCGAGGTAGGCCACGTACAGGTCGCCGACCAGGTCCAGCGGCAGGGCCTGGGGTTGGTCGGGGGACTGGCGGAAGGTGATCAGGAACTGCGGGGTGACCCCGGCCATCAGGCGGCCGGTGGTGCGCAGTTGGCTGTCCACCCGGTCCACCAGCGGCGCGCGCAGCGACGCGAGGACCACCGCGTTGCTGATCAACAACCCGATCGCGAGCAGGCACACGGTCAACAGCAGTACCCGGGCGCGCAACGATCGGCGGCCCAGGACGCGCCGGCCGCGCCGGAGCAGCCCGGCCGCCCGGCGCAGCGGCCCGGTTCGACCCGGCCCGGTGCTCCCGTCGCCGGCGCCGGGACCGGGACCGGCCCCGTCCTCGGCGGGCCGTGCGGCGCTCGACCCGGCCCCGCCCCCGCCCCCGCCCCCGGCCGCGGCGTCGGCGTCGGCGACGGTCACGGGCGGGGCCTGCGCAGCACGTACCCGATCCCGCGCACCGTGTGGATCAGCTTCGGTTCCACGTGGTCCACCTTGCGGCGCAGATAGCTGATGTACGACTCGACGATGCCCGCGTCCCCGCCGAAGTCGTAGCGCCACACGTCGTTGAGGATGCGGGACTTCTCCAACGCCTGGTCGACGTGTTCCAACAGGTAGCGCAGCAGCTTGAACTCGGTCGGGGACAGATCGATCGCCTGCCCGGCGCGGGTGACCAGGCGCGCGTTCACGTCGACCTCCAGGTCGGCGACGATCAGCGTGCCCTCGCCGGCCGTTTCGCCCCGCGCCCGGCGCAGCACGGCCCGGATCCGGGCGATCAACTCGTCGAGTTGGAACGGCTTGGTGACGTAGTCGTCGCCGCCCAGGGAGAGTCCGTTGATCTTGTCCTCGGAGCCGTCCCGCGCGGTGAGGAAGAGCACCGGGACGGCCCCGCCGAACTCCTCGCGCAGTCGCCGAAGCACCTCGAAGCCGTCCATGTCCGGCAACATCACGTCCAGGACGACCAGATCCGGGCGATCGCGCACGGCCATCGCCAGCGCCTCGTCGCCGGTGGCCGCGGAGGCGACCGCGAAACCGGAGAAACGCAGGCTCGCGGACAGCAGTTCGCGCACCGTGGGTTCGTCCTCCACCACCAGGAGCAGTTCCGGCCCGGGCCGAGCCCGGCCGGGCCCGCCGTGGATCCCGCCTGTCATGCCCAGCCCCCATCGTTCCCGTGCGTTTTCGAGCCAAGTCCCGCCGATCCGGCCGGCCGCGCCATCGGTCGCGCGCTACACGTCGCGGGTGCGGAAGACCGCGAAGGCGATCGCGAGGATCAGCGCGACCCACGCGCAGAGCATCCCGTACCCGGCCCACGGACCGAACATGTCCGGATCCCGGTGCACCGCCATGATCTGACTGCCCGCGTTGGTGGGCCACCACTTCTGCACGTTGGTCTCCCACGACGTGGGCAGCGCGGTGACCAGGGTGGGCACCAGCAGGGTGACCGAGACCAGTACGGCCAGCGCGCCGGCCGTGGCCCGCAGGAGGGTGCCCAGCGCGACGCCGAGCAGGCCGATCGCGGCGAGGTAGAGCCCGCAGCCGAACACCGCGCGCAGCACGCCCGGATCGCCCAGGCTCACGTACGGAGCGTCGCGCGCGTCGAGCACCGGTTGGCCGACGAAGAACGCGGCGAACCCGACGATCTGGCCGACCACCAGCGCCACCGCGGCGAACACCGCGGCCTTGGCGCCCAGCAGCCAGGACCGGCGCGGCACCGAGACCATGCTGGTCATGATCATCTTGGTGGCGTACTCGGAGGTGACCACGAGCACGCCCAGCACGCCCACCGCCAACTGGGCGATGATGTAGCTCTTGATGCTGGTCGCCGTCGGGTCGAAGTCGAGCCGGTCGGCCGCGCTCGAATCCTCGTACTGCGCCGCCCCGGCGGCGGTGAACAGCAGTCCCAGTCCCACCCCGAGCGCGATCGTCGCCAGCAGGGTGTACGCGGTCGAGCGCAACGAGCAGATCTTCGACCACTCGGAGAACAGCACGTCGGTCACCCGGTACGCGCGCGCCTTCCCGGCCGGCGACTCGGTCGACTCGACCCGCTCGCGGGTCTCGGTCACGGTGGTCATCGAACCGCTCCTTCGGTCACGTTGTACTCCACGCTGTCCCGGGTCAACTCCATGAACGCCTCCTCCAACGAGGTTCGCTGCGGCGTCAGTTCGGCCAGTGGAACCCCGTCGGCGGCGGCGTGGCGACCGATCTCCAGGCTGTCCATCTCGGACACCACCAGCGCACCGGTCTCGTCCAGCCGCACCTTTGCGCCGTGCGCGGTCAACACCCGGCCGAACGCGTCCGCGAACGGGGTGCGCACCAGCACGGAGTGGGTGGAACTGCGCTCGATGAACTCCTCCAGGCCGGTGTCGGCCACCAGCCGACCGCGGCCGATCACGATCAAGTGGTCGGCGGTGAGCGCCATCTCGCTCATCAGGTGGCTGGAAACCAGCACCGTGCGGCCCTCGTCGGCGAGCCGCTTCATCAGTTGCCGGATCCACCGGATGCCCTCCGGGTCCAGCCCGTTCACCGGCTCGTCGAACATCAGGATGTCGGGATCCCCCAGCAGCGCGGCGGCGATGCCCAGACGCTGACTCATCCCGAGCGAGAACTGCCCGACCCGCTTGCCCGCCACCTCCTCCAGGCCGACCCGCTCCAGCACCTCGCCCGCGCGCCGTGCCGGCAGGCCGTTGCTGCGCGCCAGGCAGACCAGGTGGCTGCGCGCGGTACGGCTGGGATGCGCCGCCTTGGCATCCAGCAACGCCCCCACCGCGCGCATCGGTTGCGGCAGATCCACATACTTGCGACCGTTCACCGTGGCCGCTCCCGCGGTCGGGGTGTCCAACCCCAGGATCATCCGCATCGTCGTGGTCTTGCCCGCGCCGTTGGGCCCGAGGAACCCGGTCACCCGACCCGGCCGGACGGTGAAACTCAGGTCGTCGACGGCGACCTTGTCGTCGTAGCGCTTGGTCAGTTGCTTGACCTCGATCATCCGGCGGCCTCCGCGATCCGATGGTGCACCGTGCTGTGGTGCGACCCGTGTGCGCTCATGCCGGTACCGTGCCGGCGCCGAGTGGCCTGTCGCTGAGAGGTTCCTGAGCGTTCGCTGAATTCCGCGGCCGGTCGCGTACGACCTCGGCCGCGCGCCCGGCGAGCCGGACGCGACGTTCAGGAAACTCTCAGGAATCTCTCGGGAAGCTGCCGGCAAACCCGCGTTCGGGCCGGTCGAGGGCATCCACGGGCGAACGCGACGACGGGCACGCACCGTGTTCGACCCACTATCACGAGTTCTCATTTCGATGCAATGGTCAACGTCACGACCCCGATCGGGGGCATAGGGGTTGTTCGGGGTACCCCCATGCTTACTCCGGGTGCCCGTCGAACTTCTATGGGTGGTGTCCGTGGAAACCCCTGCATAGCGTCGACCGCAGTGGCAGCGATGGGAAAAGCGCGGCCGGCTCAACCGGCCGGCTCATCCGACTGGGGGATCGCAATGGCGGACCAGGGCTCGTGGAAACTGCTCAACGACCGAGGCGGCGAAGGGGTCATCCTGGCCGCCGACTTCCCGGCCACCGGCCGGCCGGAGGCAGGCTTCGCCGAGTTCGCGCCGCGGATCGCGCCGGGCCTGCAACTGTGGGAGACGGTCCCCACCGCCGCCGGCGCGCCGGGCGCGGGTTCGGGCGCCGACCAGGTGGCCCGCTGGGTCGACGGCCTGCCCGGCGGCGACATCCCGGTGGTCGGGGTGTTCGGCTACTGCGCCGGTTCCGTGTACGCGGCGGCGCTGGCCGAGCACGTCACCAAGCGCCAGGAGACCGCGCCCGCGGTGGTGCTCTTCGACCCCGAGGCGGTCTCCGAACTCACCCTGTACTGGCAGTTCCACAAGGTCGTCGGGAACCTCTCCGTGGTGCTCTCGCCGACCGAGGTCGGCGACGCCCAGGAGGCGGGCAAGAAGGCCCGCGAGGAGAACCCGGAACTGGTGGCCTTCGGCGCCGCGTTGGACCGGATCTTCCAGGACGTCGGCCGCACCGCCTTCGCCCGGGCCGGCCTGGACGCCGAGCGCTCCGCCGAACTGGGCGGCACCTTCACCGCGTTCGTCTCCTATCTGACCGCGGCCACCGAGATCGACTACGCCGCGGGCTGGGCCGCCGCGACCGCGATCACCTCGCGCACCGAGACCAACGGCCTGAACCTGGCCCGCAGCAACGGCCGCGAGGATCTGATCGGTCGGGAGATCACCTTCGACATCGACCACGCCGACCTGCTGCGCGACGAGGACGTCGCGCGCACGGTGCTCGGGCTGCTCGGCTGAGCCGAACGCCGGGGCGACCTCGCCCCGAGGCGGTGGGCCGACCGGGACCCGCCGCAGGGCGACGCCCGCGATTCGGGCGCGGCACACGGGCCGGGTCCACAGCGGGGGGACCGGGTCGGGAAGGGACCGGGTCCACAGCGGGGGGACCGGGTCGGGAAGAGGCCGGGTCCACAGCGCGGACCGGGTCGGGAACGGGCCGGGAATCGGCCGATACGAGAGCCGGCCGAGCCGAGCACCGGCGGCGGCGACGCACCAGTGCAATGAGGGGACGTCAGACATGCGTGGGCACTCCGGCGCGCACGACGCGCACACCGCGACTCCGGTCGCGGCAGCCGACAACGACACCGACCCGGCCGCCGACACCGGGCGGACCGACGCGCCCGGCGGTGCCGCGGAGCGGGTCGGGTCCGACCGCCGGAGCGCGGCGGTGCGCAAGGAGGAGGCGCTGTGGCTGCTGGAGAAGATGGTCCCCGGCACGCCGGTGAACAACCTCTCCATCTCGCTGCGGAGCACCGGCGAGTTCGACCCGGAGACGCTCGGCTCGGCGCTGACCGTGCTGTTGCGCCGGTACGAGGTGCTGCGCACCGTCTTCCACGCCGACGACGCGACGTTGACCAAGGAGGTGCGGCCGGCCGCCGCGACCACCGCCCGGATCGACCGGGTCCAGGTCGCGGCCGGTGAACTGGACGCCGCACTCGCCGAGTTCGCCGGCACCCCGTTCGCACTCGAGGGCGAGTCGCTGGTCCGTGCGGTGGTGTTCACCGACGGCGAGCAGGACGTGCTCTGCCTCACCGCACACCACCTGGTCTTCGACACCACCTCGGCGATGATCGTGCTCGAGGAACTGGTCGCGGTACACGACGCGTTGGTGGAGACCGGGCGCCCGCCCGAGGAGCTGCGCGCGGTGGTGCCCGCGCTCACCGAGGCGCCGCCCGCACCGGCCGGTCTGGCGTACTGGCGCGAGCACCTCGCCGGCTTCCGCCCGGCCGGCCTCGAACTGGCTTGCCAGACCCCGGAACCGGCCACCACCACGCTCACCGGCGACCAACTCGTGGTGGACCTGTCGGACGAGGCGACCGCCGTGGTGCGCCGACTCCAACGCGAACTCAAGGCCCCCGAGGCGGTGGTGCTCCTCGCCGCCTACTACGCGCTGCTCGAGGCGCACGGCGCCGGCCCGGACCTGACCGTGGGCGCGCCGGTCAACCTGCGCGGTCCGCGCGATCAGCGCGCCGTCGGCTACCACATCAACGTGCTGCCGCTGCGCGTGCGGGTGGATCCGGCGGAAGGTTTCCGCGCACTGGTGCGCCGCACCCGGGACGTGTTCTTCGCCGGCTTCATGCACACCGGCGTGCCGGTGGACACGATGCTCGAGGACGTCGAGCGGGACGGCTCCGGCTGGCGCAACTCGCTGTTCCGGCACGTGTTCAACTACGTGCCCGGGATGGGCCTGCCCGACCTGGAGATCGGCGGCCGCAAGGCCTCGGTGGCCGTGGTCGAGAACGGCTCCAGCAAGTTCGACCTGGAGTTCTTCCTGATGTCCGCGCCGGAGGGCATCCGGCTGCGCGCCGTGCACTACACCGAGGTTCTCGACCGGGCCCAGGTGCGCGCGCTGGCCCGTCGCTACGAGGCGCTGCTGTTGGCGCTGGGCGCCGACCCGGACGCCCCGGACCGGCCGCTGCGCGAGATCCCGATCGGGTATGCCGAGGAGCGCGCGCTGCTCGCCGCCGCCAACGACACCGGCGCCGAGGACGCCGCCGGTGTCCCGGCCGCGGTCGCCGCCCGGGTCGCGGCCGATCCCACGGCGCCGGCCATCGAGGACGGGACCCGGCGGATCGGCTACGGCGAACTGTGGGCGGGCGCGCGGTCCGTGCGCGACCTGCTGCGCGGCGCGGGCGTCGCGTCGGGCGACGTGGTCGCGCTGGCCGCGCCGCGCGGTCCCGAACTGGCCGCCGCCGTGTTCGGCGTCTGGCTGGCCGGAGCCGCCTACCTCCCCCTCGACCCGGACCACCCCGAACATCGCATCGCCTACCAGCTCACCGACTCCCGGGCACGGGCGGTGCTGGTCGCCGACGGCGTCGCACTGCCGGAGATCGCCGACCTGACCGTGCTCGCGCTGCCCGCTCTCGCCGCCGGAACGCCCGCCGGTTCGGCGTCGGACCTCGACCCGGAACTCGACCCGGACCTGGACGTCGACGTCGACCCGGAGTCGTGCGCCTACCTCATCTACACCTCCGGCTCCACCGGCCGCCCCAAGGGCACCCTGCTGAGCCACCGCAACCTGGCCAACCTGGTCGCGCACTTCGCCGCCGAGCAGCACGCGGGCCCCGCCGACGTGACGTTGTGGATGACCACGTTCACGTTCGACATCTCCGCGCTGGAACTGTTCGTGCCCCTGGCCACGGGCGGTCGACTCGTGGTCGCCCCGGACTCGGCGCGCACCGACGGCGCCGCGCTGCGCGAGGTGCTGACCACGCACCGGGTCGGCATCGCGCAGGCCACTCCGACCACCTGGCGACTGGTGCTGGCCGACGCCGGCCCGGTCCTGGCCGGCCTGCGGGTGTTGTGCGGCGGCGAACCGCTGCCCGCCGACCTGGCCCGAGAGCTCCTGGCCACCGGCTGCGAGCTGTGGAACGTGTACGGCCCCACCGAGACCACCATCTGGTCCACCTCCGGCCGGATCGGCGCCGACGACACCGACGGCGGGCCGGTGTCGGTGGGCAGGCCGATCCGCAACACCCGAGTCTTCGTCGCCGCTCCCGACGGCCGGGAACTGCCGGTCGGCGTCCGTGGCGAACTGTGCATCGCGGGCGAGGGGGTGGCCATCGGCTACCACGAGCGCCCGGAACTGGACGCGGACCGCTTCCGCCGGCACCCCGAGTACGGCCGCCACTACCGCACCGGCGACCAGGCCCGGTGGCGCGCCGACGGCACCCTGGAGGTACAGGGCCGGCTGGACCGGCAGGTCAAGCTGCGCGGCAACCGGATCGAGCTCGGCGAAGTGGAGGCGGTGTTGCGCGCCCACCCCGAGGTCAAGGGCGCCGCCGTGGTGGTTCTCGGCGGCCCCGGTCCCGACGCCACGCTGGCCGCGTTCGTCGAGGCCGCGCCCAGCACCGACCCCTCCGACGGGCTGTGGGAGCACGCCCGCGGCGAACTGCCCGCCTCGGCCGTCCCGCAGGAGTTCTTCGTGGTGGAGAGCTTCCCGACCACCCTGAACGACAAGATCGACTACCCGGCGCTGGTCCGGCTCGCCGCCGAACACCGCAGCGCCCGCGTCGAAGGCGCCGGCGGCGCGGAGCCGGACGACGAGTCGACCGCCGCCCTGGTCGCGCTGTGGCGCGAACTCCTGAACCGACCCGACGTCGACGCCGACACCAACTTCTTCTCGCACGGCGGGCATTCGCTGCTCGGTGCGCAACTGGTCCAGCGGGCCGAGGCGATGATCTCCGGCTCGCTCAAACTCGCCGACCTCTTCGACCACCCGACCCCGACCCGACTCGCCGCGTACATGCGCGCGAGCGAACCACAAGGGGTGTCACAGGCGCGGGAGGAGTAGCCGCCGCGCCGGCGGCGGGGGCGGAACTCGACGGGGTCGCACGGCATGCGGTCGCCTCGTTCGCACCGCCGCCCGCCGCCGACACTCACCGCCGGCACCCACCGCCCACCGCCCACCGCCCATCGGCCGTCGTCCGCCGCCCGTCCTCGCTCGCACTCGCCGTTCGGTGAGCGGCCGAGTCCCGCCCCGACACTCCGCTCGACCGTTCGATCCATCCGTTTTCGGTACGGGGGTACCAGCACCATGGCCAGGAAGTCCGCGTCCGTGCAGCCGGCAGACGACTCCATCGCGGTGATCGGCATCTCCTGCCGGCTGCCGAAGGCGCCGGACCCGGCCGCCTTCCGGGCGCTGCTGCGCGCCGGTGGCCACGGCATCACCGAACCCCCCGCCGACCGCTGGGACGCGGACGCGTACTACGACCCCGACCCGAGCGTCCCCGGCCGGATGAACACCCGGTGGGGCGGCTTCATCGACGACGTCGACCGGTTCGACCCGGCGTTCTTCGGAATCAGCCCGCGCGAGGCCCGCTCGATGGACCCGCAGCAGCGACTCGCCCTGGAGCTGGGCTGGGAGGCGTTCGAGAACGCCGGCATCGTGCCCGCGAGCCTGGCCGACAGCGCGACCGGGGTCTGGATCGGCGCCAACTACGACGACTACGCGCGACTGGTGCACCAGGCCGGCCCCGAGGCGGTCGACCGGCACACCGTCACCGGCCTGCAGCGCGGCGTGCTCGCCAACCGCCTCTCGTACCTGCTGCGCCTGCGCGGACCCAGCATGTCCGTGGACGCGGCCCAGTCGTCCGCACTGGTCGCCGTGCACCTGGCCTGCGAGAGCCTGCGCCGGGGCGAGACCACCCTCGCCGTGGCCGGCGGCGTGAACCTGAACCTGATCCCGGACAGCACCCTGGGCGCCGCCAAGTTCGGCGGCCTGTCGCCCGACGGTCGTTGCCACACCTTCGACGCCCGGGCCAACGGCTACGTGCGCGGCGAGGGCGGCGCGCTGATCGTGCTCAAGCCGCTGGACCTCGCCCGCCGCGACGGCGACCACATCCACTGCGTGATCCGCGGCGGCGCGGTCAACAACGACGGCGGCGGGGCCGGGCTCACCGCGCCCAACCCGCTCGCCCAACAGGACGTGCTGCGCGCCGCCTACCGCGCGGCCGGCGTCGATCCCGCCGACGTCCAGTACGTCGAACTGCACGGCACCGGCACCCGGGTCGGCGACCCGATCGAGGCCGCCGCACTGGGCGCGGTGATCGGCGCGGCCCGCGCCGATCGATCCCGCGGCCCCCTGCTGGTCGGCTCCGCCAAGACCAACGTCGGCCACCTCGAAGGCGCCGCCGGCATCGTCGGCCTGCTCAAGACCGTGCTGTGCCTGGAGCACCGCGAACTGGTGCCCAGCCTCAACTTCGAAGTACCCAATCCCGACATCGACTTCGCCGGACTCAACCTCCGGGTCAGCCGGGAC
Source organism: Embleya sp. NPDC050154 (assembly GCF_044460165.1). Taxonomy (NCBI): domain Bacteria; kingdom Bacillati; phylum Actinomycetota; class Actinomycetes; order Kitasatosporales; family Streptomycetaceae; genus Embleya; species Embleya sp. NPDC050154. The sequence goes on from NZ_JBITJP010000013.1 coordinate 100,663, forward strand.
ACCGGCGAATGGACCGCACCCGACGGCGAACTGCTCGCGGGGGTCTCCTCGTTCGGCATGGGCGGGACCAACTGCCACCTGGTGCTGTCCTCCGCTCCGGACGCGCCGACCGACTCCGGGACGGCCGACGCGCAGGACGACGACACCTCGACCACGCTGCCGTGGGTGGTGTCCGGCCGTACCGAGCCCGCCCTGATCGAACAGGCGGCCCGGCTGCGCGACTTCGTGACGAAGCGGCCCGAGTTCACGGTGGCCGAGGTGGGTCGTGCGCTGACCGGGACCCGGTCCGCCTTCGAGCAGCGCGCCGTGCTGCTCGGCACCGGACGCACCGAACTGCTCGCCGCGCTCACCTCGCTCGCGGCGGCCGACGACCTGCCCGACGCCGGCGTGGTGCGCGGGGTCGGCGGCGCCGAGCGTCCGGTCGCGCTGGTGTTTCCGGGTCAGGGGTCGCAGTGGGTCGGCATGGCGGCCGAACTCCTGGACACATCGCCCGTATTCGCGGCTGGGGCCGCGGAGTGTGAGGCGGCGTTGGCGGAGTTCGTCGACTGGTCGCTGGTCGAGGTGTTGCGGGGCGGTGCGGGTGCGCCGTCGTTGGACCGGGTGGATGTGGTCCAGCCGGTGTTGTTCGCGGTGATGGTGTCGTTGGCGCGGGTGTGGCGCTCGTTCGGTGTGGTGCCGGCCGCGGTGGTGGGTCATTCGCAGGGTGAGATCGCGGCGGCGTGTGTCGCGGGCGGGCTGACGTTGTCGGATGCGGCGCGCGTGGTGGCGTTGCGCAGTCAGGCGATCGCGCGGTCGCTGGCCGGGCGCGGCGGCATGGTGTCCGTACCGCTGCCGCTCGCCGACACCGAGGAGCGCCTTTCCGCGTGGACCGGCCGGATCGGCGTGGCGACGGTCAACGGGCCCGCCTCAACCGTGGTTTCCGGTGACCCGGACGCGCTGGAGGAACTGATCGGCGCGCTGGCCGCGGACGGCGTCGAGGGTCGACGGATCCCGGTGGACTACGCGTCCCACTCGGCACACGTGGAGGACCTGCGGGCGGAACTCCTGGAGATCCTGGGCCCGATCGTGCCGCGTTCGTCGGTGATCCCGTTCTACTCGGCGGTGACCGGCGAGCGCCTGGACACGGCCGGGTTGGATGCCGCCTACTGGTTCCGCAACCTGCGCGAGCCGGTGCGGTTCGACCTGGCCACACGGGCGCTGCTCGCGGACGGGATCGGCGCGTTCGTCGAGGCGACCCCGCATCCGGTGCTCACGGTCGGGGTGCGTGGCACCGTCGACGAGAGCGGTGCCGACGCGATCACCCTCGGCACGCTGCGCCGCAACGACGGCGGCGCGGACCGCCTGCTGCGGTCGCTGAGCGAGGCGTACGTCCAAGGCGTCGCCGTCGACCTCTCGGCCGCCTTCGCGCACACCGACACGCGCCGGGTGCCGCTGCCCACCTACGCGTTCCAGCGCGAGCGCCACTGGCTGGACGTACCGACAGGGCGACGCCCGGCGGCGTCGGTCGCCGCGCCCGTCGCGGCGGCGATCGACGCGGACGGCGACGAGCGGCGCGAGACCGAGGCGAACCCGCTCGTACGGCGCCTGGCCGGACTCGGCGAGGCCGAGCAGACCAGGACGCTGACCGACCTGGTCCTCGGCCACATCGCCGTCGTACTCGGACACGGTTCCGCCGGATCGGTGGACGCGACCCTGTCGTTCAAGGACCTCGGCTTCGACTCGGTGAGCCTGGTCGAACTGCGCGACCGCCTCACCGCCGCCACCGGGCTCGACCTTCCACCCACGCTGCTGTTCAACCACCCGACCGGTGCGGCCACCGGGCAACACCTGCGTACCCTCCTGCTCGGCACCGACCCCGGCGCCGACGAGCCCGGGCCCGACGCGCGCCTCGACGCGGCCGCGAGTGCGGAGCGCGACGCGGACGATCCCATCGTGATCGTGGGAATGAGCTGCCGACTGCCGGGCGGCGTGCGATCGCCCGCGGACCTGTGGCGACTGGTCGCGGACGGCACCGACGCCGTCTCGGTGTTCCCGACCAACCGGGGCTGGGACCTGGACAACCTCTACGACCAGGACCCGGACCGGTCCGGCACCAGCTATACCCGCCACGGCGGATTCCTCTACGACGCAACCGAGTTCGACGCGGCCTTCTTCGGTATCTCGCCGCGCGAGGCGCAGGCCATGGACCCGCAGCAGCGGCTGCTCCTGGAGACCTCCTGGGAGTCGCTGGAACACGCCGGAATCGACCCCGACTCGCTGCGCGGCAGCCGCACCGGCGTCTTCGTCGGCGCGATGGCCCAGGACTACGGCGCCCGCCTGCACGAGGCCGCCGCCGGCCATGAGGGCTATCTGCTCACCGGCAGCACGGTCAGCGTCGCTTCCGGCCGGGTCGCCTACACGCTCGGCCTGGAAGGCCCCGCGATCACCGTGGACACGGCGTGCTCGTCCTCGCTGGTCGCGCTGCACTGGGCGGCCCAGGCGCTGCGGCGCGGCGAATGCGGCCTGGCCCTGGCCGGCGGCGTGGCGGTGATGTCCTCGCCCGGCATGTTCGTCGAGTTCAGCCGCCAGCGCGGCCTGTCCGCGGACGGTCGGTGCAAGGCGTTCGCGGCGGCGGCGGACGGCACCGGCTGGGCCGAGGGCGCCGGCATCGTGGTCCTGGAACGGCGCTCGGACGCGCTGCGCAACGGCCACCGGATCCTGGCCGTGCTGCGCGGCTCGGCGATCAACCAGGACGGTGCCAGCAATGGCCTGACCGCGCCGAACGGCCTCGCCCAGGAACGGGTCATCCGCGCGGCGCTGGCCGACGCGGGTCTGTCCGCGGCGGACGTGGACGCGGTGGAGGCACACGGCACCGGCACCGCGCTGGGCGACCCGATCGAGGCGCACGCGCTGCTGGCCACGTACGGACGCGAGCATGCGGCCGAACAGCCTTTGTGGCTGGGGTCGTTGAAGTCGAACATCGGACACACCCAGGCCGCCGCCGGGGTCGCGGGCGTGATCAAGATGGTGGAGGCGCTGCGCCGCGCCGAACTGCCCCGCACGCTGCACGTCGACGCGCCCTCCCCGCACGTGGACTGGGCCTCGGGCGCGGTGGCGCTGCTGACCGAGCAGCGGACGTGGCCCGAGACCGGCGCGCCGCGCCGGGCCGCGGTCTCCTCGTTCGGGATCAGCGGCACCAACGCACACGTGGTCCTGGAACAGGGCTTCCCGAGCGCGGCCTCGAAGCCGACCCCGACCCCGGCACCGGCGGACCCGCGACCGGCGCCGACCCCGGTCCCTTGGGTGCTCTCCGCCCGCTCCGCCGCCGCGCTGCCCGCGCAGGCCGAACGGCTGCGCGCGTACGTGGCGGCCGATCCGCGGGCGACGCCCGCGCCGATCGCTCGGGCGCTGGTGAACACGCGTGCCGCGATGGAGCACCGCGCGGTGCTGGTCGGCACGGACCGGGACACACTGCTCGACGGGCTCGCGTCCCTGGCGGCGGGCCAGGGCGTGCGGGCCGAGGCCGCGGTGAGCGGGCGTGCGGTGGCCCTGGTCTTTCCCGGCCAGGGCTCGCAATGGGTGGGCATGGCGCGTGAGTTGCTCGACACGTCCCCGGTATTCGCGGCGCGGATCGCGGAGTGCGAGGCGGCGTTGACGGAATTCGTCGACTGGTCGCTGACCGAGGTGCTGCGCGCCGAGGATCCGGAGGCCGGCGGGCTGGACCGGGTGGACGTGGTCCAGCCGGTGTTGTTCGCGGTCATGGTGTCGCTGGCCGAGCTGTGGCGCTCGTTCGGTGTGGTGCCCTCGGCCGTGGTGGGGCATTCGCAGGGCGAGATCGCGGCCGCGTGCGTGTCGGGCGCGCTGTCGCTGTCGGACGCGGCCCGGGTGGTCGCGCTGCGCAGTCGGGCGATCGCCGTGTCGCTGGCCGGCCGGGGCGGCATGGTGTCCATACCCCTGCCGGTCGCGGACGTCGAGGCGCGATTGCCGCGCTGGTCCGGGCGCGTGAGCGTGGCGACGGTGAACGGCCCCGCGTCGACGGTGGTTTCCGGTGAGCCGGACGCGCTGGACGAACTGCTGGCCGGGTACGAGGCCGAGGACGTACGGGCCCGGCGGATCCCGGTGGACTACGCGTCGCACTCCGCGCAGGTGGAGGACCTGCGGGCGGAACTCCTGGAGATCCTGGGCCCGATCGTGCCGCGTTCGTCGGTGATCCCGTTCTACTCGGCGGTGACCGGCGAGCGCCTGGACACGGCCGGGTTGGATGCCGCCTACTGGTTCCGCAACCTGCGCGAGCCGGTGCGGTTCGACCTGGCCACACGGGCGCTGCTGGCCGACGGGATCGGCGCGTTCATCGAGTCGAGCCCGCACCCGGTGCTGACGGTGGGCGTACAGGGCACGCTGGACGCGGTCGACGCGAACGCGGTGACCGTGGGCACGCTGCGCCGCGACCACGGCGGCCCGGCGCGCTTCCTCGAATCGCTGGGCGAGGCGTACGTCCAGGGCGTCGAGGTGGACTGGTCGCCCGCGTTCGCCGGCACCGACGACGCCGACGACGCACCGCCGGTCGACCTGCCGACCTACGCCTTCCAGCGTGAGCACTACTGGTTGGACGTGCCGGCCGCCGGATCGGAACGGGAGCAGGATCCGGAGGAGGCCGCGTTCTGGGCCGCCGTGGACGACGAGGACCCGACGGCGCTGCCCGAGATGCCGGCGACGGACGCCGACGACCGGCGCTCGCTGGAGGAGGCACTGCCGATCCTGTCCTCGTGGCGCCGGCAGCGTCGGGAGAGGTCCACCATCGACGGGTGGCGCTACCGGATCGGTTGGCAGCCGATTCCCGAGTCGGCCGCGCCCACCGCGACCGGCACCTGGTTGCTGATCACGTCGGCGGACGCGACCGCCGACGACGACACGATCGCCGCCGCGATCGCCGCGGAACTCACCGCACGCGGCGCCACCGTGCGCACCGTCCCCGTCGCCGGCGGCGCCCCGGACCGCGCGAAGCTCGCCGCCGCACTGCGCGCGGCGCGTGACGAGGTCTCCCACGTCGACGGCGTTCTCTGCCTGACCGCCCTGACCGACACGGCAGGCGGGTCCGGGCTGTCGACGCGGACCTCGGCCGTGCTGACGCTGATCCAGGCACTGGCGCACGCGGACGTACCGGCCAGGCTGTGGACGCTCACCCGAGGCGCGGTCGTGGTTCCCGGCGGTCACGACACCGACGCCGCGCCGACGCCCGGATCGGCGGCGGTATGGGGTCTGGGCCGGGTCGCGGCGCTCGAACACCCGCAGCGCTGGGGCGGCTTGATCGATCTGCCGGAGACCCCCGACGAGCGGACCTACCGGGCCCTCGTGGCGGTCCTCGCGGACTCGGACGAGGACCAGGTGGCGCTGCGCCCGTCCGGCGTGTTCGGCCGACGCCTGACCCGCGCCCCCCGCGTGGTCGGGCCGACCGCCGAATGGCACACCCGGGGCACCGCGTTGGTGACCGGCGGGACCGGCGCGCTCGGCGCACACCTCGCCCGCTGGCTGGTGGCGCGCGGCGCCGAGCACCTGGTGCTGACCGGCAGGCGGGGCCCGGACACGCCGGGCGCCGCCGCCCTGGTCGCCGAACTGAGCGCGCTGGGCGCGCGGGTGACCGTCGCCGCGTGCGACACCGCCGACCGGGCCGCGCTGGTCGAACTGGTCGAGCGGGTACACACCGAGCACGGCCCGATCCGCACCGTCGTACACGCCGCCGGCGTCATGCGGTCCACGCCGCTCCTGGACGCCGACCCGGCCGAGACCGAGGCCGTACTGGCCGGAAAGGCGCTCGGCGCAGAGCATCTGGACGCGCTGTTCGCCGGCACCCCCGGCGACGACCTGGACGCCTTCGTGCTGATCTCCTCCAACGCGGGCGTGTGGGGCGGCGGCGGGCAGGGCGCCTACGCCGCCGCGAACGCCGAGCTGGACGCGATCGCCGAGCGCCGCCGGGCCCGAGGACTGACCGCCACGTCGGTGGCATGGGGGGCGTGGGCCGGAGCGGGGATGTCCGCCGGTGACACCGGCGAGCGATTCGAGCGCCTCGGCGTCACCGCGATGGACCCCGAGGCCGCGCTGACCGTGCTCGGCCAGGCCCTCGCGGACGACGAGACCTTCCTCGCGGTCGCCGATGTGCAGTGGGCCCGGTTCGCCACCACCTTCACCGTGACCAGGCCCAGCCCGCTGATCGGTGACCTGCCCGAGGTCCGGCGAGCCCTGGCCGGGACGGCCGACGACCACACCGCCGAATCCGCGACCACCGCGCTGCCGGCCGGCCTGGCCGGGTTGCCCGCGAGCGAACGGCTGCACGCGCTGCGCGAACTCGTTCGCGGCGCGGCCGCCGGAGTCCTGGGTCACGCCTCGGTCGCCGCGATCGAGGCGCACCGCACCTTCAAGGAACTCGGCTTCGACTCGCTCACCGCGGTCGACATCCGCAACCGCCTCAACGCGAGCACGGGTCTGCGCCTGGCGGGCAGCCTGGTCTTCGACTACCCGACCCCGGACGGCCTGGCCCGCTACCTGCTCGACGAACTCTTCGGCGCCGCCGCGGATTCCGGGCTTGGTGACACGGCCGGCCCGACCGTGCCCGCGGTGCGGGTCGATCCGGGCGAGCCGATCGCGATCGTCGGAATGAGCTGCCGCTACCCGGGCGGGGTGACCTCGCCCGAGGAACTGTGGCAGTTGGTCGCGGAAGGCCGCGAGGGCATCACCGGCTTCCCGGTCGACCGCGGCTGGGACCTGGACGCGCTGTACCACCCCGACCCTGCGCACGCCGGGACCAGCTACACGCGGCAGGGCGGATTCCTGCACACCGCCGGCGAGTTCGACGCGTCGTTCTTCGGCATCTCGCCGCGTGAGGCGCTTGCGATGGACCCGCAGCAGCGGCTGCTCCTGGAGGCCTCCTGGGAGGCGTTCGAGCACGCCGGGATCGACCCGGCCTCTTTGACGGGCACACACACCGGTGTCTTCGTCGGCTCCAACGGCCAGGACTACGGCCCGCACCTGCACGAGGCACCCGAGGGCCTGGAGGGCTACTTCCTGACCGGCAACGCCGCCGCGGTGATCTCCGGCCGGGTGGCCTATGCCCTGGGCCTGGAGGGCCCCGCCGTCACGGTGGACACCGCGTGCTCGTCGTCGCTGGTCGCACTGCATCTCGCCGGCCAGGCGCTGCGGCGCGGCGAGTGCTCGCTCGCACTGGCGGGCGGCGTGACGGTGATGGCGAAGCCCGGCGTGTTCCTGGAGTTCAGCCGGCAGCGCGGCCTCTCCCCGGACGGCCGCTGCCGCTCGTTCGCGGCCTCGGCGGACGGCACGGGCTGGGCGGAGGGCGTCGGCCTGCTCGCCCTGGAGCGGCTGTCGGACGCGCGCCGCAACGGACACCGCGTGCTCGCGGTGATCCGCGGTACCGCGATCAATCAGGACGGTGCGAGCAATGGTTTGACGGCGCCGAATGGTCCGTCGCAGCAGCGGGTGATTCGGGCGGCGTTGGCGGATGCGGGGTTGTCGGCTGCCGATGTGGACGCGGTGGAGGCGCACGGTACGGGGACGCGGTTGGGTGATCCGATCGAGGCGCAGGCGTTGTTGGCGACGTATGGGCGTGAGCGTGAGGGTGGGCGGCCGCTGTGGTTGGGGTCGTTGAAGTCGAACATCGGGCATGCGCAGGCGGCTGCGGGTGTGGGTGGCGTGATCAAGATGGTCCAGGCGATGCGTCACGGCGTGTTGCCCAGGACGTTGCACGTGGACGAACCCTCGCCACAGGTGGATTGGGCGTCGGGTGCGGTGTCCTTGTTGACGGAGCCGGTGGCGTGGCCGGAGACGGGCGCACCGCGCCGGGCCGGCATCTCCGCCTTCGGCGTGAGCGGCACCAACGCGCACGTGATCCTGGAGCGGCCCGACGTCGAGGAGAGCCCGACGGTCGCCGCCGGCGAGCCGCAAGCCGAGACGGATTCGGTGCGGGCAGCACTGCCGACCCCGATTCCGTTGTCCGGGCTCGGTGCCGCGGCGCTGCGTGAACAGGCCACTCGTCTCCGGGCGTTCGTAGCCACGGCGATGGACACACCGCTGGTCGACCTGGGCCACTCACTGGCCACCGGGCGCGCCGCGCTCGACGACCGGGCCGTGTTGTTCGTGGACGACCACGCCGAACTCGCGGCGGCGCTCGACGCGTTGGTCGAAGACCGCGAAGGACCCCGGCTGGTGCGCGGTGTCGCCCGCGGCGGATCCGGCCGCCTGGCGTTCGTGTTCGCGGGTCAGGGTGGTCAGCGGGTCGGGATGGGTCGTGGTTTGTTCGCGGCCTTCCCGGTGTTCGCGGCGGCGTTCGACGAGGTGTGCGACCGGCTGGAAGTGGAGCTGGGTGAGGGTTCGTTGCGCGAGGTGATCTCGGGCGATGTGGATGGTCTGGACGAGACCGGGTTTGCGCAGCCGGCGTTGTTCGCGGTCGAGGTGGCGTTGTTCCGGTTGTTGGAGTCGTGGGGTGTGCGGCCGGATGTGGTGGTCGGGCATTCGGTGGGTGAGATCGCGGCAGCGCATGTGGCTGGTGTGTTGTCGTTGGAGGACGCGTGCCGGCTGGTGGTGGCGCGTGGTGGGTTGATGCAGGCGTTGCCGGTCGGTGGTGCGATGGCGGCGATCGGTGCTGCGGAGGCGGATGTTCTGCCGTTGATCGAAGGTCGGGATGACCTCGTCGGGATCGCCGCGATCAATGGTCCGGATTCGGTGGTGGTCTCCGGTGCGGAGGCTGTGGTTGCCGAGATCGTGGCGCATTTCGAGGGGTTGGGGCGTCGGGTGCGGCGGCTGCGGGTCAGCCATGCGTTCCATTCGCCGCTGATGGACCCGATGATCGACGAGTTCCGCCGCGTGGTCGAAGGATTGTCTTTCGGTGCACGGGAGTTGGCGGCCGTCTCGACGGTCACCGGTGCGGTGGTCGAGGGCGAGTGGAGCGATCCCGAGTATTGGGTCCGGCATGTGCGACAGCCGGTCCGGTTCCACGACGCCGTGGTCACGTTGGAGGTCCAGGGCGCGCGCGGGTTCGTCGAACTGGGTCCGGACGGCGCGCTGACGGCGTTGGTTCGTGACGGGCTGCGTGAGCCGGAGCGTGCGGTGACCGTACCCGTGCTGCGCAAGGACCGGCCCGAGTCGGACACCGCGATGGTCGCGCTCGCCACGCTGTATGTGAACGGCGCCGCGCCCGACGTTTCGTGGGCCGGCTTCCATCCGGGCGCACGCCGCGTGGACCTGCCGACCTACGCGTTCCAGCGGCACCACTACTGGCTGGACGACCTGCTCGATCGTTCGGCCGATCTCGCCTCGGTCGGAATGGGCGACTCGGGCCACCCCTTGCTGGGTGCGGCGGCGGAACGTGCCGACGGTGGTGGCGTGCTGTTCACGGGCCGGCTGTCGCTGCGCACGCACCCGTGGCTGGCCGATCACGTGGTCGGCGGCGCGATCGTGCTGCCCGGAACGGCGTACGTGGAACTGGCGGTTCGAGCCGGTGACGAGGTCGGGTGCGGGCTGCTGGAAGAGCTCATGCTGGAAGCGCCGTTGTTGCTCGGCGAGCGTGGCGGTGTGGTCGTGCAGCTGTGGGTCGCGGCGGCGGAAGAGCATTCGGGACGGCGCGCGTTCGCGCTGTACTCGCGCGTCGAGGACGACGGCGACGCGGTGGGCGAATCGACGTGGCAGCGACACGCCACCGGCACGCTCACGCCCGTCGCCGCGGAGCCGGACGACCACCTGACCGACTGGCCGCCCACCTCCGCAACGCCGGTCGACCCTGCGGAGGTCCGGGCTCTGCTGGTCGAGCGCGGTTACGACTACGGCCCGTCGTTCCAGGGCCTGCGCGCGGTCTGGCGCAGCGGCGACATCCGCTACGCGGAGGTCGCGCTCCCGCCGGACGTGTCGGTGGACGGATTCGGCCTGCATCCGGCCCTGCTCGACGCGGCCCTGCACCCGCTGGTCCTGGACGTCGACGAGCAGACCCGACTGCCCTTCGTGTGGAACGACGTCGCACTGCACGCGTCCGGCGCCACGACACTACGTGTCCGGCTCACCCCGACCGACGGGAACGGGCTTGCGGTACTGCTGGCCGACGACGCCGGCCGGCCGGTGTTGTCCGCGTCGTCGCTGGTGCTGCGTCCGGTGACGGAGATCGCCGCGCCGGCCGGTCGGTCGACGGCGCGAGGTTCGCTGCACACGGTGGACTGGATTCCGCTCGCGGTCGACGCGCACGGGACGACTTCGGCGGTCACACGGCATCCCGAGCTCACGAGCGGCTCGGACCTGAGTGCGTTGGACACGGTTGCGGACGTCGTGACGTACCGGGTCGGCACAGCGGGCAGCGCCCGGGACGCGGCGGCCGGTGCGCTGGACGTGGTGCAGACCTGGCTCGCCGACGAGCGCACGGCCGACGCGACGCTAGTGGTGGTGACGTGTGGTGCGGTCGGGGATCCGGCGCAGGGCGCGGTGTGGGGTCTGGTGCGGTCGGCGCAGTCGGAGCATCCGGGTCGGTTCGTGTTGCTGGACGTGGACGCCTCGGACGCCGCCTCGGCGGAACTGGTGACCGCTGTAGTCGCATCGGGTGAGCCGCAACTGTCGGTATCCGAAGGCACGGTGCGCGCGGCGCGCTTGGCGCGGTTCACGTCGCCCGTGGACGCTGCCGGGCCTGATTGGGGTTCGGGGTCGGTGTTGGTGACGGGTGGTACCGGGAGTCTGGGTGGGTTGGTGGCTCGGCATCTGGTGTCTCGGCATGGTGTGCGGGATTTGGTGTTGGTGAGTCGGCGGGGTTCGGCGGCGCCGGGTGTGGAGGGTTTGCGGGCGGGGTTGGTTGCCTCGGGTGCTCGGGTGGAGGTTGTTGCGTGCGACGTCTCGGATCGGGCGTCGGTGGTGGGTTTGTTGGCGGGTCGTTCGGTGTCGGCGGTGGTGCACGCGGCGGGTGTGCTGGATGACGGTGTCGTGGAGGCGTTGTCGTCGGAGCGGGTTGCGGGTGTGGTGGCCGCGAAGGTGGACGGCGCTTTGTTGTTGGACGAGTTGACGCGGGGGCGGGGGTTGTCCGCGTTCGTGTTGTTCTCGTCGGCGGCGGGTGTGTTGGGTTCGGCGGGTCAGGGTGGTTATGCGGCGGCGAACGCGGCGTTGGACGCGCTCGCGGTGCGTCGGCGGGCGGCGGGTCTGCCGGCCACCTCGCTGGCCTGGGGCCTGTGGGCACAGAGCGAAGGCATGACCGACGGCCTCGGCGGCGCCGACCTGAGCCGGCTGCACCGCTCGGGCGTGCTCGCGCTGTCCGCCGACGACGGGCTCGCCCTGTTCGACGCGGCCACCGGTACGGACGCGGCCCTGCTCGTCGCGGCCCGGTGGGACACCGCCGCGCTGCGCGCCCAGGCCGTCGACGGCGGGCTGCCATCGGTCCTGCGCGACCTTGTCCCCGCCGCGCCGAGCCGTCGCGTGGCACGCGGCGGCGCCGGCGCGGACCGCTCGGCCGGTTCGCTCCGGGAGCGGCTGTCGGGGCTGTCCGCCGAGGAGCGCGAGCGCGCCGTGTCGACACTGGTGCGCGAGCATGTCGCCACCGTGCTCGGCCACGGAACCGCCGAGTCGGTGGACCCGGAACGGGCTTTCAAGGACCTGGGCTTCGACTCTCTGACCGCCGTCGAACTGCGCAACCGACTCAACACGGCGACGGGGCTGCGCCTCTCGGCCACTCTGATCTTCGACCACCCCACGCCGGCCGCGTTGATCGAACACGTACGGGCCGAACTGGCGGGTACGGGAGAGGCGGAGGCAACGGACGCTGCCCGGCCGGCCGTTGCGCCGACTGTAGCCATCCACGACGAGCCGATCGCGATTGTCGGGATGAGCTGCCGCTATCCGGGCGGCGTCGGCTCGCCCGAGGACCTGTGGCGACTGGTCGCCGCAGGCGCCGAGGGGATCACCGGCTTCCCGGCCGATCGCGGCTGGGACCTGGCCAACCTGTTCGACCCGGATCCGGAACACAAGGGCAAGAGCTACGTTCGCCAGGGCGGCTTCCTGCACGACGCGGGCGACTTCGACCCGGTGTTCTTCGGCATCTCGCCGCGCGAGGCGCTCACCATCGACCCGCAGCAGCGACTGCTCCTGGAGACGTCCTGGGAGGCGTTCGAGCGGGCCGGCATCGACCCGCGGACGGTACGCGGCAGCCGCACCGGCGTGTTCGCCGGCGTGATGTACGGCGACTACGGCTCCCGCCTGATGAACTCGGCGGGCGACGCCGGCGAGTTCGAGGGATACCTCGCCAACGGCAGTGCGGGCAGTGTCGCGTCCGGCCGGGTGGCCTACACGTTCGGCCTGGAGGGTCCCGCCGTCACGGTGGACACCGCGTGCTCGTCGTCGCTGGTCGCGCTGCACCTGGCCGCGCAGGCCCTGCGCAGCGGCGAGTGCTCGTTGGCGCTCGCGGGCGGCGTGACGGTGATGGCCACGCCCAGCGTCTTCGTCGAGTTCAGCCGACAGCGGGGCCTGGCGGCGGACGGCAGGGCGAAGGCGTTCTCGGCGGCGGCCGACGGCACCAGTTGGGGTGAAGGCGTCGGGATGTTGCTGCTGGAGCGACTGTCCGACGCGCGCCGCAACGGGCACGAGGTGCTGGCCGTCGTCCGGGGCACCGCGATCAATCAGGACGGTGCGAGCAATGGTTTGACGGCGCCGAATGGTCCGTCGCAGCAGCGGGTGATTCGGGCGGCGTTGGCGGATGCGGGGTTGTCGGCTGCCGATGTGGACGCGGTGGAGGCGCACGGTACGGGGACGCGGTTGGGTGATCCGATCGAGGCGCAGGCGTTGTTGGCGACGTATGGGCGTGAGCGTGAGGGTGGGCGGCCGCTGTGGTTGGGGTCGTTGAAGTCGAACATCGGGCATGCGCAGGCGGCTGCGGGTGTGGGTGGCGTGATCAAGATGGTCCAGGCGATGCGTCATGGCGTGTTGCCCAGGACGTTGCACGTGGACGAACCCTCGCCGCACGTGGATTGGGCGTCGGGTGCGGTGTCCTTGTTGACGGAGCCGGTGGCGTGGCCGGAGACGGGCGCACCGCGCCGGGCCGGGATCTCCGCCTTCGGGGTCAGCGGCACCAACGCACACGTCATCGTGGAGCAGCCCGAGGTCGGGGACCGGGAACCGGTCGGCGCGGCGTCCGACACGACACCCGAGGCGGCGCTCGCCGGGGCGATTCCCACCCCCTGGATGTTTGCCGCCGCAGATGACGAGGCCCTGCGCGCCACGGCGGCCCGGCTCGGTACGCACGTGGCCGAGAACGCCGAAACGGCTGTCTCCGACGTGGCGTTCACGCTGGCCGGCAAGCCCCGACTGGACCACCGCGCGGTGGTGTTCGGGACCGACAGGGAGACGCTGCTGCGTGTCACCGAGGCCGTGGCCTCCGGCACCGAGGCTCCGGGAGTCGTGCGCGGTGTCGCCCGCGGCGGATCCGGCCGCCTGGCGTTCGTGTTCGCGGGTCAGGGTGGTCAGCGGGTCGGGATGGGTCGTGAGCTGTACGAGAGCTTCCCGGTGTTTGCCGCGGCCTTCGATGAGGTGTGCGTGCGGTTGGACGCGGGTTTGGGTGGGTCGTTGCGCGAGGTGATCTCGGGCGATGTGGATGGTCTGGATGGGACGGGGTTTGCGCAGCCGGCGTTGTTCGCGGTCGAGGTGGCGTTGTTCCGGTTGTTGGAGTCGTGGGGTGTGCGGCCGGATGTGGTGGTCGGGCATTCGGTGGGTGAGATCGCGGCGGCGCATGTGGTCGGGGTGTTGTCGTTGGAGGACGCGTGCCGGCTGGTGGTGGCGCGTGGTCGGTTGATGCAGGCGTTGCCGGTCGGTGGTGCGATGGCCGCGATCGGTGCGGCCGAGGCGGATGTTCTGCCGTTGCTGGCGGGGCGGGATGACCTCGTCGGGATCGCCGCGATCAATGGTCCGGATTCGGTGGTGGTCTCCGGCGCCGAGGCTGTGGTTTCCGAGGTCGTGGCGCACTTCGAGGGGTTGGGTCGTCGGGTGCGGCGGCTGCGGGTCAGCCATGCGTTCCATTCGCCGCTGATGGACCCGATGCTCGATGGCTTCCGTGACGTGGTTCGAGAACTGACATTTGCGGAACCGCAGTTGGCGGTGGTCTCGACCGTCTCGACCGATGCCGACTGGACGGATCCCGAGTACTGGGTGCGCCACGTGCGGCAGCCGGTTCGCTTCCATGACGCGATTCGCGTGCTGGAAGACGACGGTGTCGTCTCCTTCGTCGAGGTCGGGCCGGACGGCGCCCTCACCGCGTTGATCAGGGACGGGATTCGGGCTGCCGACGACGCGGTGACCGTGGTTCCGGTGCTGCGCAAGGACCGTCCGGAGCCTGATGCCGCGCTGACCGCCCTGGCCACGCTCCATGTGACGGGTGCCGTCGCCGAAATCCGATGGGCCGGGTTCGTTCCCGGAGCCCGGCGCGTGGCGTTGCCCACGTACCCGTTCCAGCGGCAGCGGTACTGGCTCGACCCGGTGGTCGATCGGTCCGGGGACGCCGCGTCGATCGGGCTGACCGCCGCCGATCACCCGTTGCTCGGTGCGGCGGTCGAACTGGCCGACTCGGCGGGTGTGTTGTTCACCGGTCGGTTGTCCGTGGACAGCCACCCGTGGCTGCTCGACCACACGGTGCACGGGACCGTGCCGGTACCCGGTACCGCGCTGGTGGAGCTCGCGCTTCGGGCCGGCGACGAGGTCGGGTGCGATCTGATCGAGGAACTGACCATCGAGGCACCGCTCGTGCTGACCGACGACGACGCGGTTCGGATCCAGCTCGTGGTCGGTGCGCCGGACGAGGCGGGCCGCAGCACGCTGAGCATCCACTCCGGCCGGCAGCGCCCCGGCGGTCCGACGGAAGGTTGGACCAGGCATGCGCAGGGCGTGCTGGCCAGGGGTGGGGCGCCGGACGCGGAGGCGTTCGGGCCGGAAGACGGGCAGGGGCCGTGGCCGCCGGTCGGCGCCGAGCCGGTGTCGATCGACGGATGCTACGACCGGCTCGCCGCACAAGGACTCGGCTATGGGCCGGTGTTCCGGGGGCTTCGGGCGATGTGGCGGCACGGTGAGGAGCTGTTCGCCGAGGTTGCGCTGCCCGCCGACGTGTCGACCGAGGGTTTCGGGGTGCATCCGGCCCTGTTGGATGCTGCGTTGCACCCGATCGGGCTTGCCGGTGACGCTGCGGGCGCGGTGCGGTTGCCGTTCTCGTGGACCGGGGTCGCGCTGTACGCGACCGCGGCCACGACGCTGCGGGTGCGCATCGCGCCGGTGGCCGGCGACGGCTTCGCGGTGACCCTCGCCGACCACTCGGGTCGACCGGTGGGGTCGGTGGCCTCGCTGGTGACCAGGCCGGTCGCCGCCGACGCGCTGCGTGCCGCGCAGGGCGGTCGGGACGGCGCGTTGTATCGGATCGACTGGGAACCCGCGCCGAGCGCCCGGACCGCGTCGGCGGTGCCCGCCACGTGGGCGGTGATCGGCGATGTCCGACACGACGTCGCGAGCGCGGTCGCGGGCGCGCTCCCGACCGGTACCGCGCGGGCGGGGACGGTACACGCCGACCTCGCCGCGCTCGATGCCGCGATCGACGCGGGCGCGCCGGTACCGGACGCGGTGCTCGTCGCGCTGTCACCGACGCCCTCGCAGGGGCGGGACCGGGACCTCCCGGTCGCCGCGCGGGACGCGCTCGGACGGGCGTCGGACATCGTGCGGGCCTGGTCGGCGGACACCCGGTTCGGCGCTGCCCGGCTCGTCCTGCTCACCCAACACGCGGTGTCCACCCGGGACACCGTCGACGAGTCCGGCATCGAGAACCTGACGCAGGCCGCGGTCTGGGGTCTGCTGCGCTCGGCGCAGTCCGAGCACCCCGGGCGGATCGTGCTGGTCGACCTGGACGGGGGACCGGCCGGGATCCCGGCGCTCACCGGCCCGACCGGGTTGCCCGCCGTACTCGCGGCGGGCGACGACGAGCCGCAGTTCGCGATCCGCGACGGCGCGCTCCTGGTACCCCGCCTGGTCCCCGAGCCGGCCGGCGCGGATGCCGAGACGGCCGCGGTCGCCGCGCACGCGGTGCTCGGCGCGGATGACACCGTCCTGGTCACCGGCGCGTCCGGCCGCCTCGGTGGCCTCGTGGTGCGCCGGTTGGTCACCGAGTACGGGGTCCGCCGGCTGGTGCTGGCCGGGCGGCGCGGCGAACAAGCGCCCGGCGCCCTCGAGTTCGCCGCCGAGTTGACCGCGCTGGGCGCGCGGGTGAGCACCGTCGCGTGCGACGTCGCCGACCGCACCGCGCTGGCCGCCCTGCTGGCGGCGCACCCGGTGACCGCCGTCGTGCACTCGGCGGGTGTGTTGGACGACGGACTGTTCGAGGCGATGACCCCCGAACGCATCGACCGCGTACTGCGCCCGAAGCTGGACGCGGCCTGGCACCTGCACGAGTTGACCATCGACCGGGCGCTCTCCGCGTTCGTGCTGTTCTCCTCGGCCGCGGGCCAGTTCGGCAGTGCCGGACAGGCGAACTACGCGGCGGCCAACACCTTCCTGGACGCCCTCGGCCGACACCGCGCGGCACGCGGCCTGCCCGCCACCTCGCTGGCCTGGGGACCGTGGGAGGCGGGCGGCATGGACGGCGAACTCACCGACCGGGACCGCGAACGCATGGCCCGCGACGGCATCCTGCCGCTGCCCACCGAACACGCGTTCGCGCTGTTCGACCGGGCCCTGGCCGGGACCGCCGGTGCCACCGCCGACCCGACCGGACCCGACCGGGTGCCGGGCACGGCCGGCGCGGCGCTGCTGCCCGCCCGGCTCGACCCGGCCGCGATGCGGTCCCGGGCCGAGGAGCAGGCCGGCCCGGTCGGCCCACTGGCCGCGTTGACCCGGAATCTGCGCACCGGCCCGACGGCCGGGAACCGCTCGCGCCGACCCACCGCCGGTGACCCGGCGGCTCGCACGGACAC
Source organism: Embleya sp. NPDC050154 (assembly GCF_044460165.1). Lineage (NCBI taxonomy): Bacteria > Bacillati > Actinomycetota > Actinomycetes > Kitasatosporales > Streptomycetaceae > Embleya > Embleya sp. NPDC050154. The sequence goes on from NZ_JBITJP010000013.1 coordinate 117,606, forward strand.
CGGCTCGGGTGTACCGCCGCTGGTCCGGTCCCTGCTGGGTGCGCGTACCGGCGATCGACCTCGGCTGGTCCTGGACGCGGTCCGCGCGCACGTGGCCTCGGTGCTCGGCTTCGACGCGGCGGATCGCATCGGCGCCGGAATGGAGTTCCGCGACCTGGGCTTCGACTCGTTGACCGCGGTCGAGCTGCGGAATCGGCTGAACGCCGCGACCGGGCTGCGGTTGCCGGCGGCGCTGGTCTTCAACTACCCGACGCCGGCGGCACTGGCCGACCACCTGGGCGCCGAACTCGCCGCCGCCGAGGCGCTCGCGCAGTCCGCGAACGGCACCGACGGCACCTACGGCGCCGGATCCACCGGCGCGGCCGAACTCGACCGCCTGGAGGCGTGGCTCGGAGCGGCCGACGGCGGCACCCGCGACGCGGTGGCCGGCCGGCTGCGCGAACTGCTCGCCAAGCTCGGCGCCGACGCGGGCACCCACCGCGCGGACCACCGCGACGACACCGGCGGATCCGTCGCGGAAAAGCTCGGCACGGCCGACGACGACGATCTCTTCGACTTCATCGACAACGAGCTGTGACCCGATGACGAACCGCGCCCGCACGCACACCGACACCGGCACGACGACCGGCGCATGCGTCGACACCGGCACCCGCACAACGACGCAAGCAAGTGTCCGTACGACAACGCACGCAGGCACTCGCACGACGACACAGGCAAGCACCCGCACGAGCACCCGTCCACGGACCCGCATCGACGCCCGCGAGATCACCGGTTGCCAGGCCGCACGTTCAACGGCCGCACGCTACGAGGGGGAATGACGACAGTGGCCGACGAACAGAAGCTTCGCGACTACCTCAGGCGGGTCACCACCGACCTGCACGACGCCCGCCGCCGACTGCGCGAGGCCGACGAGCGTGAGCACGAGCCGATCGCGATCGTGGGGATGAGCTGCCGCTACCCGGGCGGGGTCGGGTCGCCGGAGGACCTGTGGCGGCTGGTCGACAACGGCGTGGACGCGGTCTCCGGCTTCCCGGTGGACCGAGGCTGGGACCTGGACGGCCTGTACGACCCGGACCCGGAACACCTCGGCACCAGCTACACCCGGCACGGCGGCTTCCTGCACGACGCCGCCGCGTTCGATCCGGAGTTCTTCGGCATCTCGCCGCGCGAGGCGCTCACCATCGACCCGCAGCAGCGCTTGCTCCTGGAGACCGCGTGGGAGGCGATCGAACGGGCCGGCATCGACCCGGCCGCGCTGCGCGGCAGCAGGACCGGTGTCTACACGGGCGTGATGTACAGCGACTACGCGTCGCGCCTGCGCTCCGGGACGGCCGCCACGGCCGGCGAGTTCGAGGGGTATCTCGGCAGCGGCAGCGCGGGCAGCGTGGCCTCCGGCCGAGTCGCGTACACGCTCGGGCTGGAGGGCCCGGCGGTCAGCGTGGACACCGCGTGCTCGTCCTCGCTGGTCGCGCTGCACTGGGCGGTCGGCGCGCTGCGGCAGCGGGAATGCTCACTCGTGCTGGCGGGCGGCGTCACCGTGATGGCCACACCGGCCACCTTCGTCGAGTTCAGTCGGCAGCGCGGGTTGTCGGCGGACGGCAGGTGCAAGGCGTTCGCCGCCTCGGCGGACGGTACGGGCTGGTCCGAGGGTGTCGGGATGCTGCTCCTGGAGCGGCTCTCCGACGCGCGCCGCAACGGCCATCCGGTGCTCGCGGTGGTTCGGGGTACGGCGATCAACCAGGACGGTGCCAGCAACGGCCTCACCGCGCCCAACGGCCCCGCCCAGGAGCGGGTGATCCGGGCGGCACTGGCCAACGCCGGTCTCAGCGCGACGGACGTCGACGCGGTCGAGGCGCACGGGACCGGCACCTCGCTCGGCGATCCGATCGAGGCGGATGCGCTGCTCGGCGTCTACGGCCGGGGTCGCGACGGCGAACGGCCGCTGTGGCTCGGGTCGTTGAAGTCGAACATCGGCCACACCCAGGCCGCCGCCGGGGTCGGCGGCGTGATCAAGATGGTCCAGGCGATGCGTCACGGCGTGTTGCCCAGGACGCTGCACGTGGACGAGCCGTCGCCGCATGTGGACTGGGCGTCGGGCGCGGTGTCGCTGCTGACCGAGCCGGTCTCGTGGTCGCGGACCGAGCAGCCCCGACGGGCCGGCGTGTCCGCGTTCGGGGTCAGCGGCACGAACGCGCACGTGATCCTCGAAGAGGAGCCCCGACCGACACCGGACCCGGTTGCGGACACGGCACCGGAACCGCAGCCGGTGCCCGGCCGGGTGCCGCTGCTGCTCGCGGCCCGTACCGAGGAGGGCCTGCGCGCCCAGGCGGCGCGGTTGCGCGCGCACTTGGCCGAGCACCCCGAGGCGGACCAGGCCGACGTGGCGTACTCGCTGGCGACCGGCAGGTCGGCGCTCGACCGGCGCGCGGTCGTGCTCGGCGACCCGCACGACCGGGCGGGCACGCTCGCCGGCCTGGCGGCGCTGGTCGACGGGACGCCGCACGCCGATGTCGTGCGGGGGAGTGTCGCGGACGGGGACGCCGAGCGGTTGGCGTTCGTGTTCGCGGGTCAGGGTGGTCAGCGGGTCGGGATGGGTCGTGGGTTGTATGCGGCGTTCCCGGTGTTCGCGGTGGCGTTCGACGAGGTGTGCGGTCGGCTCGAAGTCGAGTTGGGCGCGGGTTCGTTGCGCGAGGTGATCTCGGGCGATGTGGATGGTCTGGATGGGACGGGGTTTGCGCAGCCGGCGTTGTTCGCGGTCGAGGTGGCGTTGTTCCGGTTGTTGGAGTCGTGGGGTGTGCGGCCGGATGTGGTGGTCGGGCATTCGGTGGGTGAGATCGCGGCCGCGCATGTGGCTGGTGTGTTGTCGTTGGAGGACGCGTGCCGGCTGGTGGTGGCGCGTGGTGGGTTGATGCAGGCGTTGCCGGTCGGTGGTGCGATGGCGGCGATCGGTGCTGCCGAGGCGGATGTTCTGCCGTTGCTGGCGGGGCGGGATGACCTCGTCGGGATCGCCGCGATCAATGGTCCGGATTCGGTGGTGGTCTCCGGTGCGGAGGCTGTGGTTTCCGAGGTCGTGGCGCATTTCGAGGGGTTGGGTCGTCGGGTGCGGCGGCTGCGGGTCAGCCATGCGTTCCATTCGCCGCTGATGGACCCGATGCTCGACGAGTTCCGCCGGGTCGTGCGGGAACTGAGCTTCACTGAACCGCAGTTGGCCGTGGTCTCGACCGTCTCACCCGATGGTGACTGGACGGACCCCGAGTACTGGGTGCGCCACGTCCGACAGCCCGTGCGTTTCCACGACGCGATTCGCACCCTGACGGCCGAGGGAGTCGGCGGGTTCGTCGAGCTCGGGCCCGACGGGACGCTGAGCGCGCTGATCCGGGGCGCACTGGAGGCGGGCGACCAGCCGGTCGTGGCGTTGTTGCGGCGGGATCGGGCCGAGCCGGACAGTGCGCTGTCCGCCCTGGCGACGCTGCATGTCAACGGTGCGGTGGCCGGGGTCGACTGGGCCTCGTTCGTCCCGGGCGCGCGGCGGGTGGACCTGCCGACGTACGCCTTCCAGCGCCGCCGGTACTGGCTGGACGCCGAGCAGGCGCCCGCGCGGAACGCCCGGGACGAGCGGTTCTGGGCGGCGGTCGGTGCGGGGGACCGGGAGGCGCTGGCGCGCGAACTCGCGGTCGAGGACGATGCGGCGCGCAGTTCGCTCGACGCCCTGCTGCCCGCGTTGTCCGCGTGGTCGCGGCGGGCCGAGGAGCAGTCCCGCACGGACGCGTGGCGGTATCGGATCGGCTGGCAGCCGATCACGTCCGCCGCGCCGCCGGTGCTGACCGGCACCTGGTTGGTCGTGGTACCCAGCGGCGGGCACGAACTGTCCGCCGACCTGGGTGCGTACGGCACGATCCGCACGCTGGAACTGGACACCGCCGACCGGGACCGGGAGCGCGTCGCCGTGCGGCTGCGCGAGGCGACGGACGGCGTGGACGATCTCGGCGGCGTCATCTCGCTTCTCGGGCTGTCGGGGGCGGACGAGGACCTCTTCGACACGGTCGTCCTGCTGCACGCGCTGGGCGATGCCGACGTCACCGCACCACTGTGGTGCCTGACCCGGGGTGCGGTGACGGCGGTCGACGGAGACCGGACGACCGGCGTCGCGGGCGCCGCGATCTGGGGCCTCGGCCGCGTCGCCGCCCTGGAACACCCCACCACCTGGGGCGGGTTGATCGACCTGCCCGAGGTCGTGGACAGCGGCGTGCTGCGCCATGTGGTCGGCGTGCTGGCGGCCGGCGAATCGATCGAGGACCAGGTCGCGGTGCGGGCGGCGGGAGTGTTCGCGCGGCGGCTGGTCCGGGCGCCGGGTACGGGCAATTCTGCCGACGAGGTCGACGCCGGCGCGCCGTGGGCGAGTTCCGGGACGGTACTGATCACAGGTGGCACCGGAGCGCTGGGCGCGCGGGTGGCACGGTGGCTGGCGGACAACGGCGCGAGGCACCTGCTCCTGGTCGGCCGGCGTGGCGCCGCCGCACCCGGAGCAGACGAGCTCGTGGCCGAACTGACCGGACGGGCCGACGGGATCACGGTCACCGTCGCGGCCTGCGACACCGCCGACCGGGCCGCGCTGGCCGCGCTGCTCGACACGATCCCCGCCGACCGGCCGCTGACCGCTGTCGTACACACCGCGGGCGTCCTGGACGACGGTGTCCTGGCCGAGCTGACCGAGGAACGCCTGCACGACGTGCTCCGGCCCAAGCTCACCGCCGCGCGCAACCTGCACGAGCTCACCGTCGGCCACGAGTTGTCCGCCTTCGTGCTCTTCTCGTCCATGGCCGGCACCGTCGGCTCGCCCGGGCAGGCCGGGTACGCGGCGGCCAACGCCGCACTGGACGCGCTCGCTCGGCAGCGCAGCGAACTCGGCCTGCCGGCCTGCTCGATCGCGTGGGGCCCGTGGGCCGGCTCCGGGATGGCCACGGACGAAGCGGTCGACGCGCGGATCCGGCGCGGCGGCGCGCTGCCGATGAACCCGGACCTGGCGATCGAGGTGCTCGGCGACACGGTGCGCTCGGGCGAGCCGTTCGTGGCGGTCGCCGACCTGGACTGGACACGCTTCCTTCCGGCGGCCACCGCCACCCGACGCAGCCCGCTGTTCGACGGCGTCCCGGAGGCGCGGGAACTCGCGGCCCGGGACTCCTCGGCCGCCGGCGCGGGGACCGACGCGCCGGCGCTCCGGGAGAGCCTGGCCGACCTGCCCGAACCGGAGCAGGACCGCACCGTGCTGGAGCTGATCCGGGCGCACGCCGCGGCCGTGCTCGGGCACGGCTCCGGCGCCGCGATCAAGGACACCAAGGCGTTCCGGGAACTGGGCTTCGACTCGCTGATGGCGGTCGAACTGCGCAACCGGATGATCCGCGCGACGGGCCTGCGCACGCTGCCCACGACGCTGGTCTTCGACTACCCGACGCCCGCGACCATGGCCCGCTACCTGCGGGCCGAGATCCTGGGCCGGACCGCCGGCACGACCCCGGCGAACAGCGCGCGGCCGGCCGGCGAGCCGGACGAGCCGATCGCCATCGTCGGGATGAGCTGCCGGTTCCCGGGCGGAGTGGCCTCACCGGAAGACCTGTGGCGCCTGGTCGAGGGCGGGGTGGACGCGGTCGGCGGCTTCCCGGAGAACCGGGGCTGGGACCTGGACGCCCTGTTCGACCCGAACCCGGAGCAGTCCGGGAAGACCTACGTGGACCGCGGCGGCTTCCTGTACGAGGCGGGCGAGTTCGACGCGGCGTTCTTCGGTGTCTCGCCGCGTGAGGCGCTCGCGATGGACCCGCAGCAGCGGCTGCTCCTGGAGGCATCGTGGGAGGCGTTCGAGCACGCCGGGATCGACCCGAGCACGCTGCACGGCAGTGACACGGGCGTCTTCGCGGGTTCCAACGGCCAGGACTACGGGCCGCGGGTCGACGAGATCCCGGAGGGCCTGGAGGGCTACTTCCTGACCGGCAACGCCGCCGCGGTGATCTCCGGGCGGGTGGCCTATGCCCTGGGCCTGGAGGGTCCCGCCGTCACGGTGGACACCGCGTGCTCGTCCTCGCTGGTCGCCATGCACTGGGCGGCCCGGGCGCTGCGCCAGGGCGAGTGCTCGCTGGCCCTGGCCGGCGGCGTGACGGTGATGGCGACGCCCGCGACCTTCATCGAGTTCAGCCGGCAGCGCGGCCTCGCGGTGAACGGCCGGGCCAAGGCGTTCTCGGCGGACGCGGACGGAACCAGCTGGGGCGAGGGCGTCGGGATGGTGCTCCTGGAGCGACTGTCCGACGCGCGACGCAACGGCCACGAGGTGCTTGCCGTCCTGCGCGGATCGGCGATCAACCAGGACGGCGCCAGCAACGGCCTGACCGCGCCGAACGGCCCTTCGCAGCAACGGGTGATCCGGGCGGCGCTGGCCGACGCGGGCCTGTCCGCCGCCGACGTGGACGCGGTGGAGGCGCACGGTACCGGGACCACGCTCGGCGACCCGATCGAGGCGCAGGCCCTGCTGGCCACGTACGGACAGGAGCACGACGCCGAACGGCCCCTGTGGCTGGGTTCGTTGAAGTCCAACATCGGCCACACCCAGGCCGCCGCCGGCGTCGCGAGCGTGATCAAGATGGTCGGCGCGATGCGCCACGGCGTGCTGCCGCGATCGCTGCACATCGTCGAGCCGTCGCCGCACGTGGATTGGGCGTCGGGCGCGGTGTCGTTGCTGACCGAGCCGATGGCGTGGCCGGAGACCGGTGCGCCGCGCCGGGTCGGTATCTCCGCGTTCGGGGTGAGCGGCACCAACGCGCACGTGATCCTGGAACGCCCGGAGCCGACCGCGGACCCGGTCGCGGCGGAACGCCCGCCGACGAGTGGCCCGCTGCCGTTCCTGCTGTCCGCGCGCGACGAGGAATCGCTGCGGGCACAGGCCGAGCGGCTGCGGACGCACCTGGCCGAGGCGCCCGAACTCGCGCCCGTCGACGTGGCGTACTCGCTGGCCCACGGTCGTACGACGTTCGAGCAGCGCGCGGTGGTGCTGGGCGAGGACCACGAGGGCATCCGGACCGGGCTGCACGCGCTGGCGGCCGGCGCGGAGTCGCCGGCCCTGGTGCGCGGTACGGCGAGTGCCGAGCCGGGGCGGTTGGCGTTCGTGTTCGCGGGTCAGGGTGGTCAGCGGGTCGGGATGGGTCGTGAGCTGTATGAGAGCTTCCCGGTGTTTGCCGCGGCCTTCGATGAGGTGTGCGTGCGGTTGGACGCGGGTTTGGGTGGGTCGTTGCGCGAGGTGATCTCGGGCGATGTGGATGGTCTGGATGGGACGGGGTTTGCGCAGCCGGCGTTGTTCGCGGTCGAGGTGGCGTTGTTCCGGTTGTTGGAGTCGTGGGGTGTGCGGCCGGATGTGGTGGTCGGGCATTCGGTGGGTGAGATCGCGGCCGCGCATGTGGTCGGGGTGTTGTCGTTGGAGGACGCGTGCCGGCTGGTGGTGGCGCGTGGTCGGTTGATGCAGGCGTTGCCGGTCGGTGGTGCGATGGCCGCGATCGGTGCGGCCGAGGCGGATGTTCTGCCGTTGCTGGCGGGGCGGGAAGACGTCGTCGGTGTCGCGGCGATCAACGGCCCGACGTCGGTGGTGGTTTCCGGTGCCGAGGCGGTGGTTTCCGAAGTCGCGGCCCATTTCGAGGGGTTGGGGCGTCGGGTGCGGCGGCTGCGGGTCAGTCACGCGTTCCACTCGCCGCTGATGGATCCGATGCTCGACGAGTTTCGCGGCGTGGTCGACGAACTCGCGTACGGCCGAGCCGAGTCCGACTACGTGTCGACGGTCGAGGCCGACGGTGACTGGACCGATCCCGAGTACTGGGTGCGTCACGTCCGGCAGCCGGTGCGCTTCCACGACGCGATCGTCGCGCTCGAGGCGCGAGGCGTCGCGGCGTTCGTGGAGCTCGGCCCCGACGGTGCGCTGACCGCGCTGATCCGGGGCGGGCTCGACGCCGCCGACGACGCGGTGACCGTGGTGCCCGTCCTGCGCAAGGACCGTGCCGAGGCGGAGAGCGCGCTGTCCGCGCTGGCGACCCTGCATGTGCGCGACGTGGTACCGGACATCCGCTGGGACACCTTCCTCCCGGGGGCCCGTCGGGTGGACCTGCCCACCTACGCGTTCCGGCACCACCACTACTGGCTGGACCTGTCCGCCGCCGGGAACACCGACGCGGCGGGCCTGGGACTGGCCCCGCTCGGGCATGCGCTCCTCGGTGCGGCGGCAGAACGCGCCGACGGCGGTGGCGTGTTGTTCACCGGCCGACTGTCCCTGCGCACCCATCCGTGGCTGGCCGACCACGTGGTGATGGACACGGTGCTGCTACCCGGAACCGCCTACGTGGAACTGGCGGTACGGGCCGGCGACGAGGTGGGTTGCGGCCTGCTCGAGGAACTGACCCTGGAAGCACCGCTGATCGTTCCGGAGCGCGGCGCGGTGGTCGTGCAGCTCTGGGTCGACGGACCCCAGGACTCCGGGCGTCGTACGTTCGGCCTGTATTCCCGGGCGGAAGAGGACGGCGGCGAGCCCGCCTGGCAGCGGCACGCCACCGGCACCCTCGCCCAGGCGGTGGAGCCTGCCGAGATCGACGCCGAACCGCTCGGCGAGTGGCCGCCGGCCGACGCGGAGGGGGTGGACCTGGACGGCTTCTACGAGCGGCTGGCCGCGCTCGGCTACGGATACGGTCCGACCTTCCGGGGCCTGCGGGCCGCCTGGCGCCGGGGCGACGACATCCTGGCCGAGGTCGCGCTGCCCGAGGACGCGTCCGTCGCCGGATTCGGCATGCACCCCGCGCTGCTCGACGCCACGCTGCACGCGACCTTCCTCCAGTCGGCGGCGGACGGACTGCGGATCGGCCAGGGCGCGCTGCCCTTCGCCTGGGAATCCGTCGTGCTCCAGGCCGGCGGTGCCTCCTCGGTCCGGGTCCGGGTGTCGCCGATCGGCGACAGCGCGGTGTCCATCACCGTCACCGACCCGACCGGCCGCCCGGTGATCTCGGTGCGCTCGCTGGTGCTGCGCCCGATGTCCGCCGACGGGCTCCGGGAACGGCGGCCCGCGCACCGGGACGCGCTCTTCCGCGTGGACCGGGTGCCCACCGTGCTGGGCACGGCGGACCCCGCGACCGTGGCCTCGACGCCGCTGCGCTGCTCGGACCTGGCCACGGTGCGCGAGGCGGGTGCGTATGTACTCGACGCGCTCCAGCGGCACCTGGCGGATCCGAGCGCACCGCCACTGGTCGTGGTGACGTGTGGTGCGGTCGGGGATCCGGTGCAGGGCGCGGTGTGGGGTCTGGTGCGGTCGGCGCAGTCGGAGCATCCGGGTCGGTTCGTGCTGTTGGACGTGGACACGCCGGAGACGGCGTCGGCGGAGTTGGTGGCCGCCGTGGTGGCGTCGGGCGAGCCGCAGGTGTTCGTGGCGGAGGGTGCGGCGAGTGTGCCGCGCCTGGCGCGGATGGTGCCTGCCGTGGACGCTGCCGGGCCTGATTGGGGTTCGGGGTCGGTGTTGGTGACGGGTGGTACCGGGAGTCTGGGTGGGTTGGTGGCTCGGCATCTGGTGTCTCGGCATGGTGTGCGGGATTTGGTGTTGGTGAGTCGGCGGGGTTCGGCGGCGCCGGGTGTGGAGGGTTTGCGGGCGGGGTTGGTTGCCTCGGGTGCTCGGGTGGAGGTTGTTGCGTGCGACGTCTCGGATCGGGCGTCGGTGGTGGGTTTGTTGGCGGGTCGTTCGGTGTCGGCGGTGGTGCACGCGGCGGGTGTGCTGGATGACGGTGTCGTGGAGTCGTTGTCGTCGGAGCGTGTTGCGGGTGTGGTGGCCGCGAAGGTGGACGGCGCGTTGTTGTTGGACGAGTTGACGCGGGGGCGGGGGTTGTCCGCGTTCGTGTTGTTCTCGTCGGCGGCGGGTGTGTTGGGTTCGGCGGGTCAGGGTGGTTATGCGGCGGCGAACGCGGCGTTGGACGCGCTCGCGGTGCGTCGGCGGGCGGCGGGTCGGCCGGCCACCTCGCTGGCCTGGGGCCTGTGGGCACAGGCCGAGGGGATGACCGGCGAACTGGACGCCGCCGACCTGAGCCGGGTCACCCGCTCGGGCATGGTGCCGCTGACCCCGGAACTCGGACTGGCCCTGTTCGACGCGGCCGTGGCCACGGCGGAACCGTTGCTGGTACCGGTCGGGTTGGACTCGCGTGTACTTCGGGCCAGGGCGGCGGACGGGGGTCTGCCGCCGTTGTTGCGCGGTCTCTACCGCGCCCCGGCCCGGCGTTCCGCGCACGGCGAATCGGGCCCCGGCGGCGAGGGTTCGCTGCGGGACCGGCTGCTCGCGCTGCCCATCGGCGAGCGGGATCGCGCCGTACTGGACCTGGTTCGCACGCACGTCGCGGCGGTGCTCGGGCACTCCGGCGCCGACGCGGTCGATCCGGAACGGGCCTTCAAGGACCTCGGGTTCGACTCGCTGACCGCCGTCGAACTGCGGAACCGGGTCAACACGGCGACGGGGCTGCGGCTTTCGGCGACGCTGGTCTTCGACCACCCCACCCCGGCCGCGCTGTTCGAACACGTACGCACCGAACTGCTGGGCACGGAGGCGGAGACCGTCGACGCGACGGCGCGGACCGGGTCGAGCGCTTCTCGCTCCACCGGTGTCGCCGTCGCCGACGACGAGCCGATCGCGATCATCGGGATGAGCTGCCGCTACCCGGGCGGGGTGGCCTCGCCCGAGGACCTGTGGCGACTGGTCGCCGAGGGCCGAGAGGGCATCACCGGCTTCCCGACGGACCGAGGCTGGGATCTGGACAACCTCTTCGACCCGGACCCCGACCGGCCCGGCCGGACCTACGCCACCGAGGGTGGATTCCTGCACGACGCGCTGGAGTTCGACCCGGAGTTCTTCGGCATATCGCCGCGCGAGGCGGCGGCGACCGACCCGCAGCAGCGGCTGCTCCTGGAGACCACCTGGGAGGCGTTCGAGCGGGCCGGCATCGATCCGCAGACCGTACGCGGCAGCCGGACCGGTGTGTTCGCCGGTGTGATGTACCACGACTACGCGGCCCGGCTGCGGGACATCCCCAGCGGCGTCGAGGGATACCTGGGCAACGGCAGTTCCGGCAGCGTCGCGTCCGGGCGGGTGGCCTACACGTTCGGTCTGGAAGGCCCTGCGATGACGGTGGACACCGCGTGCTCGTCCTCCCTGGTCGCCCTGCACCTGGCAGGACAGGCGCTGCGCCGGGGCGAGTGCACGCTGGCGCTGGCGGGCGGGGTCACGGTGATGGCCACGCCGGGTGTCTTCGTCGAGTTCAGTCGGCAGCGCGGGTTGTCGGCGGACGGCAGGTGCAAGGCGTTCGCGGCGACCGCGGACGGGACCGGTTGGTCCGAGGGCGCGGGCATGCTGCTCCTGGAGCGGCTCTCCGACGCGCGCCGCAACGGCCACCGGGTGCTCGCGATCGTGCGCGGTACGGCGGTGAACCAGGACGGCGCCAGCAACGGCCTCAACGCGCCGAGCGGGCCGTCGCAGCAGCGGGTCATCCAGTCCGCGCTGGCCGGCGCCGGGTTGTCCACGGCGGAGATCGACGCGGTGGAGGCGCACGGTACGGGCACCTCGCTGGGCGACCCGATCGAGGCCCAGGCGCTGCTGGCCACCTACGGCCAGGGGCGGCCGGAGGATCGGCCGTTGTGGCTGGGCTCGTTGAAGTCGAACATCGGCCACACACAGGCCGCCGCCGGGGTGGGTGGCGTGATCAAGATGGTCGAGGCGATGCGGCACGGCGTCCTGCCCAAGTCGTTGCACATCGCCGAGCCGTCGCCGCATGTGGACTGGGCGTCGGGCGCGGTGTCGCTGCTGACCGAGCCGGTGGAGTGGCCGAGGACGGGCGCTCCCCGGCGAGCGGGCGTCTCCGCCTTCGGGGTCAGCGGTACCAACGCGCACGTGATCCTGGAGCAGCCGGAGCCGGCCGAGCCGGTCGTCGACGAACGCCCTTCGGGCGTCACACCGTTGCCGGTGCTGCTGTCGGCCCGCAGTGAAACGGCCCTGCGGGCCCAGGCGGGGCGGCTCGGTGCGCATCTGGCCGAGCACCCGGAGATCGAGCCGGCGGATGTGGCGTTCTCGCTGGCCGAGGGCCGGGCGGCGTTCGAGTTCCGCGCGGTGCTGGCGGCCTCGGACCGGGCCACGCTGCTGGCCGGCGTGGACGACCTGGCCCACGGGCGTACGCCACGGGGCGCGGCGATCGGGACGGCCGGCGGTTCGACCCGAGGACTCGCGTTCGTGTTCGCGGGGCAAGGTGGTCAGCGGGTCGGGATGGGGCGTGGGCTGTACGACGCCTTCCCGGTGTTCGCGGCGGCGTTCGACGAGGTGTGCGATCGGCTCGAAGCGGAGCCGGCCGCGGGCTCGTTGCGGGCGGTGGTGAGTGGCGAGGCGGAGGGTCTGGACGAGACGGGCTTCGCGCAGCCGGCGTTGTTCGCGGTCGAGGTGGCGCTGTACCGGTTGGCGGAGTCGTGGGGTGTGCGGCCGGACGTGCTGGTCGGGCACTCGGTGGGCGAGATCGCGGCCGCGCATGTGGCCGGGGTGTTGTCGTTGCACGACGCGTGCCGTCTGGTGGTGGCGCGTGGCCGGTTGATGCAGGCGTTGCCGGTCGGCGGTGCGATGGTGGCGATCGGTGCCGCCGAGGCCGAGGTGTTGCCGCTGTTGGCGGATCGGGACGAGCCCGTCGGGATCGCCGCGATCAACGGTCCGGCCGCGGTGGTGGTCTCGGGTGCCGAGACGGCGGTCGCGCAGGTCGCGGAACACTTCGAGGCGTCGGGCCGTCGGGTGCGGCGGCTGCGGGTCAGTCACGCGTTCCACTCGCCGCTGATGGACCCGATGCTCGACGAGTTCCGCCGGGTCGTGGACGAACTGTCCTTCGCCGAGCCGAAGGTGGCCTCGGTGTCCACCGTGACCGGTGCCGCCGTGGTCGGCGAGTGGAGTGATCCGGACTACTGGGTGCGGCACGTGCGCGAGCCGGTCCGCTTCCACGACGCGATACGCGCGATCGAGGAGCGAGGCGTCGGCGGATATGTCGAACTCGGCCCGGACGGAGCGCTGACCGCGCTGATCCGGGACGGCCTGGGGGACGGCCCGCGAAACGGCGACGAGGTGTTGCCGGTCGTCCCGGTGCTGCGCAGGGACCGGGACGAGGCGGAGACCGCGTTGGCGGCCCTGGCCGTACTGCACGTCACCGGCAGCGCCGCCGACATCGGCTGGGATTCCTGGTTCCCTGGTGCCCGACAGGTGGATCTGCCCACCTACGCGTTCCAGCGGCGGCACTACTGGCTCGACGCCGGTTCCGCCGGCGACGTGTCGGCGGTCGGGTTGGCGTCGGCGGGGCACCCGTTGCTCGGCGTCGCGGTCGCGCTCGCCGGTTCGACCGGTGTGCTGTTCACCGGCCGCGTGTCGGTGCGCTCGCATCCGTGGCTGGCCGACCACGTCGTGCTCGGCACCGTAGTCCTGCCCGGAACGGCTTTCGTGGAACTGGCCATCCGGGCCGGTGACGAGGTCGGCTGCGGCCTTCTGGAGGAACTGACCCTGGAGGCTCCGCTGCCGATCCCGGCGAGCGCCGCGATCCGGCTTCAGGTCGCCGTCGGCGACCCGGACGCGGCCGGCCGTCGGCCGCTGGCGGTGTACTCGTCGGCGGACGACGCGGACACCGGGAGCGGGTGGACCCGGCACGCCACCGGCACGCTCGCACCGGGTGTGCCGGGCGAGGCCGCCGAGTCGATCGAATGGCCGCCCGCCGGTGCCGAACCGGTCGACACCGGGGACCTGTACCACCGCTTCGCCGCCGCCGGCATCGACTACGGCCGGGCCTTCCAGGGCGTGCGCAAGGCTTGGCGGCGCGGCGTGGAGACCTATGCCGAGATCACCCTGGCCGACGACGTCCCGGTGGACGGGTACGCCCTGCATCCCGCGCTGCTCGACGCCGCACTGCACACCGCCGCGCTGGCCGGTGATTCGGACGCCGAACTCGGCTCCCCGCTGGTGCCGTTCGCTTGGAGCGGGGTGCGTCTGGCGGCGACCGGCGCGGTCGCGCTGCGGGTCGCGGTGGTGCCGACCGGCGAGGACGGCATCTCGATCGTCACCGCCGACGCCGAGGGCCGACCGGTGCTCAGCGTCGACGCGTTGGTGCTGCGGAGTGTGCCGCGCTCGATCCCGACGGGCGGGGCGGCCGACGATCTGTTGTTCCGGACGAGCTGGGTCGAGATCGACGCGCCCGGTGTCGCCGAACCGACGGCGCCCGGTCGGATCGTCCTGCTGGGCGACGAGGACACGCTCGGTGCGGCCGAGCACGCCTATCCGGACCTGGCCGCGCTGTCGGCCGCGATCGACGGCGGCACGCGGGAGGTGCCCGACGCGGTCGTGGTGCCCTTCGCGCACACGCCGGACCTCGCGCCCGACGCCGTGCACGGCGCCGTGCATCGAACGCTGGCCCTGGTGCACGCCTGGCTGGCGGAGGCGCGTTACCCCGACACCCGACTCGTGGTGCTGACCCGTGGTGCCACGACGCCGGACCCGACCCCGAGCCCGAGCCCGAGCCCGACGGACGTCGCGCACGCCGCCGCCCTGGGGCTGTTGCGCACCGCGCAGTCCGAACACCCGGACAGGTTCGTGCTGATCGACCTGCCCGGGCCGGGCGAGGCGGAGGCCGAGTCGAGCGAGGCCGCCCGGGCGGTGGCCTTCGCCGCGACCGGCGTGGAGGCCCAACTCGCCCTGCGTGACGGTGTGTTGTTCGCGCCGCGACTGACCCGGGTCGGCGCGTCCGCCGAACCGACCGCGGCCGAGTGGGGCCCGGACGCGAGCGTCCTGATCACCGGCGGCACCGGCACGCTGGGCGGGCTGGTCGCCCGGCACCTGGTCCGGCAACACGGCGTCGGCAACCTCGTGCTGACCAGTCGACGCGGCTCCGCCGCACCGGGCGCCGACGCGCTCGTCGCCGAGCTGGCCGAACTGGGCGCCAGGGCGACCGTGGTTGCCTGCGACGCGGCCGACCGCGACGCGGTGGCCGCGCTGCTCGACGCGCACCCGATCACCGCGGTGATCCACGCCGCCGGCGTGCTCGACGACGGCGTGGTCGAGGCGCTCACCCCGGAGCGGGTGGACGCGGTGCTCGCGGCCAAGACGGATGCCGCGCTGCACCTGCACGAACTCACCCGGGATCGGGAACTGACCGCGTTCGTACTGTTCTCCTCCGCCGCCGGAGTGTTCGGGGCACCGGGCCAGGGCAACTACGCCGCCGCCAACGCGGCACTGGACGCGCTGGCCGAGGTCCGACACGGACAGGGCCTGCCCGCCACGTCGCTGGCTTGGGGGATGTGGGCCGAGGCGAGCGAGCTGACCGGCCGGCTGGCCGCCGCCGACCTGCGGCGGACCGCTCGGGGCGGGATGCTTCCGCTGTCCGCCGAGGAGGGGCTCGCCCTGTTCGACGCGGCCGTGAACACCCGGCCGGACGGAGCGGTGCTGGTCCCGATGCGGCTGGACACCGCCGCGCTCAGGACGGGTTCGGCTCGCGTACCGGCCCTGCTGCGCGAACTGGTACCCGCGTTCGCCGGGGTCGCCCGTCGGGTCGCCGGCACCGGCCCCGAGCGCGGCACATCCGAATCGCTGGCCGAGCGGTTGTCCCGGCTTCCGGAGGGTCAACGCGAGCAGGCCGTAATCGCGGCGGTGACCGGTGAGACGGCGGCGGTGCTGGGCCTGGCACCCGGGGAAACCGTGCGGGCCTCGCGGGAGTTCCGGGACCTGGGCTTCGATTCGCTGGCCGCGGTCGAACTGCGCAACCGGCTCAACGCGATGACCGGCCTGCGATTGCCCGCGAGCCTGGTCTTCGACTACCCGACACCGCGCGTGCTGGCCGGCTACCTGCGCGCCGAACTCGCACCGCGAGGCGCCGAGGACGATGCCGCGGCGAGCCCGGTCGACGACCGGGACGACACGGCGGTACGCACCGCGCTCGCCGGCATTCCGGTCCACGTGCTGCGCGAGTCCGGACTGCTGGAGAGCCTGCTGCGGCTCGCCGGACCGGCGGCACACCACACGAACACCTCCGACGACCACGGCGGGACCGGGCGATCGGGCCCGGCCGACGTGGACTCCATCGACGCGATGGACACCGAAGCCCTGCTGGATCTGGCCCTCGGCACCTCCGAGTCCTGACCATGTCGAAATCTGTGGAGCACCTGATGACGAACACGGACACGAGGGTCCTCGACGCGCTGCGGACCTCGCTCAAGGAGAACGAGCGACTGCGGCAGCGGAACCGGGACCTGACCGACGCGGCCGGCGAGCCGATCGCGATCGTCGGGATGAGCTGCCGCTACCCGGGCGGCGTGGGCTCGCCCGAGGACCTGTGGCGACTGGTCGCCGAGGGCGGCGACGGCATCACCGGCTTCCCCGAGGACCGGGGCTGGGACCTGGGCACGCTCTTCGACGACGACCCGGAGCGAGCCGGCACCTCGTACGCCCGCGAGGGCGGATTCCTGCACGACGCCCTGGAGTTCGACGCGGCGTTCTTCGGCATCTCGCCGCGCGAGGCGCTCGCGATGGACCCGCAGCAGCGGTTGCTCCTGGAGACGTCCTGGGAGGCGTTCGAACGGGCCGGGATCGACCCCGAGTCGGTACGGGGCACCCGAACCGGGATCTTCGCCGGGCTGATGTACCACGACTACGCGTCGCGGGTGCGCCGGGTACCGGAGGACGTCGAGGGCTATCTGGGCAACGGCAGCGCGGGCAGCGTCGCCTCCGGCCGGGTGTCGTACACGATGGGCCTGGAGGGCCCGGCGGTCACCGTGGACACCGCGTGCTCGTCCTCGCTGGTCACCCTGCACCTGGCGGTCCAGGCGCTGCGCCGGGGCGAGTGCACGCTGGCCCTGGCCGGCGGTGCCACCGTGATGTCCAGCCCGGGTACCTTCGTGGCGTTCAGCCGCCAGCGCGGCCTGTCCTCGGACGGGCGCTGCAAGTCGTTCGCGGCGGCGGCGGACGGCACCGGCTGGGCCGAGGGCGTCGGGATGCTGCTCCTGGAACGGCTCTCCGACGCACAGCGCAACGGCCATCGGGTGCTCGCGCTGGTCCGGGGTACCGCGCTCAACCAGGACGGCGCCAGCAACGGCCTCACCGCGCCCAACGGCCCGGCCCAGCAGCGGGTGATCCGGGCCGCGCTGGCGGACGCCGGGCTGGCCGCCGCGGACGTCGACGCGGTCGAGGCGCACGGCACCGGGACCGCGCTGGGCGACCCGATCGAGGCGCAGGCCCTGTTGGCCACGTACGGGAGGGCGCACACCGCCGAACGCCCGCTGTGGCTGGGCTCGTTGAAGTCGAACATCGGTCACACCCAGGCGGCGGCCGGGGTCGGCGGCGTGATCAAGATGGTCCAGGCGATGCGGCACGGCGTACTGCCGAAGAGCCTGCACATCGACCGGCCGACCCGCCAGGTGGACTGGTCCACGGGCGCGGTGTCCCTGCTGACCGAGCCGGTGGCCTGGCCGGAGCGGGACGCCCCGCGCCGTGCCGGAGTGTCCTCGTTCGGGATCAGCGGCACCAACGCGCACGTCATCCTCGAACAGGCGCCGCCGGCCGAACCGATCGAGTCCGGTGCCGGTGTCGACGGCGATCGGCACGACCACGCCACCCTGGTCCTGTCCGGGCGCGGCGCGGACGCGCTGCGCGGGCAGGCGGCGCGACTGCGACAGTTCCTGGCCGACCGGCCGGACCTGTCGATCGCCGAGGTCGGCCGCGCGCTCGCGGGCTCCCGAACCGCCTTCGAGCACCGCGCCGTGATCCTGGGCCCCGAACGCGAGGACCTGCTCGCCGGACTCGAATCGCTGGCCGCCGCCGACCCGGCGATGCCCGCGCCGAACGTGGTCCTGGGCACGGCCCTGGGCGAGGCGGCGGACGTCGGCGTGGCACTGGTGTTTCCCGGCCAGGGCTCGCAATGGGAGGGCATGGCGCGGGAGTTGCTCGACACCTCGCCCGTGTTCGCGGCGCGGATCGCGGAGTGTGAGGCGGCGTTGGCGGAGTTCGTCGACTGGTCGCTGGTCGAGGTGTTGCGGGGCGGTGCGGGTGCGCCGTCGTTGGACCGGGTGGATGTGGTCCAGCCGGTGTTGTTCGCGGTGATGGTGTCGTTGGCGCGGGTGTGGCGCTCGTTCGGTGTGGTGCCGGCCGCGGTGGTGGGTCATTCGCAGGGTGAGATCG
Organism: Embleya sp. NPDC050154; assembly: GCF_044460165.1. Lineage (NCBI taxonomy): Bacteria > Bacillati > Actinomycetota > Actinomycetes > Kitasatosporales > Streptomycetaceae > Embleya > Embleya sp. NPDC050154. Next base: position 135,832 of record NZ_JBITJP010000013.1, read on the forward strand.
CGGCGGCGTGTGTCGCGGGCGGGCTGACGTTGTCGGACGCGGCGCGCGTGGTGGCGTTGCGCAGTCAGGCGATCGCGCGGTCGCTGGCCGGGCGCGGCGGCATGGTGTCCATACCGCTGCCGCTCGCCGAGGTCGAGGAGGAACTGACCCGGTGGGACGGCCGGATCGGTGTCGCCGCCGTGAACGGTCCGGCGTCCACGGTGGTCTCGGGCGACGCGGACGCGCTGGACGAGCTGATGGCGCACTTCGAGGCGGCCGAGATCCGGATCCGGCGGATCCCGGTGGACTACGCGTCGCACTCGGCGCACGTCGAGGACCTGCGCGCGGAACTGCTCGACGTACTGGACCCGATCGAGCCTCGCGAGTCGGAGATCCCGTTCTACTCGACGGTGCTCGACGACTGGCTGCACACCGGGCGCCTGGACGCCGAGTACTGGTATCGGAACCTGCGCGAGACGGTGCGCTTCGAGCAGGCCGTGGACACGCTGTCCCGGCAGGGCATCGACATCTTCGTCGAGGCGAGCCCGCACCCCGTGCTGACCGTCGGCGCGCGCGAGACGCTCGAGGCCGGAGAGAGCTCGGGGGTCGCGCTGGGCTCGCTGCGGCGCGACGAGGGCGGCCTGGGTCGCTTCTTGCATTCGGTCGCCGAGGCGCACGTGCACGGCGCCCGAGTGGACTGGACCGCGGCCTTCCCCGAGGCCGCCGGGCACCCCATCGACCTGCCCACGTACGCGTTCCAGCGGCAACACTTCTGGCTGGACGCCGGCGACGCGGGCCCCTCGGACGCCTCGGGGCTGGGGCTGGCGTCGGCGGAGCACCCGCTGCTGGGCGCGGTCGTACCGCTGCCCGAGACCGGTGGACTGCTGTGCACCGGCAGGTTGTCCACACGGACCCGACCGTGGTTGCTCGACCACGCCGTGCACGACGTGGTGATCCTTCCCGGTACGGCGTTCGTCGAACTGGCGATCGCGGCGGGCGACCGGGTCGGCTGCGGTGTGGTCGAGGAACTGACCCTGCACGCACCGCTGGTGATCCCGATCGAGGGCGGCGTACGGCTTCAGCTCACCGTGGGCGGACCGGACGAGGAGGGTCGCCGGGCGTTCACCGTGCACGCCTCGGACGAGCGGGCGCCGGCGGAGCAGCCGTGGACACGGCACGCCTCCGGGGTGCTCGGCGGCGCACGATCGGCGCCGGCCGGTGGTGCGTCGGCGCAGTGGCCGCCGGCGGGCGCGGCGGAGGTGCCGGTCGAGGACCTGTACCCGAGCCTGGCGGACGCGGGCCTGGGCTACGGGCCGGTGTTTCGCGGGCTGCGTCGGGCCTGGCGGGTCGGCGACGAGGTGTACGCCGAGGTGTCCCTGCCGGAGGGTGTCTCGCCGGCCGATTTCGGCATCCACCCGGCGCTGCTGGACGCGGCCCTGCACGCGGTGGCGCTGGGCGCGGGGGAGCGGGCCGAGGTGCGGCTGCCGTTCTCCTGGTCCGGGGTCGTGCTGCACGCGACGGGTGCGGACACGCTGCGGGTGCGGGTGGCGCCGCAGGGCGCGGGTGCGGACGCGGTCTCGGTCGAGGCCGTGGACGCCGGCGGTGCGCCGGTCGTCTCGGTCGGGTCGCTGGTGTTGCGACCCCTTGCCGCCGAGCAGGTGCGCGACGCGGGACGGGCGACTCAGGACGCCCTGTTCCGACCCACCTGGCCGGAGTGGGAACCGGCCGTGGACGACGGTGCGGCGGAGGGGACCTGGGTGGTTCTCGGGGAGAACGCCGACGGACCGCTGAGCGCGGCGCTGCGGGAGGCGGGGGTCCAGACGACCGCGATCGGTTCGCTCGCCGAACTGCCGACCTCGGCGGAGCAGGAGCCGCCGGCCCTCGTGTTGTTCGCCGCCTTCGGCGAGACCGGGACGCCGTATGCCGGCGAGTCGGGCGTGAGCGTCGCGGACGCCGCCCGGCTCGCCACCCACCGCGCGCTCGGCGTCGCCCAGGAGTGGCTGGCCGACGAACGCTTCGCGCAGTCCCGACTCGTCGTGGTCACCCGAGGTGCCGTCCCGGTCGGCGCGGGCGCGGACACCGATCCGGTGGGCGCGGCGGTGCGCGGCCTGATCCGCACCGCCCAGACCGAACAGCCCGGCCGATTCGTGCTGCTGGACCTGGCCGAAGCCGCCGACGCGGTCCGCGTCCTGCCGGTCCTGCGGGCGAGCGACGAACCGCAGTTCGCGGTGCGCGCCGGGCGGGTGCGGGTGTCCCGGCTGGCCCGCGCGGCGGCCGAGGACGCACTGATCCCGCCGAACTCGGACGGTGCCTGGCGCCTGGACATCCCGGTCAAGGGCACCCTGGAGGACCTGGCGCTGCTGCCCGCGCCGCGTGCGCGGGAGCCGCTGGCCGCGCACGAGGTGCGGATCGAGGTGCGCGCGGCCGGACTGAATTTCCGCGACGTGCTCGTCGCGCTCGGCATGTATCCCGGGGACGACGCGCTGCTGGGCGCCGAAGGCGCGGGTGTGGTCACCGAGATCGGCACCGAGGTGACCCACGTCGCGCCGGGCGACCGGGTGATGGGCGTGTTCTCCGGCGGATTCGGCCCGATCGTGGTGGCCGACGGACGGATGGTGGTGCGGGTGCCCGCCGACTGGTCGTTCGCCCAGGCGGCGTCGATCCCGGTGGTGTACGCGACGGCCTACTACGGGCTGGTGGATCTGGCCGGCCTGCGGCGGGGTGAGTCGTTGTTGGTGCACGCGGCGGCCGGTGGCGTCGGGATGGCGGCGGTGCAGTTGGCCCGCCACCTCGGCGTCGAGATCTGGGGTACCGCGAGCCCGGCCAAGTGGGCGGCGACCGGACTGCCCGAGGAACGCCTCGCGTCGTCGCGGTCCCTGGGCTTCGGCCAGCGGTTCGAGGGCGCGGGCAACGGCCGCGGCTTCGACGTGGTGCTGAACTCGCTGGCCGGGGAGTTCGTCGACGAGTCGCTCGGATTGCTGGCGGCGGGCGGTCGGTTCGTGGAGATGGGCAAGACCGACATCCGCGATGCCGACGCGGTGGCCGCCGAGCGGCCCGGGGTGACGTACCGCGCGTTCGACCTCGTGGGCGACGCCGGACCGGTCCGGGTCGGCGAGATCCTCGGTGAACTCGTCGCGCTCTTCGAGCAGGGCGTGCTGACCCCGCTGCCGATCGTCGAGTGGGACATCCGCCGCGCCCCGACCGCCTTCCGCTACCTGCGCGAAGCCAAGAACGTGGGCAAGGTCGTACTCACCATGCCCCGGGCCGTGAACCCGGACGGCACGGTGCTGATCACCGGTGCGAGCGGCGTGCTGGGCGGACTGCTGGCCCGGCACCTGGTGACCGAACGCGGCGTGCGCCACCTGCTGTTGGTGTCTCGGCGCGGCGCGGACGCGGCAGGTGCCGGGGAACTCGCCGCCGAACTGGCCGAATCGGGTGCGACGGTGCGATTCGCGGCGGCCGACGCGACCGACCGGGCGGCGCTCGCCCAGGTGTTGGCCGGGATCTCCCCGGAGCATCCGCTGACCGGCGTCGTGCACGCGGCGGGCGTCCTGGACGACGGGGTGATCGGTTCGCTGACACCCGACCGGGTGGACGCGGTCTTCCGGGTCAAGGCGGACGCGGCGGTGCATCTGGACGAGTTGACCGCGGACGCGGACCTGGCGATGTTCGTGCTGTTCTCCTCCGCGGCCGGCACGTTCGGCGGTCCGGGGCAGGGCAACTACGCTGCGGCGAACGCCTTCCTGGACGCGGTGGCGGCCGGTCGGCGGGCGCGCGGGTTGCCCGGTGTGTCGTTGGCCTGGGGTCTGTGGGCCCAGTCCAGCGCGATGACCGGGCACCTGAGCGAGGGCGACCTGCGCCGGATGGCGCGCGGCGGACTGATCCCGCTGTCCACGGAACTGGGACTGGCCCTGTTCGACGCCGCGCTGCTCGTCGACGAGCCGGTACTGGTACCCACCCGGCTGGAACCGGCCGCGCTGCGCGAGGTGGCACCGGAGGCCGTCCCGCACCTGCTCCGCGCGCTGGGCACCGGGTCGGCGCGGCGTACCGCGCGGGCCGGATCGAGCGGCGGAGGCCGGTCCTCGGTGGCGGATCGGCTCGCGGGCCTGCCCGCCGCCGAACGGGAGCGGGTGCTGGTGGAGTTGGCCCGCACCCATGCGGCGGCCGTGCTCGGCTACGGGTCGGCGGCCGCGGTGGACAAGGATCGGGCGTTCAAGGAGTTGGGCTTCGACTCGCTCACCGCGGTCGAACTGCGCAACCGGCTCAACGCCGCGACCGGACTGCGGCTGCCCGCAACGCTGGTCTTCGACTACCCCACCCCGGCGCTGCTCGCCGCGCACCTGGGCGCCGAACTGGCGCCGGCGGCGGGCCCCACCTCGGCGGCCACGCTGCTGGCCGAACTGGACCGCGTGGACGCGGCCCTGGGCGAGGTGGAGGTGCCGGATCAGGACCGCACCAGGATCACCGCGCGGCTGCGCGCGCTGCTGTGGAAGTGGAACGAGGGCGCCGACTCGGCGACCGAGGACGCCCCGGTCGCCCGGGACGAGGTCGACACGGCCAGCGACGACGAGATGTTCGACCTGATCGACAACGAGCTCGGCGTGTCCTGACCGGGTCCCGTACGTACGAATCGCGTGTTCTGAAGGGGAGTTGACGGCACGGTGGCGAACGCGAACGAAGAGAAGCTGCGGGACTACCTCAAGCGGGTCACCAACGACCTGCGCGAGACCCGCCGGCGGCTGGCCGCCGCGGAAGAGAGCGACCACGAGCCGATCGCGATCGTCGGCATGGGCTGCCGATTCCCCGGCGGGGTGTCCTCGCCCGAGGACCTGTGGCGGTTGGTCGCCGAGGGCGGCGACGGCATCACCGGCTTCCCGGACAACCGCGGTTGGGACCTGGAGACGCTGTTCGACGACGACCCGGACCACGTCGGCACCTCGTACGCTCGCACGGGCGGATTCCTGCACGACGCGGGCGAGTTCGACGCGGCGTTCTTCGGTATCTCGCCGCGCGAGGCGCTCGCGATGGACCCGCAGCAGCGACTGCTCCTGGAGACGTCCTGGGAGGCCCTGGAGCGGGCCGGCATCCGCCCCGAGTCGATCCGCGGGAGCGGCACCGGCGCGTACATCGGCGCGATGTTCCAGGACTACGCGGTACGGATGGACGAGGCCACGGCGGCGAACCTGGAGGGCTTCCTGGTCACCGGCCGGGCCACCAGCGTCGCCTCGGGCCGGCTGTCGTACACGCTGGGCCTGGAGGGCCCGGCGGTCACCGTGGACACGGCCTGTTCGTCGTCGCTGGTGGCGCTGCACCTCGCGGTGCGCGCGCTGCGGCACGGCGAGTGCGCGCTCGCCCTGGCCGGCGGCGCGACCGTGATGGCCACGCCCAGCACCTTCGTGGGATTCAGCCGGCAGCGCGGTCTGTCCGCGGACGGCCGGTGCAAGGCGTTCGCCGCCGACGCGGACGGCTTCGGCTCCGCCGAGGGCGTCGGCATCCTGGTCCTGGAGCGACTGTCCGACGCCCGGCGCAACGGCCGCACGGTGCTCGCCGTCGTCCGCGGCTCCGCGATCAACCAGGACGGTGCGAGCAACGGGTTGACCGCGCCGAACGGTCCGTCGCAGCAGCGGGTGATCGAGGCCGCGTTGGCGGATGCGCGGTTGTCGGCGGGTGACGTGGACGCGGTGGAGGCGCACGGTACCGGGACGGCGTTGGGTGATCCGATCGAGGCGCAGGCGCTGTTGGCCACGTACGGGCGCGACCGCGACGCGGAACGCCCGTTGTGGCTGGGGTCGTTGAAGTCGAACGTCGGCCACACCCAGGCGGCGGCCGGGGTCGGCGGCGTGATCAAGATGGTCCAGGCCCTCCGACACGGCGTGTTGCCCAGGACGCTGCACGTGGACCGGCCCACCGACCGGGTCGACTGGTCGACGGGAGCGGTCTCGCTGCTCGCGGAGCAGGTGGCCTGGCCGGAGACGGGCCGGCCCCGACGGGCCGCCGTGTCCTCGTTCGGCATGAGCGGCACCAACGCGCACACCATCCTCCAGCAGGCCCCGGCTGCGGAGGAAGAGCCCGAAGCAGGGCCGGCGCCGGACGCGGTCGACGCCTCGGCCGGTGCCTTCGGGAGGACGATTCCGTGGGTCGTATCGGGCCGCACGGAGCGCGCGCTGACCGACCAGGCGGCGCGGCTGGCCGAGTTCGTCGCGGGTGGATCGCAGCGGTCGGTCGCCGAGGTGGGCCACGCGCTCGCCCGGTCGCGGTCGGCGTTCGAGCATCGGGCGGTGATACTCGGCGTCGAGCGGGACGAGTTCGTCGCCGGGCTGAAGTCTTTGTCGGTCGCCGACATGGCGACCGACGAGCGCGTACTGAGCGGCGGTGGCGGCATCGGCCGCCCCGTCGCGCTGGTGTTTCCGGGTCAGGGGTCGCAGTGGGTCGGGATGGCGGCCGAACTGTTGGACGCCTCGCCGGTGTTCGCGGCGCGGATCGCGGAGTGTGAGGCGGCGTTGGCGGAGTTCGTCGACTGGTCGCTGGTCGAGGTGCTGCGCGATGGCGCACAGGCGCCGTCGTTGGACCGGGTGGATGTGGTCCAGCCGGTGTTGTTCGCGGTGATGGTGTCGTTGGCCGAGCTGTGGCGGTCGTTCGGGGTGGTGCCGGCGGCGGTGGTGGGTCATTCGCAGGGTGAGATCGCGGCGGCGTGTGTGGCCGGGGGTCTGACGTTGTCGGATGCGGCGCGCGTGGTGGCTTTGCGCAGTCAGGCGATCGCGCGGTCACTGGCCGGGCGGGGTGGGATGGTTTCGGTGCCGCTGCCGCTCGGCGAAGTCGAGGAGCGGCTGACCGGCTGGGCCGGTCGGATCGGCATCGCGGCCGTGAACGGGCCTGCGTCGACAGTGGTTTCCGGCGATCCCGACGCGCTGGACGAGCTGGTTGCCGGGTACGAGGCCGAGGATGTGCGCGCCCGACGGATTCCGGTGGACTACGCGTCGCACTCGACCCATGTGGAGGATCTGCGGGACGAACTCCTGGAGATTCTGGGTCCGATCGTGCCCCGTTCGTCGGTGGTTCCGTTCTACTCGGCGGTGACGGGTGAGCGGTTGGATACGGCGGGATTGGATGCCGCCTACTGGTTCCGCAATCTGCGGGAGCCGGTGCGGTTCGATCTGGCGACGCGGGCGCTGCTCGTGGACGGGATCGGGGCGTTCGTCGAGTCCAGTGCGCATCCGGTGCTCACGGTCGGCGTGCAGGGCACGCTCGACGACGCCGACTCCGACGCGGTCACGCTCGGGTCGCTGCGGCGCAACGAGGGCGGTCCGGACCGGTTCCTGACCTCGCTCGGCGAGGCGTTCGTGAACGGTGTGGACGTCGACTGGTCGCCGGCGTTCACCGCCACGACCGTCCGCGCGGCCGAACTGCCGACCTACGCCTTCCAGCACGAGCACTACTGGCTGCCGAACGTCGAGGGGTTGACCGACGCACGGCAATTGGGGCTCGGCGCGCCTCGGCACCCGCTGCTCGGTGCGGCGATCTCGATGCCGGAGTCCGGCGGAGTCCTGCTCACGGGCCGGCTGTCGGTGCGCACCCAGCCGTGGCTCGCCGACCACGCGGTGCACGGCACGGTACTGCTGCCGGGAACGGCGTTCGTCGAACTGGCGATCCAGGCCGGTGACCGGGTCGGCTGCCCGACCCTGGAGGAACTGACCCTGGAGGCACCACTCCTCCTGCCCGAACACGGCGCCGTACAGGTGCACCTGGCCACATCGGCGGCGGACGAGAGCGGGCGGCGCACCTTCGACGTGTACTCGCGTCCCGAGGACGCCGACGGGAGCGAGGAGCCGTGGACGCGGCACGCGTCGGGCGTACTCGGCGTGGCGGCGACGGAGGCGGTGCAGGGACTGACGACTTGGCCGCCGGCCGGTGCGGAGGAACTCGACACGTCCGGGCTGTACTCCGGCCTCGCGGACGCGGGCCTGGGCTATGGGCCGGTGTTCCGGGGCCTGCGCCGGGCCTGGCGGGCGGGCGAGGACGTGTTCGCCGAGGTCACCCTGCCGGAGGGTGTCTCGCCGGCCGACTTCGGGCTGCACCCCGCGCTCCTGGACGCGGCGCTGCATGCCGTGCTCCTCGGCACGACGGGCGGCGCGCCGGCCGAGGTGCGGCTGCCGTTCGCGTGGTCCGATGTCGTGCTGCACGCGACCGGGGCAGACGCGCTTCGGGTTCGGGTGACCGCGGCCGGACCGGACACGGTCTCCGTGCTGGTGGCCGACGCGACGGGCAACCCGGTGGCCTCGATCGCCTCGCTGGTCGCCCGTCCGGTGGCCGCCGACGGGCTCCGGCCCACCGTGAATACCCGGGACGCGTTGTTCCGCACCGACTGGATCCCGCTGGAGCCGGCCGCCGACGCGACCCCCGCCGGTCGTCGCGTCCACCTCGGTGTCTCCGAGACGGACCTCGGTCTCGACGGTCTCGAGCCGGCGGCCGACGCGGACGCCGCGCTCGCCGACGGTGCGGCCGTGCCGGAGCTGGTTTTCGTGGACCTCGGTGCGGACGACGCCGGCGTCGAGCCGGCGCAGGCCGCGCGGGCGGCGACGAGTCGGGCACTGGCCCTTGTACAGCGATGGGTGGCCGACGAGCGGTTCGCCGATGCCCGGCTGGTCCTGGTCACCCGGGGCGGCGCCACGACGGGCGCCGATCCCTCGGTCGCCGCCGCCCGAGGGCTGGTGCGGTCGGCACAGGCGGAGCATCCCGGGCGGATCGTGCTGCTCGACCTGGACGGCGAGGCGATCCCGTCGGACGTGCTGAACGGCGCCCTCGCGGGGGACGAACCGCAACTCGCGGTCCGGGCCGGCACGGTGTACGCGCCCCGGCTGGTCCGGGCCGCCGAGACCACCGCCCTGCTTCCGCCTACCGACGTCGCCGGATGGCGGCTGGCCGCGTCGGCCGATGGATCGCTGGCCGAACTGGCCCTGCTCCCGGACCGGGACGGCGAGGAGCCGTTGGCGGCCGGTCAGGTTCGGGTGGCGGTCCGGGCCGCCGGGCTGAACTTCCGGGATGTGCTGATCGCCCTCGGGATGTATCCGGGCGAGGCGTCGTTGGGCAGTGAAGGCGCCGGGGTGGTCGTCGAGATCGGGCCCGGAGTGCACGACCTGACCCCGGGCGATCGGGTGATGGGCCTGTTCGCGGGTGCCTTCGGGCCGCTCGCGGTGGCCGACGCCCGGATGGTGGTGCGGGTGCCGACGGGTTGGTCGTTCGAGCAGGCGGCGTCGGTGCCGGTGGTGTTCGCGACGGCGTACTACGGGCTGGTGGATCTGGCCGGGCTGCGGCGGGGCGAGTCGTTGTTGGTGCACGCGGCGGCCGGTGGTGTCGGGATGGCGGCGGTGCAGGTGGCCCGCCACCTCGGCGCCGAGATCTGGGGTACGGCGAGTCCGGCGAAGTGGGCCGCGACCGGGTTGGGCGACGAACGCTTGGCCTCGTCCCGATCGGTCGGCTTCGGCGAGCGCTTCGCGACGGCGGGCGACGGGCGCGGCTTCGATGTCGTGTTGAACTCGCTGGCCCGGGAGTTCGTGGACGAATCGCTCGCACTGCTCGCTCCCGGCGGTCGGTTCGTGGAGATGGGCAAGACCGACATCCGAGACGCGGACGCGGTGGCCGCCGAGCGGCCTGGGGTGACGTACCGCGCGTTCGACCTCGTCGCCGATGCCGGGCCGGACCGCATCCACGAGATCCTCACCGAGATCCTGGCGCTGTGCGAGAGCGGCGCCTTGCACCCGCTGCCGACGAGCGCGTGGGACCTGCGCCGCGCGCCCGACGCGATGCGGCACCTGCGCGAGGCCCGCCACGTGGGCAAGTTGGTGCTGCGGGTCCCACGCACCCCGGATCCCGACGGCACGGTACTGATCACCGGTGCGAGCGGTGCACTCGGCGGACTGCTGGCCCGGCATCTGGTGACCGAACAAGGCGCGCGAAACCTCCTGTTGCTTTCCCGGCGCGGTGCGGACGCACCGGGCGCCGCCGAACTCGCCGCGGAACTGCGCGAGTCGGGAGCGGAGGTGGCCTTCGCGGCGGCCGACGTCGGCGACCGGACGGCGCTCGCCGAGGTGCTGGCCGCGATTGCGCCGGAGCATCCGTTGACCGGCGTGGTGCACGCGGCGGGTGTGTTGGACGACGGCGTGATCGAGTCGTTGACGCCCGACCGGATCGACGCGGTCTTCCGTGCCAAGGTCGACGCGGCGGTGCACCTGGACGAGCTGACCGCGGACGCGGACCTGGCGATGTTCGTGCTCTTCTCCTCCGCCGCCGGCACGTTCGGCGGTCCGGGGCAGGCCAACTACGCCGCGGCGAACGCCTTCCTGGACGCGCTGGCCGAGCGCCGGCACGCGCGCGGGTTGCCCGGTGTGTCGTTGGCCTGGGGCCTGTGGGCCCAGTCCACCGGGATGACCGGGCACCTGAGCGAGGGCGACCTGCGCCGGATGGCGCGTGGCGGACTGATCCCGCTGACCACCGAGCAGGGGTTGGCCCTGCTCGATGCCGCGCTCGCGCTCGACGAGCCCGCGCTCGTGCCGACCCGCCTGGACCTGTCGACGCCGCGCGAGGCTGCCACCAGTGCGACTCCGCACCTGCTGCGCGGCCTGGTCCGGACCCGGACGCGTCGCACCGTCGCGGCAGGGCCCGCGGCCGGCGGCACCGCACTGGCCCAACGACTGGCCGGGAACACCGCGGCCGAACGCGCCGACGCGCTGCGCGAACTCGTCCGCGTCCAGGTCGCCACCGTGCTCGGGCACGGGTCGGCGGCCGCGGTGGACAAGGATCGGGCGTTCAAGGAGTTGGGCTTCGACTCGCTCACCGCGGTCGAACTGCGCAACCGGCTCAACGCCGCGACCGGACTGCGGCTGCCCGCCACGCTGGTCTTCGACTACCCCACCCCGGCCGTACTGGCGCAGTACCTGCACGACCGGCTCTTCGACACGACGGCAGACCCCACGCCGGCTCGGCCGGCCGCCGAACCCGGGTCGGACCACGAGCCGATCGCGATCGTCGGGATGGGCTGCCGGTTCCCCGGCGACGTGGCGTCGCCGGACGACCTGTGGCGCCTGGTGTCGCGGGGTGGCGACGCGATTACCGGTTTCCCGCAGGACCGGGGCTGGGATCTGGCGGGGCTGTACGACCCGGACCCGGAGCATCCCGGCACCAGCTACACCCGGCAGGGCGGATTCCTGCACGACGCGGGCGAGTTCGACGCGGCGTTCTTCGGCATCTCGCCGCGCGAGGCGCTCGCGATGGACCCGCAGCAGCGACTGCTCCTGGAGACGTCGTGGGAGGCGTTCGAGCGGGCCGGAATCGATCCGGACACGGTTCGGGGCAGCCGGACCGGCGTCTTCGTCGGTGCCATCGCGCAGGACTACGCGGGGCGGCCGGGCGACGGCGCGACCGGCCTGGAGGGCCACCTGCTCACCGGCAACGCGGCCTCCGTGATCAGCGGCCGGATCTCCTACACCTTCGGTCTGGAGGGGCCGGCCATCACGGTCGACACCGCGTGCTCGTCCTCGCTGGTCGCGCTGCACCTGGCCGTGCAGGCACTGCGCCACGACGAGTGCGCCATGGCACTCGCCGGAGGAGTGACGGTGATGTCGGCCCCCGGCATGTTCGTCGCGTTCAGCAAGCAGCGCGGACTGGCGGTGGACGGCCGGTGCAAGGCGTTCGGCGCCGACGCGGACGGCTTCGGCTCCGCCGAGGGCGTCGGCATGCTGGTGCTGGAACGGCTGTCCGACGCGCGGCGCAACGGGCACCGCGTGCTGGCCGTGGTGCGCGGTACGGCGGTCAACCAGGACGGTGCGAGCAATGGGTTGACCGCGCCGAACGGTCCGTCGCAGCAGCGGGTGATCGAGGCCGCGTTGGCGGATGCGCGGTTGTCGGCGGGTGACGTGGACGCGGTGGAGGCGCACGGTACCGGGACGGCGTTGGGTGATCCGATCGAGGCGCAGGCGTTGTCGGCCACGTACGGGCGCGACCGCGACGCGGAACGCCCGTTGTGGCTGGGGTCGTTGAAGTCGAACATCGGGCACGCGCAGGCCGCCGCCGGGGTGGCGGGTGTGATCAAGATGGTCGAGGCGCTGCGTCGAGGCGCACTGCCCCGGACGCTGCACGCGGACGAGCCCTCCCCGCACATCGACTGGTCCTCGGGGACAGTGTCGCTGCTCACCGAGGCGCGGGAGTGGCCGGAGCGCGACGCACCCCGCCGCGCGGGCGTCTCCTCGTTCGGGATCAGCGGCACGAACGCGCACGCGATCCTCGAACAGGCCGAACCCGAGCCCGCTGCGGAAAAGTCCGAAGCGGAGCCGACCGGCTCGACGCCCGCCGTCCCGTGGCCGCTGTCCGCGCGCAGTGCGACCGGACTGCGCGACCAGGCCGCGCGCCTGCGCGAGTTCGTGGTCGCCCACCCGGACACTACGCCCATCGACATCGGCTGGTCACTGGCACGGACCCGATCCGTGTTCGACCACCGCGCGGTGGTCGTGGGCACCGACCGCGACACGCTGCTCGCCGGTCTCTCCGACCTCGCGGTCGGCACGGGCCCGGCGGCCGGCCGAGCCGTGGCACTGGTGTTTCCGGGTCAGGGGTCGCAGTGGGTCGGGATGGCGGCCGAACTGTTGGATGCCGCGCCGGTGTTCGCGGCGCGGGTGGCGGAGTGTGAGGCGGCGTTGGCGGAGTTCGTCGACTGGTCGCTGGTCGAGGTGTTGCGGGGCGGTGTGGATGCGCCGTCGTTGGACCGGGTGGATGTGGTCCAGCCGGTGTTGTTCGCGGTGATGGTGTCGTTGGCCGAGCTGTGGCGGTCGTTCGGGGTGGTGCCGGCGGCGGTGGTGGGTCATTCGCAGGGTGAGATCGCGGCGGCGTGTGTGGCCGGGGGTCTGACGTTGTCGGATGCGGCGCGCGTGGTGGCTTTGCGCAGTCAGGCGATCGCGCGGTCGCTGGCCGGGCGGGGCGGCATGGTGTCCGTACCGTTGCCGCTCGCCGAGGTCGAGGAACGGCTGAGTCGGTGGGCCGGCCGGGTCGGCGTGGCGACGGTGAACGGACCGACGTCCACGGTCGTATCGGGTGACCCGGACGCGCTGGAGGAGCTGATCGCCGCGCTGGGCGCCGAGGTCGGCGTCGAGGCCCGGCGGATTCCGGTGGACTACGCGTCGCACTCCACGCATGTGGAGGATCTGCGGGACGAACTTCTGGAGATTCTCGCTCCGATCGTGCCGCGTTCGTCGGTGGTTCCGTTCTACTCGGCGGTGACGGGTGAGCGGTTGGATACGGCGGGGTTGGACGCGGGGTATTGGTTCCGCAATCTGCGGGAGCCGGTGCGGTTCGATCTGGCGACGCGGGCGCTGCTCGCGGACGGGATCGGGGCGTTCGTCGAGTCCAGTGCGCATCCGGTGCTCACGGTCGGCGTGCAGGGCACGCTCGACGACGCCGACTCCGACGCGGTCACGCTCGGGTCGCTGCGGCGCAACGAGGGCGGGCTCGATCGGTTCCTGACCTCGCTCGGCGAGGCGTTCGCGCATGGCGTGGAGGTCGACTGGTCGCAGGCTTTCGCGGGTACCGGCGCTCGTGTCGTCGAACTGCCCACCTACGCCTTCCAGCACGAGCACTACTGGCTGAAGTCGGTCGAGTCGCCGAGCACGGATGTCGCCGGACTCGGGCTCGGCAGCGCGGGACACGCGCTCCTGGGTGCGGCGGTCGCGCTGCCCGACTCGGGCGGGTTCGCGTTCACCGGTCGACTTTCGGTGCGGACCCATCCCTGGCTGGCCGACCACGCGGTGCTCGGCGCGATCCTGGTCCCCGGAACGGCGTTCGTGGACCTGGCCGTTCGGGCCGCCGACCAGGTCGGCTGCGCGTCGGTCGAGGAACTGGTGGTCGAGGCCCCGATCGTGCTGACCGAGGACGGCGCGGTGCGGCTGCACGTATCCGTCTCGGCTCCCGACGAGGCCGGCTATCGGCAACTGGGGATCTACTCCCGCGCGGAGGAGCCGGGGGACGCGGGAGGCACGGAAGCGGGCGAGGACGAGTGGCGTCGGCACGCCACCGGTGTGCTCGCCCGCGAAGCCAAGGACGACAGGGGGCGATCCGCCGACGCCGATGCGGCCGTGTGGCCGCCGACGGGTGCCGTTCCGGTGGATGTGGACGGGTTCTACGACCGGTTGTTGCGCGGCGGCTACGGCTACGGCCCGGTTTTCCAGGGACTGCGTCGGGTCTGGCGGCGCGGCGACGAGGTGTTCGCCGAGGTGGCGCTGCCGGAGGAGACGCCGGCGGCCGGCTTCGGGGTGCATCCGGCGCTGCTGGATGCCGCACTGCACGCGGTCTTCCTGCGTGCCGAGGGCGAGCGGACGTCGCCCGATTCGGGCATTCGACTGCCGTTCATGTGGTCCGGGGTCACGCTCCACGGCTCGGGCGCCTCGGCGCTGCGGGTACGCCTGGCGTCGGCCGGGCCGGACGCGGTGTCCCTCGACGTCGCCGACGAGAGCGGTCGCCCGATCGCCTCGGCCGGATCGCTGGTGTTCCGGCCGGTGGCCGAGGAACTGCTGCGGTCCGCCGGCACGGCCGGAGCGGACGGGCTGTACCGCGTGCGGTGGATCCCGGCCGACGACCCGGTCGAGGGCCCGGCGCCCACCGTGCTCCGACTGGGCCCGGCCGGCGAACTGCCGAACACGCTCGACACAGTGGCCCCGGACCTGGTCGTGTACGAGTTCGCATCGACGTCGAGTTCCGCGGCGCTCGACCCGGGGGCCCACGAACCCACGCTCCGCTCCCTGGCGTTGGCGCAGTCGTGGCTGGCCGACGAGCGTTTCGGCGGCTCCCGGCTGGTCCTGGTCGGGCGGGGAGCGCACGCCGATCCGGAACTCGCGGCGGCCTTCGGGCTGGTGCGGTCGGCGCAGGCCGAACACCCGGACCGCTTCGTCCTGGTCGACGCCGAGCCGGAGAATCCGGCCGCGGGCGGCACAACAGGCCCGACCGACGCGCAACTCGCGGCGGCGGTGGCCACCGGCGAGCCGTATGTCGCGCTCGTCGACGGCGCGCCGCGGGTACCCCGACTCACCCGGGACGAGCCGGCGGCGGACACGGCGCACGAGGATGCGGCGCCGACGTGGGGCCCGGACAGCCGGGTCCTGATCACCGGTGGCACCGGCACGCTCGGCGCGCTGGTGGCCCGACACCTGGTGCGCCGGCACGGTGTGCTGGACCTGGTCCTCACCAGTCGCCGCGGTCCGGACGCACCCGGTGCCCGCGAACTGGCCGACGAACTGGTCGAGGCGGGTGCCCGGGTCGCCGTCGTGGCCTGTGACGTCGCGGACCGCGACGCGGTGGCCGGGCTGCTCGCCGGGCATCGGTTCGACGCGGTGGTGCACGCGGCCGGCGCGTTGGACGACGGCCTGGTCGAGTCGCTCACGCCCGAGCGGATCGCCGGCGTCTTCGGGCCCAAGGCGGACGCGGCGGCGCATCTGGACGCGCTGACCCGCGAGCACGGCGACGGCCCGACGGCCCTCGTGCTCTTCTCGTCGGCGGCCGGTCTGCTCGGCGGCCCCGGACAGGCGAACTACGCGGCGGCCAACGCGTTCCTGGACGCACTCGCGGCCCGGCGCCGGGCCGAGGGCCTGCCCGGGACGTCGATCGCGTGGGGCCGCTGGGAGACGGCCAGCGAGCTGACCGGGGGACTGGACGCGAACGAGCTGGCCCGGCTGGGCCGGGCGGGCGTGGCCGGCCTGTCCGACGACGAGGGACTCGCCCTGTTCGACGCGGCGATCCACAGCGACGCCACGGTCCTGGCCGCGCGCCTGGACCACACCGCGCTCCAGGCCGCGGCCCTGGACGGGGTGCTCCAGCCGATCCTGCACGGCCTGGTCCGAACCCCGGCCAAGCGGGCGGCGCGGGAGGGCGACGCGGCCCGACCGCTGCGCGAGCTGCTGGCCGAATTGCCGGTCGGGCAGCGCGCGCACGCCGTGTCGGACCTGGTGCGCAAGCACGTGGCGGCGGTGCTGGGTCACGCCTCGGCGGACGCGGTCGACCCGGACCGCTCGTTCAAGGAACTGGGCTTCGACTCCCTGATCGGAGTCGAACTGCGCAATCGGCTCGGCGCGGCGGCGGGCCTGCGGTTGCGGGCCACGCTGATCTTCGATCACCCGACGCCCGCGGCGCTGGCCGACTGGCTGCGCGCCGAGCTGGTGCCGGACACCGATCGTCCGGTGCTGCCGGTCCTGGCCGAGCTGGACCGCCTGGAGGCGGCACTGGCCGGCACCGCGGCCGCGGGACCCGCCGGGGACGAACGCGCGCTGATCGCCGAACGCCTGCGGCAGTTGTTGTGGACGTGGAGCGACGCGCCGCACGACGGCGGCGACGAGGAAGGCGACGCTCGCACCGGTCCGGAACTGACCACCGCCTCGGCGGCGGAGATGTTCGCGCTCATCGACGACGAATTCGGCGCCCTGGACGCCGATTCGGCCAGCCACGGGGGTTGAGGAAATGTCGGAAACCGAAGAACAGAAACTGCTGGACTACCTCAAGCGGGTCACCGGCGACCTGCGCCGCGCGCACCAGCGTATCCGTGCCCTGGAGGAGCGGGACGCCGAACCGATCGCGATCGTCGGGATGAGCTGCCGCTACCCGGGTGGAGTGAACTCGCCCGAGGACCTGTGGCAACTGGTGCACGCCGGCGGTGACGCGATCAGCGAATTCCCCAGCGACCGCGGTTGGGACGTGGCCGACCTGTACGACCCGGACCCGGACCGGCCGGGCAAGACGTACACCCGCGAGGGCGGCTTCCTGTACGACGCGGCCGAGTTCGACGCCGGCTTCTTCGGCATCTCGCCGCGTGAGGCGCTGGCCACCGATCCGCAGCAGCGTCTGCTCCTGGAGACCGCGTGGGAGGCGTTCGAGCGGGCCGGCATCGACCCGGGCTCACCCGACGCGCGCTCGACCGGCGTGTTCACCGGGCTGATGTACCACGACTACGCGACCCGGCTGCGATCCGTGCCCGAGGGCATGGAAGGCCAGTTGGGGCACGGCAACGCGGGCAGCATCGCGTCGGGTCGGGTGGCCTACGCGCTCGGCCTGGAGGGGCCGGCCGTCACCCTGGACACGGCCTGCTCGTCCTCGCTGGTCGCGCTGCACTGGGCGGCCCAGGCGCTGCGCCGGGGCGACTGCTCGCTGGCCCTGGCCGGCGGCGTCACGGTGATGTTCACCCCGGGGGTGTTCCTCGAGTTCAGCCGGCAGCGCGGGCTGGCCCCCAACGGTCGGTGCAAGTCGTTCGCGAACGCGGCGGACGGCACCGGCTGGTCCGAGGGCGCGGGCATGTTGCTGCTGGAGAAGTTGTCGGACGCGCGGCGGCACGGGCATCCCGTGCTCGCCCTGGTCCGGGGCACCGCGGTCAACTCCGACGGCGGCGGCACCGGCCTGACCGTGCCCAACGGCGCCGCCCAGCAGCGGGTGATCCGGCAGGCCCTGGAGGCGGCCCGGCTGACCCCGGAGCAGGTGGACGCGGTCGAGGCGCACGGCACCGGCACCACGTTGGGCGACCCGATCGAGGCGCACGCGCTGCTGGCCACCTACGGCCGCGACCGGCCCGCCGAACAACCCCTGTGGCTGGGCTCGTTGAAGTCCAACCTGGGGCACACCCAGGCCGCCGCGGGGGTGGCCGGGGTGATCAAGATGGTGCAGGCGATGCGGCACGGCGTACTGCCACGCACGCTGCACGTGGACGAGCCCTCTGAGCACGTGGACTGGTCCTCGGGCGCGGTACGCCTGCTCACCGAGTCGATGGCGTGGCCGGACACCGGCCGGCCGCGCCGCGCGGGCGTGTCCTCGTTCGGGATCAGCGGCACCAACGCGCACGCGATCCTGGAACAGCCGCCCGCCCCCGCCGAGGACGAGCGCGACCCGGTCCCGGACGGCGTGCCGGTGCCGGTGCTGCTGTCGGCGCGCTCCGCCGACGCGCTGCGCGACCAGGCGCTGCGCCTGGGCCTGCACATCCGACTGCGGCCCGAAGAGCGGATCGCCGACATCGCCTGGTCGCAGGCGCACACCCGGGCGGTGTTCGGCCACCGGGCGGTGCTGGTGGCCGCCGATCAGGAGGAGTTGGCCGGCGCGCTCAAGACGCTCGCACGTGGGCAGAGCGGCGCCGCGGTGATCACCGGGCGCACCGGCACCACCGTGGCCCGCCCGAGCGGCCTGGGCTTCCTGTTCAGCGGACAGGGCAGCCAGCGACCGCGGATGGGCCGGTTGTTGCGCGAGACGGAGCCGGTGTTCGCCGAGGCGTTCGACGCCGCGTGCGCCGAACTGGACCTGCGGCTGGCCGGGCACGTCGAGGTGCCGCTGACGGAGGTGCTCGCGGCCGGGGAGGGTACGCCGACGGCGGCGCTCCTGGACCGCACGGTGTACACCCAGGCCGGGCTGTTCGCGTTGGAGGTGGGGCTGTTCCGGCTCGCGTGGAGCTGGGGGCTGCGGCCGGACCACCTGCTCGGCCACTCGATCGGCGAGCTCGCCGCCGCGCACGTGGCCGGTGTTTGGTCGTTGCCGGACGCGGCGGCGCTGGTGGCCGCGCGCGGGCGGCTGATGCAGGCGCTGCCGGCGGGCGGCGCGATGCTGGCGATCCAGGCGACGGAGGAGGAGGCGAACGCCGCGATCGCGGACCACCCGGGTGGGTTGGCCGTGGCGGCGGTGAACGGGCCGCACTCGGTGGTGCTCTCCGGCGACGCGGACGCGGTGGCGGCGGTTGCCCGGGAGTGGGCCGAGCGTGGTCGCAAGGCCACCCGGCTGCGGGTGAGCCACGCCTTCCACTCGCCGCACATGGACCCGATGGCGGCCGAGTTCCGCCGGGTGGCCGCCGCGCTGGAGGCGCGCGAACCGGAGATCCCGGTGATCTCCAACCTGACCGGGCGGCCCGCGACCGCCGACGAGTTGGGCTCGCCGGACTACTGGGTGCGGCACGTCCGCGAGGCGGTGCGCTTCCACGACGGGGTTCGCGCCCTGGTCGGGCAGGGTGTGGGCACCTTCGTCGAACTGGGCCCGGACGGCGTGCTCAGCGCGATGGCCGGACAGTGCCTGACCGACGTCCCGGACGCGGTGGTGGTGCCACTGCTGCGCAAGGACCGGCCCGAGCCCCGCGCGGTCGCCGAGGCGCTGGCCCACGTGCACGTGCGCGGGGTCGCGGTGGACTGGTCGCGGGTGTTCGCGCCGCGGCGGGGACGCCGGGTGGAGCTGCCGACCTATCCGTTCCAGCGCCGCCGCTACTGGCTGGAGGATCGACCCGGATTCGGCCCCACGGCGGCCGACTCGCCGCTGTGGCACGCCGTCGAGCGCGAGGACGCGGCGGCACTGGCCCGCGAGCTGGACGCGGAGGACGAACAGGCGCTGCTGGAGTCGGCGCTGCCGCTGCTGGCCGACTGGTACCGGCGGCGGATGGAGGACCGGGGATCGGCCCCGGGTCTGCCCGACGACCTGCCCGAGCGGGCCGAGTCCGACGCGCGCTCGCAGGCGCTGCCCGCCCGGCTGGCCGTCCTCTCCCCGGACGAGCGGGTGCGGGCGCTGGGCGAGGTGGTGCGCGAACACGTGGCCGCCGTGCTCGGCCACCCCGATCCCGACGCGATCGAGCCGGACAGCGAGTTCCTCGACCTGGGCTTCGCGTCGCTGACCGCGGTCGAACTGACCAAGCGGCTGGCCGAGGCGACCGGCCTGGAGCTGAACCCGACGCTGATCTACGACTACAACAACTCGGCGCTGGTGGCCGGCTTCATCGCCGACGAGTTGGCCCGCTCCGCCGCCTCGGCCGACGACGCCGTGCCGGACCTCACCCAGGAAGGCCACCGATGACCACCGCGACCGATCCGACCCGAACCGGGACGCCCGAAGCCCCGGATCCGCGCGATCCCGAACTACGCCTGGCCGCACTGTTTGACCCGGACACCCTGCTCCCGCGCGAACCCCGCGACGACAGCGGCGTACTCACCGCCGAGGGCAGCGTGCACGGCCTGCCGGTGCTCGCCTACTGCACCGACGCCACCCGGATGGGCGGCGCGCTGGGCTCGCCCGGCGCGGACCGGATCATCGCCGCGATCGACGACGCGGTGGACCGGGGCCTGCCGGTGATCGGGCTCTGGCACTCCGGCGGGGCAAAACTCGCCGACGGCGTGGCCTCGATGGACGGCGTGGGCCGGATGTTCGCCGCGATGACCCGCGCCTCGGGCCTGGTGCCGCAGATCTCCGTGGTGCTCGGCCCGGCCGCGGGCGCCGCCGCGTACGGTCCCGCGCTCACCGACATCGTGGTGATGGCGGAGACCGGCCGGATGTTCGTCACCGGCCCGGACGTGGTGCGCAGCGTCACCGGGGAGCAGATCGACATGGTCGGACTCGGCGGCGCCGAGGCACACGGCCGCCAGTCCGGGGTCGCGCACGTGACCACGGCATCCGAGGCCGAGGCGATCGAACAGGCGCGCACACTCGTGGAGTTGCTGAGCCGCCCGGGCCGGCCCGACCCGGCGGCGGTCGTCGGTGAGGCCGCGGAGAACCCCCGGCGACTGTTACCGGACCGGCCCCGGCGCGCCTACGACGTGCACCCGCTGGTCCGCGAACTCCTGGACGACCGGGCGTTCCTGGAACTCCAGGCGCGCTGGGCCGCGAACATCGTGATCGGCTTCGGCCGGCTCGCCGGCGGCACCGTCGGGGTGATCGCCAACAACCCGCTGCGCAAAGGCGGTTGCCTGGACTCGCTGTCCGCGGAGAAGTCCTCGCGGTTCGTCCGGATGTGCGACGCGCTCGGCGTACCGCTGGTGGTCCTGGTGGACGTGCCCGGCTACCTGCCCGGGGTCGGCCAGGAGTGGGGCGGGGTGATCCGGCGCGGCGCCAAGCTGTTGCACGCGTTCGCCGCCGCGGTGGTACCGCGGGTGACCCTGGTGACCCGCAAGTCCTACGGCGGCGCCTACATCGCGATGAACTCCCGTTCGCTGGGCGCGACCGCGGTGTACGCGTGGCCGGAGGCCGAAGTCGCGGTGATGGGCGCGGAGGCGGCCGTCGGCGTGCTGCACCGCAAGAAGATCGCGGCCACCGCCGAGGCGGACCGTCCCGCACTGCTGGCCCGCCTGGTCACCGAACACGAACAGGCTTCCGGCGGGGTGAGCCGGGCGCTGGACATCGGGGTGGTGGACGAGGTGATCGAACCCGACGAGACCCGGTTCCGGCTGGCCCAGGCGCTGGCCGGAGCGCCCGCCGACCGAGGCCGGCACGGCAACATCCCGCTCTGATCCGGACCGTCCGCGCACATCACCCACCGAGTCGAACCCGGTCGGATCCGGTCCAGGCCGGAGAGAGGCAACACACACAATGACCACGAGCGCAGCGAAACCCGCCGCCCCGCCGGCGGAGCGCAGCAAGGCCCTGATCCTGGTGGTGATCGGCCTCGCCCAGTTGATGGTGGCGCTGGACACCTCGCTGGTGAACCTCATCCTGCCCTGGGCACAGCGTGACCTGGGCATGTCCGACTCCAGCCGGCACCTGCTCGCGGCGGCCTACATGGTCGCCTACGGCAGCCTGTTGCCACTGGGCGGACGGATCGCGGACCGGGTCGGCTACCGCCGCACCCTGCTGGTGGGCCTGGTCGGCTTCGCCGCGTCCTCGCTGGTGGCCGGCCTCGCGCAGAACACCGAGTTCCTGGTCACCGCGCGCACCGTGCAAGGCGTGTTCGGCGCGATCCTGGCCCCGTCCACACTGGCCATCCTGACCACCACGTTCACCGAACCCAAGGAACGCGGGCGGGCGTTCGGCCTGTACACCGCGATCGTCGCGGCGGGCAGCGGCCTGGGCATGGTGGCCGGCGGCGGCCTCACCGAGTACCTGAGCTGGCGCTGGTGCCTGTACCTGAACGTGCCGATCGCGGTGATCGCGGTGGTCGGCGCGCTGATCGTGCTGCCGGACACCCGGGGCCACCGGGAGACCGCGCTCGACCTGCCCGGCGCGGTGCTCGGCGGCGGCGGCATGGTGGCGCTGATGTACGGGATCAGCACGGCCGGCGCCAACGGGTGGGGCTCCACCGAGGCGGTCACCCTGCTGGTCGGCTCGGTGGTCCTGCTCGCGGGCTTCGCGATCCGCCAGTCCAAGGCGACCCAACCGCTGTTGCCACTGCGGTTGTTGGCCGACCGCAGCCGGGCGGGCGCGCTGATCGTGATCGCGCTCGGCGCGCTGGGCCCGTTCGGGCTGTACCTGTTCCTGACCTACCAGCTCCAGGTGATCATGGACTACTCGCCGGTGGAGGCGGGGTTGGCCTGTGTGCCGCTGACCGTGGCGACGGTGATCTCCGCCGGGGTGATCAGCAAGCTCCAACCGGTGGTCGCGCCGCGCACGATGATCGTGCCCGGACTGATCGCCGGCGCGGTGGCGATGGTGATGTTCGCGCAGATGGACGAGAACAGTTCGTACCCGCTGCTGATCCTGCCCGCGCTGGTGCTGCTCGGCTTCACCCTGGGCATCGTGCACATCCCGGCCACCAACGCCGCGCTGAGCGGACTGCACCCGCGCGACGCGGGCTCGGTGTCGGCGTTCACGTTCGCCGCGCAACAACTCGGCGGCGCGATGGGCACCGCGCTGTTCAACACCATCGCCACCACCGCGACCGCCTCCTACGTCCTGCAACACCACGACCAGGCCACCGTCCTGGCGGACGGACACGGCTTCCGGGTGGCCACCATGTGGTCCGCCGGACTGATGGTGTTCGCGGCCGTGGTCGCCGCAGTACTGATCAACGCGAAGGCCACCCGACAGACCCTGGACGACCCGCCGCCGGCCGAGGACCTGCCCGACGTCGCCGCCGCCACCCCGGCCACGCGGTCGTGATCCGGCGGGCGCCCCGAGCGGGCGGCAGCCGGGGCGCGATCCTCGCGGTGGTCGCCACGGCGCAACTGATGGTGGTGCTGGACGTCACCGTGGTGAACATCGCGCTGCCCTCCACGCAGCGCGAGTTGGGCCTGTCGGACGCGGGCAGGCAGTGGGTGATCACCGCCTACACGCTGGCCTTCGGCGGCTTCCTGCTCGCGGGCGGCCGGATCTCCGACCGGATCGGGCGTACCCGGGGCCTGCTGGTGGGGCTGACCGGGTTCGCCATCGCGTCCGCCGCCGGCGGTGCCGCCGCGAACGCCGGCACGCTGATCGCCGCGCGCGCCGCGCAGGGGCTGTTCTCCGCGCTGCTGGCGCCGTCCGCGCTGGCCCTGCTGACCACGACGTTCACCGGGACCAAGGAACGCGCCCGCGCGTTCGGCGTGTACGGCGCGGTGCTCGCCGCGGGCGGCGCGCTCGGCCTGGTGGTCGGCGGGTTGTGCACGCAGTACCTGGACTGGCGCTGGTGCCTGTACCTGAACTCGCCGATCGCGGTGGGTGCGCTGATCGCGGGCCTGGCGGTACTGCCGCGCGAGGACTCGTCCGCCGCGGAGCGCGCGAGTACGGGCCGACTGGGCCTGTTCGACGTGGCACTGGGCAGCGGCTCGATGGTCGCGCTGGTGTACCTGCTCACCGAGGCGGGCGCACACGGCTGGGGATCCACCCGGGTGTGGGCGCTCATCCCGGTCGCGATCGTGCTCCTGGCCGCCTTCGTGCTGCGCCAGCGCCGATCGGCGGACCCGCTGCTGCCGATGGCGGTGCTCGCCGACCGCAACCGGGCCGCGGCGTTCGTCACCATCGGGCTGACCGCGATCGGCATGTTCGGCATGTTCCTGGTGCTGACCTACCAACTCCAGGGCATCATGCGCTACTCGCCCCTGCGCACCGGGGTGGCGATGTTGCCGATGGCGGTCGCGGTGGTGTTGTCGGCGATGCTGATCGCGGCCCGACTGCTGCCCCGGCTGCCCGCGCGGGTGCTGATCGTGCCCGGCCTGGTGTTGTCCGCGGCGGGCCTGCTGGTGCTGACCCGGCTCACCCCGGACAGCACCTACGTCACCGGCGTGCTGCCCGCGCTGCTCCTGCTGGGCATCGGCTCCGGCATCACCTTGATGCCGTCGGTCGCCAGCACGATGAACGCCGTCGAACCCCGGTACACCGGCACCGTCTCGGCGTTCACCACCACGTCCCAACAATTGGGCGGCTCGATCGGCACGGCGCTGCTGAACACGATCGCCACCAGCGCCACCGCCTCCTACGCCGGCGGTCGGGGCGACCTGGTCCAGGCCGCGGACCGGGCCCGGGCGACCGTGCACGGCTACGCGGTCGCCTGCGGGTGGGCCACCGGAATCCTGCTCCTGTGCGCGGTCCTCGCGGGCGTGCTGATCAACGCCGGGCCGCAGGGCGAGCAGACCAAGAACCCCGACGAGGAGGCACCGGCGACCGCAGAGAACCCGGAGACACCCGGAAACCCGGGAACCCCCGAGAACCCCGAGATCCGCGAGCACCCGGAGATCCCCGAGATCACCGAGAACCCCGAGTACCCCGTGCGGATCGACACAGACGAGCAAGAAAGCAGGGCACGACGTTGACCACCTTCGGAACCACCACCGCCTGGACCGAACCGCCCTCCGGGCACGCCGAGATGCTGGACTGGCTCGCCGAGCGGCGCGCGAAGGACGGACCGTGGCAGGACGAAAAGGGCAACTGGCACGTCTTTCGCTACCGCGACGTGCTCGACGTACTGAACGACCACACCACCTTCTCCTCGGACCTGCGTGATCTCTCGCCCCGGCACGCCGAGTTCGACGTGTTCAAGAAGGGCCTGTTCATCAGCATGGACGAGCCCCAGCACCGCAAGCTGCGCGGGCTGGTCAGTCAGGCGTTCACCCCCAAGGTGGTCGGGAAGCTGGCGCCGCGGGTGGCCGAGATCGCGCACGAGATGCTGGACGCGGTGCAGGACCGGGATCGGATCGAGTTGGTCGGCGACCTGGCCTACCCGCTGCCGGTGATCGTGATCGCCGAACTGATCGGCGTCCCGACCAGCGACCGGGCCACCTTCCAGCGGTGGGCCGACGCGCTCCTGGGCATCGGCGGCGAGGTGACCGCGGCGCCCGACGGCGAGGTGCTGAGCAGCCTGACGCTGACCCTGCGGGAGATGAACGCCTACCTGCTCGACCACATCCGCAGCCGCCGGGCCAACCCGAACGGCGACCTCACCAGCAACCTGATCGCCGCCGAGATCGACGGCGAGCACCTCGAGGACGAGGAGATCGTCGGCTTCGTCGGCATGCTGCTCCTGGCCGGGCACATCATGACCACGCTGATGATCAGCGCCACGCTGTCCTGCCTGGACGACCACCGCGACGCGATCACCGAGATCCGCCGCGAACCGGACGCGCTGCCCGGCGCGATAGAGGAGGTGCTGCGCTTTCGCACCCCCTCGGTCCGCCAGGAGCGGCTGGCGCTGCGCGAGGCGACGGTCGGCGGCGGCCTGGTGCCGGCCGGGGCCTCACTGGTGTTGTGGTTGTCCGGGGCCAACCGGGACGCGGGCCAGTTCCCCGACGCCGACCGGTTCGACATCCGTCGCACGCCCAACGCGCACCTGAGCTTCGGGCGCGGCATCCACCACTGCATCGGCGCACCGCTGGCCCGGTTGGAGTGCAAGACCGTGCTGGAGGTGTTGTTCGGCCGCTTCACCGAGTTCGCGGGCGCGGGCGCCGTCCCGCACGACGCGCGCTCGTCGTTCGCGCCGCTGAAGCTGCCGCTGGACGTGACCTGGGCCTGACCCGACCACCCGGCCCCGCCCGCCCCGCCCCGCCCGTCGCCGAACGCGGCCGGGTCGGGGCGGGGCGCCGCGCGGCCTTTGTACTCACCGAAGACGAGGGCATGCGATGAACGTCACCACCTCCGCGCAGGGCACCTGGCTGCGGAGCTATCACCCGACCCCCGAGGGACGTCCCCGGCTGGTCTGTTTCCCGCACGCGGGCGGCTCGGCGAGCTTCTTCTTCGCCTTCGCCAAGGCCCTGGCCCCCTCGGTCGAGGTGCTCGCGGTGCAGTATCCCGGGCGCCAGGATCGCCGGCACGAGCCCTGCGTCGACGACCTGGCGCGGCTCGCCGACGAGATCGCCGAGATCATGCCCGCGTGGGCCGACCGACCGCCGGCCTTCTTCGGGCACAGCATGGGCGCGACGCTGGCCTTCGAGGTGGCGCTGCGACTCGGCGAGCGCCCGGGCGCGGTCGGACCGAGCCGGCTGTTCGTCTCGGGCCGGCGGGCGCCCGGGCGGCACCGGACCGAGACCGTGCACCTGCGCGACGACGCGGGGCTGATCGACGAATTGTTGCTGCTCAACGGCACCGAGCCGGGCGTACTGCTGGACGACGACGTGCTGCGGATGGTGCTGCCGTCGTTGCGTGCCGACTACCGGGCGATCGAGCGCCACGTGGTGCGCCCCGGGGCCCGGGTGGACTGCCCGATCACGGTCCTGGTGGGCGACGCCGACCCGAAGGTCACGGTGGACGAGGCCCGGGCCTGGCGCGAGCACACCACGGTGGGTACCACGGACATGTCCGTCTTCCCGGGCGGACACTTCTACCTCAACGAGCACCGGCCGGCCGTCGTCGACCTGATCACCGCCGCATTGCTCGCCCCCGACGCCTCGATCTGATCACCGCCGCGCTGCCGGCACCCGGCGCCTCGGTGCGGGCGCATCCCGGCCGCCCGGCTCCGGGCACGCCACAGGGCGGGTCGGCTTCGTCTCGTCGACGAAGGCGGCCCGCCGAAGCGGCGCGCGGACGATCAGGCCGACTCCGGGTTCACCGGGATCCGGCCGGTCATCCGCTCCATGCCGCTGATCCAGTTGTCGCGCAGCGCCGCCGTGGCGGCCGGCACGTCACCGGCGCGCAGGTGCTCGGCGATCCGGCAGTGCTCCTCGGCCTCGCGCTCCAACAGCGTGTCCTCGCCCGCGATCAGGTGGGTGTAGCGGCGCATGCCCGCCTTCACGCTGGTCACCAGGTCCAGCAACCGCTCGTTGGGGCATTTCCCGAGCAGCAGATCGTGCCACTCGTCGTCGTGCCACTCGATCTCCGACTGCTCCGCCACCGGATCCGGGAAGCCCCGGGCCAGGCGCAGCAACTCCGGTGCCATTTCCCGGAGTTCATCCGGATCGGAGAGCTCCAGTGCGAGTGACTCCAGACCCGCGACGATTTCGCACAGCTCGCGGAACTCCTTGCTGCTGACCGGTGCGAACCGGAAGCCGCGCCCCTGATTGCTCTCCAGGACGCCTTCGCCGGCCAGGGTGATCAGGGCTTCGCGCAGGGGAGTGCGACTCACGCCCAACTCGGCCGCGAGCACCACCTCGTTGATGTCCTTGCCTGCCGCGAAGTCGCCTCTGTCGAGGCGCAGAAGCAACTCCTCGCGGATCTGCTCCCGCAGAGGTCGCCGCTGGATGGCCATGTGTCGGTTACTCCTCGTGTTGATCGGCGTCGATATCTGGTGCTTGACATAACGCACCGCACACACCTTGAATTATGAATACAGAATACATGAACGGGAGGTCGACGTGCGGTTGACGCGAGTGCCGGGATTGCTGTTCGGGGGTGACTACAACCCCGAACAGTGGCCGGAGGAGGTCTGGGCCGAGGACGCCAAGCTGATGGTCGAGGCGGGCGTGAACATGGCCACCGTCGCGGTCTTCTCCTGGTCACGGCTGGAACCGCGCCCCGGGGAGTACGACTTCGGCTGGCTGGACCGGGTGCTCGACCTGCTGCACGAGCACGGCATCGCCGCCGACCTGGCCACCGCGACCGCGACCCCGCCGCCGTGGTTGGTTCGCGAGCACTCGGAGCTGCTGCCGGTCGACGCGAACGGCACCCGGCTGGAGTTCGGCTCCCGCCAGGGCTACTGTCCCAGCTCGCCGATCTTCCGCGCGGCCACCGTCCGGCTGGCCCGGGCGATGGCCGAGCGCTACGCCGAGCACCCCGCCCTGGCCATGTGGCATATCGGCAACGAGTACGCGGACCACA
Organism: Embleya sp. NPDC050154; assembly: GCF_044460165.1. Classification (NCBI taxonomy): domain Bacteria; kingdom Bacillati; phylum Actinomycetota; class Actinomycetes; order Kitasatosporales; family Streptomycetaceae; genus Embleya; species Embleya sp. NPDC050154. The sequence continues at coordinate 163,717 of NZ_JBITJP010000013.1, forward strand.
CGCTCGAATGCTTCTGCGACGAGTCCGCCCGGCACTTCCGGCGTTGGCTGAGCGAGCGATACCAGGACATCGACGGCCTCAACGCCGCCTGGGGCACCTCCTGCTGGGGCCAGCACTACACCGACTTCGAGCAGATCGCCCCGCCGCGCAAGGCACCGGGCCCGGTCAACCCGGCCCAGGTGCTGGACTGGCGGCGGTTCTGCTCGGACGCGCTCCTGGAGTGCTTCGAGGCGGAGAAGAGCGTGCTGCGCGAGGTCACCCCGGACATCCCGGTGACCACGAACTTCATGAGCATCCTGCACGGGCTGGACTACTGGAAGTGGGCCGGCGCCGAGGACATCGTCAGCGACGACGCCTACCCCGACCCGGCCGACCCCACCTCGCACGTGGGCATCGCGGTGAGCTACGACCTGATGCGCTCGCTCAAGCGGCGCCCGTGGCTGCTGCTGGAACAGGCCCCGAGCGCGGTGAGCTGGCGTGAGGTCAACGTGCCCAAGCCGCCCGGCAAGATGCGCCTGGACAGCCTCCAGGCACTTGCGCACGGCGCCGACGGGGTGATGTTCTTCCAGTGGCGCCAGGCCCGGTACGGACCGGAGAAGTTCCACTCCGCCCTCCTGCCGCACGGTGGTGTGCAAACCCGCGGATGGCAGGACACGCTACGCCTGGGCGGCGACCTGCAAAAGCTCGCCGAGATCGCCGGCACGCACACCGCCGCGGACGTCGCGCTGCTCCTGGACTGGTCCTCGTGGTGGGGCCTGGAGGCCCCCGAGTCGATGCCGTCCAAGCGGCTGGAACTCAAGCGACTCCTGAACGCCTGGTACGCGCCGCTGCACGCCCGCGGGATCACCGTGGACCTGGCCCCGCCGGACCGCGACCTGTCCGGGTATCGCGTGGTCATCGCCCCCAACCTCTACCTGTGCACCGACGAACAGGCCGAGAACCTGCGGGCGTTCGGCGGCGAACTGATCGTCGGCCCGTTCAGCGGCGTGGTCGACTCCGCCGACCGGGTACACCCCGGCGGCGCACCCGGTCCGCTGCGCGACCTGCTCGGCCTGAGCGTCGACGAGTTCTGGCCGCTGGCCGACGGAGTGGGCCAGAGCGTGCGGTACGCCGACGGCACCCCGGGCACCGCGACCCGGTGGGCCGAGTGGCTGCGACCCGAGGGCGCCACGCCGATCGCCGACTACGAGGGCGGCGACCTGGCCGGACAACCCGCGATCACCCGGCTCGGCCGGGCCACCTACGTGGGCTGCGCCCTCGACGACGTCACCCCGATCCTGACCGACGTACTGACCCGCGCCGGCGTGCGCCCCGTCGCGGACGTACCGCCCGACGTCGAGGCGTGCCTGCGGACCGGGCCCGACGCCGACTACCTGTTCCTGCTCAACCACGGCACGACCACCGCGGCACTGACCCTGCGCGCCCCCGGCACGGACCTGCTGACCGGGCGCGACCTGCACGGCCCGATCGAAATCGGGCCCAGGGACGCCGTGGTGCTGCGCACCGCTCACGAGGGAGAGAAGTGACCCACCCCTACATACCCAATGCCGAGCCGGCCGTGCGGGCCGAGATGCTGGCCGCGATCGGGGTCGAGTCCATCGAGGACTTCTACACCGACATCCCCGCCGCGCTGCGCCTGAACCGGCCGCTCGACCTGCCCGCGCCGATGAACTCGGAAACCGAACTGGTCCGGCACATGCGCGGGTTGCTCGGACGCAACACCGACACCACCGAGGTGCTCAGCTTCCTCGGCGGCGGCTGCTACCCGCACCACGTGCCCGCCGTGTGCGACGAGATCAACTCGCGCGGCGAGTTCCTCACCGCCTACGCGGGCGAACCGTACGAGGACCACGGCCGCTTCCAGGCGCTCTTCGAGTACGTCAGCATGATGGGTGAACTCCTGGAACTGGACGTCGTCAACGTCCCGACCTACGACGGCTTCCAGGCCTCCGGCACCGCGCTGCGGATGGCCGCGCGCTACACCGGCCGGTCCAAGGTGCTGGTCACCGCCGCGATCGGCGCGGACAAGCTGAGCAAGCTGCACGACTTCCTCGCGCCCGACATCGAGATCGTCATGATCCCGGTCGCCGAGAACGGCGAGGCCGGCGCCTTCACCGTCGACGACACCGTCGCCGCGGTCTACCTGGAGAGCCCCAACCTCTACGGCGTGGTCGAGGCCCGGACCGCCGAGATCGCCGAACTCGCGCACGCCGAAGGCGCGTTGCTCGTGGTCAGCGCGGACCCGATCTCGCTCGGCGTGCTCGCCCCGCCCGCCACGCTCGGCGCGGACATCGTCTGCGGCGACATCCAGTCGCTGGGCATGCACCAGAACTACGGCGGCGGTCACGCCGGTTACATCGCCACCCGCGACGAACCGCGCCTGGTCGCCGAGTTCCCCTCGCGTCTGTTCGGCATCGCGCCGACCGCGGTGCCGGGCGAATACGGCTTCGGCGACGTCTTCTACGACCGCACCTCCTTCGCGCTGCGCGAGGAGGGCAAGGAATGGGTGGGCACCGCCGCCTCGCTGTGGGGCATCACGGCCGGCGTCTACCTTGCGCTGATGGGCCCGGAGGGCATGCGCGAACTGGGCGAGACGATCCTGGCCCGGACCCGCTACGCGATGGACGAACTCGCCGCGGTCCCCGGGGTACGGGTGCGGCACGCCGCCGCCGTGCACTTCCGCGAGTTCGCGATCGAGGTGGCCGACACCGACGCGCTGCTCACCGCGCTGCGCACACACGGCATCTACGCCGGCATCGCGCTGGACGCCACAACGCTGCTGGTCTGTGTGACCGAGCGGCACACCAAGGACGACATCGACACGCTGGTGCGAGCGGTACGAGAGGTGCAGGGCTGATGGGTGCCGTCGGAGAATCCTTCGCGAAGTTGCCGATCGAGGCCAAGCCGCCGCTGCGCCGGTTCCACCAGGCGCGCTGGGACGAGCCGATCATCTTCGATCACTCCAGCCCCGGCCGGCGCGGCATCGGGGTGCCCGAGGCGGGCGTGCCCGCCGTCGAACTGCCCGCCGGGATACGGCGCGAGACGCCGCCCGCGCTGCCGCAGATGTCCCAGCTGCACGTGCTCCGGCACTACATGCGACTGTCCCAGGAGACCGTGGGCGTCGACCTCGGCATCGCCGTCGGCCAGGGCACCTGCACGATGAAGTACAGCCCCAAGATCAACGACCGGTTCGTCAGCGACCCGAAGATCGCCGAACTGCACCCGGCACAGCCCGAGGACAGTGTGCAGGGCGTGCTCGCGATCTACTGGCAGCTGGAGCAGATGCTCAAGGAGATCTCCGGTCTGGACCGGGTCAGCCTGCAACCGGGCTCCGGTTCGGCGGCGATCTACGCCAACATCGCGATGATCCGCGCCTACCACGCCTCCCGGGGCGAAGGCGAGCAGCGCGACCAGGTCATCACCACGATGTTCTCGCACCCCACGAACGCGGCCTCCCCCAAGACCGCCGGGTACGAGGTGATCACTTTGATGCCGGACGCCGACGGCTACCCGGACATCGAGGCGCTGCGCGCGGCCGTGGGCCCGCGCACCGCCGCGCTGATGATCACCAACCCGGAGGACACCGGGATCTACAACCCCCGGATCGCCGAGTTCGTCGAACTCGTGCACGGGGTCGGTGGGTTGGCCTGCTACGACCAGGCCAACGCGAACGGCATCCTGGGCATCACCCGGGCCGCCGACGCCGGGTTCGATCTGTGCCACTTCAACCTGCACAAGACCTTCTCCACGCCGCACGCGTCCGGCGGTCCGGCCGCGGGTGCCTGCGGCGTCGCGGAGAAGCTGGTGCCGTTCATGCCCGGCCCCACCATCGAGTTCGACGGCGAGCGCTACTTCCTGGACTCCGACCGGCCGCAGTCGATCGGCAAGAACCGGCCCTACCTGGGGGTCACCCAGAACGTGGTGCGCGCCTACGCGTGGATCATGGCGCTGGGGGCCGAGGGCCTGCGGCAGGTGGCCGAGACGGCGGTGCTGAACAACAACTACCTGATGCACAAGGTGTTGCAGATCCCGGGCGCCTCCGCCCACTGGGACAAGCGCCGGCTGGAGCAGGTCCGCTACTCGTGGCAGGGCCTGTACGAGGACACCGGCGTGCACTCGGAGGAGATCGGCGTGCGCGCGGCCGACTTCGGGGTGCACTACTGGACCAGCCATCACCCGTACCTGGTACCCGAGCCGTTCACCCTGGAGCCGACCGAGTCGTACTCCAAGGAGGATCTGGACGAGTACGCCGCGATCCTGGCGCACGTCGCGGACGAGGCGCGCAGCGAACCGGAGTTCGTCAAGGGCGCGCCCTACAACCAGACCGTGCACAAGATCGACCCGACCTGCCTGGACGACCCGGAGCAGTGGGCCATGACCTGGCGGGCCTACGTCCGCAAGCACCTGTCATGAGAATCGGCCTGATCGTCAACCCGGTGGCCGGCCTCGGCGGGGCGGCCGGGCTCAAGGGCAGCGACGGCGCCGACGTGCAGCGCGAGGCGCTCGCCCGCGGCGCGACCGCCCGGGCGGGGGAGCGCGCGGCGGTGGCCGTGCGCGCGCTCCTGAGCGCCCGCCCGGACACCGTCGTGGTCACCGTGGCCGGCACGATGGGCGAGAACTCCGTGCGCGCCGCCGGCGCGGTACCCGAGCTGGTGGCGTGCGCACCGGGGGAGCCGTCCTCGTCCGCCGACACCCGGGCGGGCGTCCGGGCGTTGGCGGCGGTGGACCTGCTGCTGTTCGCGGGCGGCGACGGTACCGCGCGGGACGTGCTCGACGCCGGGCCGACCGCGCCGGTGCTCGGCATTCCGGCGGGCGTCAAGGTCTACTCCGGCTGCTTCGCGGTCGGCCCGGCGGCGGCCGGCCACGCCGCCGCCGAGTTCGCCGGGGACACCGCCGAGGCCGAGGTGGTGGACCTGGACGAACAGGCCTACCGCGAGGGCCGGGTCAGCCCCCGGCTCTACGGCACACTGACCGTGCCCGCGGCCCGGGTACGGCTGTCCGGCCGCAAGACCGGCTCCTCGGGCGCCGCGCCGGAGACCGTCGAGGGCATCGCCCGCGAAGTGGTCGCCCGGATGCGCCCGGGCGTGCGCTACATCCTGGGCCCGGGCACCACCACGCGAGCGGTGGGCCGCGCGCTGGGCGCCGAGTCCACGCTGCTCGGCGTGGACGTGGTCGCCGACGGCGTGCCGATCGGGGTCGACCTGAGCGAGCGCGCGCTGCTCGACCTGGTGGACGGGCACGAGACGGATGCCGTGGTGTCGGTGATCGGCGGCCAGGGCTTCGTGCTCGGTCGCGGCAACCAGCAGATCAGCCCGTCGGTGCTGGCCCGCGTGCACGCTCTGACCGTGCTCGCCACCCGCACCAAGCTGGCCGCGCTCGGCGGCCGGCCGCTGTTGGCGGACACCGGGGACCCGGCCACGGACGCGCGGTTGAGCGGTTTCGTCAAGGTGATCACGGGCTACCGCGAGAGCGTCCCCTATCGAATTGTTCCTGCGAGTGAGGAGTGCTCCGGATGAACGGGATGACTGGATCCCTGCACGGCAAGGTCGCCATCGTCACCGGCGGCGGCTCGGGCATCGGCCGGGCCACCGCGCTGATGTTCGCCGCGGAGGGCGCGGACGTGGTGATCGCCGACATCGACGCGGCGGCCGCGACCCGCACCGCGGAGGAGATCACCGCGCAGGGCGCCCGGGCGGTCGGGGTCAAGGCGGACGTGTCCGCCGAGGCGGACTGCGTGTCCGTGGTGTCCACGGCGGTGCAGACCTTCGGCGGGCTGCACGTGCTCTTCAACAACGCGGGCATCATCCGGCGCGCGGACGCGATCGGCACCACGGTCGACGAGTGGGACCGGGTGATGGCGGTCAACGTGCGCTCGGTCTTCCTGATGTGCAAGCACGCCGTCCCCGCGATGAGCGACGGCGGCTCCATCGTCAACACCGGTTCCGGCTGGGGGCTCAAGGGCGGCGGCAACGCGATCTCCTACTGCGCGTCCAAGGCCGCCGTGGTCAACATGACCCGCGCCCTGGCGATCGACCACGCGGCGGCGGGCATCCGGGTCAACTCGGTCAACCCCGGTGACACGGACACCCCGATGTTGCGCGAGGAGGCCCGGCAGTTGGCGGAGGACTGGACGGCCTTCGCAGCCGACGCGGCGGACCGCCCGATGGGCCGGTCCGGCACGCCCGACGAGATCGCCCGCGCGGTGTTGTTCCTGGCCTCCGACGCGGCCAGCTACATCACCGGCACCGCCCTCGTCGTAGACGGCGGCGGCCTCGCCTAGTCATCCCGGCCCCGTTCCCGTCGTCGCCAGCGGCGACGGGCCCGGGCCCGGTCCCAGCACGCGTACGTCCCGCACACATCCCCCCGGAGGCACAACGTGTCATTTTCCCGCGCAGCGAAGACCGTCGCCGTGCTGGCCGCCGGTGCCGCACTCGCCGCAACCACCGGTTGCGGCGGGAGCAGCGGCTCCGGCTCCGGCTCCGGCAAGACCACCGTCACCTGGTCGACCTGGGGCAACCCGGAGGAACTCGCCCGGTTCAAGGACTTCGAGAAGGACTTCGGCAAGCGCCACCCCGACATCAAGCTGAAGCTCCAGGCGGTCCCCTCCTACAGCGACTACCACTCCAAGCTGCTCACCCAGCTCTCCTCCAAGACCGCGCCCGACGTGTTCTACGTCGGCGACGACTTCATCGGGAAGTTCGTCTCCGCCGGGGTGGTCTCGCCGCTCAACGAGAAGATGGCGGCCCCGGACAGCAAGGCCAAGCCGGAGGACTTCTTCGACGGCCTGTACGGCGGCGCCAAGAAGGACGGGCAGATCTACGGCATACCCAACGACGCCAACCCCGAGGTGCTCTGGTACGACAAGCAGGCGCTCAAGGACGCCGGCATCACCGAGGACCCGGCCACGCTGAACGCCCAGGGCAAGTGGACGATGGCCACCTACCTGGAGATGAACCGCAAGCTCAAGGCGGCGGACAAGGCCGGCTCGATCTTCTACAACTGGTACGGCTCGACCTACAGCATGATCAACGGCTTCGGCGGCAAGGTGTACGACGGCGGCAAGTTCGTCGGCAACACCGACCCCAAGTCGCGCGAGGCATTGAAGACCCTGGCCGACGGCTACCAGAACGGGACCTTCCTGGTCGCCGACAACCTGCCCGAGGGCAACGGCTCGGATGTGCAGTTCATCAAGCACAAGGCCGGTTTCTCCGCGGGCGGCCGATGGATGATCGACACCGTCAAGAAGGGACAGCAGGACAACTACGACATCGTGCCGTTCCCGTCCCAGACCGGCGTGCTGATGCCGCAGACGGTGGGCACCTCCTTCCTGGCGCTGAACAAGGACGCCAAGAACGCGCAGGCGGCCTGGACGTTCCTGTCCGAGTTCGTCTCCAAGGACGGCCAGACCACGCGCCTGAAGGGCGGCGGCAACGCGGTGCCCTCGGTCAAGGGCGCGGACAGCGTGGTGATGGAGGGCTACCCCGCGCACGCGCAGACCTTCATCGACACCCGTGACGGCGGCTTCGCCAACTACCCGGAGGAGGCCGGTGTCCCGGAGCTGACGGCGAGCATCAACGAACTGCTGATGAAGCTGTGGACCGGCAAGATCGGCTTCGACCAGGCGATGAACGACCTCGGCTCGCTCGTCTCCGGCAAACTGCGCTGACCGGGGGCCCGCCGTGACCACGTCCACGCTCAGCCGCACCACCGACGCACGGCGCCCGGCCACCGAAACCCCCGAGCGCCGCCGGTCCCTTCGGGGCCGGCGGCGCCGGGAGCGGTGGTGGGCCGCCCTCTTCCTCGGTCCGCAACTGGCCGCCCTGCTGGTGTTCACCCTGGGGCCGCTGGGTTTCGCGGTCGTCCTGGCCTTCATGAAGTGGGACGGCCTGGGCGACAAGTCCTGGGTCGGCTTCGACAACTTCCAGACCCAGCTCTCCGATCCCACCTTCCGCGACGCGGTGCTGAACACGCTGACCCTGGGCCTGATCACGGTGCCGGTGGGCCTGGTCCTGGCCCTGCTCATCGCGATGGCGCTGAACAACGTGCGCGGCAAGACCATCTACCGGGTGATCTACTTCCTGCCCGTGGTCACCAGTTCGGTGGCCGTCGCGGTGATCTGGCAGATGTTGCTGGCCAGCGGTGACCTGGGGATGCTCAACAACACCGTGCACGACTGGTTCGGCATCACGCTGCCCGACTGGCTCAACGATCCGGACTGGGTGATGGTCGCGATCGCCGCGGTGACCATCTGGTCCTCGCTGGGCCTGAACGTGGTGATCTTCCTGGCCGGCCTCCAGTCCATCCCGGCGCACCTGACCGAGGTGGCCCGGCTCGACGGCGCGGGACCGGTCCGGATCTTCCGGCACGTGACGCTGCCGCTGCTGTCCCCGACCATCTTCTTCTCCTTCGTGGTCGCGGTGATCAGCTCCTTCCAGGCCTTCGACCAGATCTACGTGCTGGTCGACCCCACCCACAACGAGGGGGCCCGCACGATCGTGTACCAGGTCTACGACCTGGGCTTCAAGAAGTTCGAGTTCGGCGCCAGCAGCGCCGCCGCCCTGCTCCTGACGCTGATGACGATCGTGGTCACCGTGGCCCAGTTCGGCATGCAGAAGCGCTTCGTCCACTACGAGTCGTAAGAGAGGATGGTCGTGATGGTCACTGCCATCCGCCGACGTTTCGGCACCGTCGCACTGCACACCCTGCTCATCGTGGGCGGGCTGCTGATGACGTTCCCGTTCGTGTGGATGCTGCTCACCGCGTTCAAGAGCGAGGGGCAGATGATCCAGGATCCGCTGGCCTGGCTGCCGGACCCCTGGCGCGCGAGCAACTTCCCCGACGCCTTCGACGCGATGCCGTTCGGCCGCGCCTACTGGAACAGCTTCTACATCGCCATGATCACCGTCGTGGTGACGCTGCTCACCGCGTCGATGGCGGCCTACGCCTTCACCCGGATCGAATTCCCTTTCTCCCGCACGCTGTTCGTGATCTTCCTGCTCACCCAGATGGTGCCGACCCAGGTCACCCTGGTGCCGCTGTACGTGATGTTGTCGAACCTCGGCTGGATCGACACCCACCTGGCGCTGATCCTGCCCGCCATCGCCAACCCGTTCGCGGTGTTCATGATGCGCCAGTTCATCCGCGCGGTGCCGATCGAACTGGAAGAGGCCGCCCGGTTGGACGGCGCGAACCGGTGGACGATCTTCACCCGGATCGTGCTGCCCAACATCCGGCCCGGCATGGCCGCGCTGGGCATCATCGTCTTCCTGAGCAGCTGGAACAGCTTCATCTACCCGTTGATCTTCCTCAACTCCGAGGACAAATTCACCGTTCCGATGTTGCTCGCCTCGTTCAAGGGCCAGCACGGCGGACTGGACTACGGCATGCTCCTGGCCGCTTCGACGATCTCCGTGGTGCCCATGCTGATCGCGTTCGTGATCGGGCAGCGCAGGATCATCAGCAGCATGGCGGCATCCGGCATGGGAGGCCGCTGAGATGACGGCGCACGACCGCGAACTGCTCGACCGGGTCGCGTTGGACCTGCGCGAACGCCCCTTCACCGACCGGGGTTCGCGGCTCCTGGTGGTGGCGCAGGAGGACGGCGATCTGTGCGTCGCCCGGTCCGAGTACGAGAGGCGACTCGCCGAGACGACCGTGCTCACCGGGCTGCGGATCGAGTCGGCGGGCGGCGACCCGCTGCCGATCCGGGCCGCGCACCCGGACCGGATCTCCTTCGCGGGCGGCGTGCACCTGGCCTTCGCCGGTCCGGACACGCTCGTGGTGACCGGCACGGGTGCCCGGGCGCGCTGGCGGACGGCGGACGGCGCCGCGCACGAGGCCGCGATCGAGGGCTGCCGGGTGCTGGTGGGCGAGGACACGCGCGTGGAGGGGCACGCCGTCCTGGCCGCGGCCGGCGCGCGCTGGAACGCCTGGTTCGAGCGCATGCCGGCGGTTCGCGCGGACCTGCGCGAACGGGCCGCGATGGCGTGGTGGACGCTCGGCGTGAACCTGCTGCCGATCCGCTTCGCGGGCGGCCGGGAGGGCCTGGTCCCGTCCCGGTTCGGCTATGTCGGCGTGTGGAACTGGGACGCCTACTTCCACGCCATCGCGCTGCGGCACGGCGACCCCGAACTGGCCCGGGACCAGATCCGGATCCTGCTCGCGCACCAGCGCGCCGACGGCCTGATTCCCGATGTCGTGCACGACGAGGGCGTGTTGGCGGAGACCACCGACCTGCCGCGCTCGGACCGGGCGCGGCTGGCCGAGCACGTCGGCCAGGCACTCGGCGAGGAGGCGGCACCGTCCGCCGCGGCCGGCGAGGTGGTCCCGGTGACCAAGCCGCCGCTGACCGCGTGGGCGGTCTGGAAGATCCACCGGGCCGCGCCCGACCTCGCTTTCCTGGCCGAGGTGTACGAGCCGATCGCCCGCTCCCAGGAATGGTGGCTGACCCACTCCGACCCGGACGGCGACGGCCTGGCCGAATACCTGCACCCGTACTCCAGCGGGCTGGACGACAGCCCGGTCTGGGACTACGGCCCGCAGGCCGAACCGCCGGACCTGAACGCCTACCTGGCACTCCAGTTCGACGTACTGGGCGACATCGCCCAGGAGTTGGGCCGGGCCGAGGAGGCCGAGACCTGGCGCAAGCGGGCCGCCGCGCACACCGAACTCCTGGTGTCGCGGCGCTGGGACGGCGAGCGCTTCACCACCGTGTCGGCGGGACGCGTGGTCGGGGTCCGCACACCGCTGGAACTGCTTCCGCTGCTCACCGGACGACTCCCGCGCGAGATCGCCGACCGGCTGGTCGCGGACCTGCGCTCGCCGAGCTTTTGGGGCGAACGCCCGGTACCGACCGTGGCGTTCGACGATCCGGCGTTCGACCCGGAGGCGATGTGGCGCGGCCCGGTCTGGCTCAACGTCAACTACCTGCTGATCGAGGGCCTGCGCCGCTCCGGATACCCGGACGTGGCCGACGAGTTGACCGAGCGCACCGTGCGGATGGTGGTTGAGGGCGGCGGGCTGTACGAGTACTGGAACCCGCTGACCGGGAGCCGGGCCGGGCGCGCGACGACCGGATTCGGCTGGTCCAGCGCGCTGTTCGTGGACCTGGCCCGAAGCTGAGCACACCGCCCGCCGTCGTCGCCGGACGGGTGACGGCGGGCGGGCCCGGGCGCCTCAGCGGGTGCCGAGCACGTCGGCCAGGTCGTATCGGGCCGGTTCGGCGAGTTGTTCGTAGGTGCAGTCGGCGGGGTCCTTGTCGGTGCGCCACCGGCGGAACCGGGTCGTGTGCCTGAAGCGGTCGCCCTGGACGTGGTCGTAGGCCACCTCGCAGACCGATTCCGGTCGCAGCGGCACCCAGTCCGAGAGCCGGCCGCCCGACCAGCGGGTCACCGCGCCGGGCAGCCGGTCGGCCTCGTGCGCCTCGGCCTCGGCCCAGTGCGCCCACGGGTGCCCGGTCGGATCCGCCATGCGATAGGGCGCCAACTCCCGGACCAGCTCGGCCCGCCGCGCGGCGGTGAAGGCCGCACTGACACCCACGTGCTGCAACCGACCCCGGTCGTCGTACAGGCCCAGCAGCAGCGAACCCACCACCGGGCCCGACTTGTGCTCGCGATAGCCCGCCACCACGCAGTCCGCCGTGCGCTCGTGCTTGACCTTGACCATCGCCCGCACGTCCGGCAGATACGGCCCCGCGGGGTCCTTGGCCACGATGCCGTCCAGGCCCGCGCCCTCGAACCGGTCGAACCAGTCCTGCGCCCGGCCCGGATCGGTGGTGGCCGGCGCGAGGTGGATCGGCGGCGGCACGTTTGCCAGCGCCCGCTCCAGCGCGGCCCGGCGCTCGGTCAGCGGCCGAGGCAGAAAGTCGTCGTCACCCAGCGCGAGCAGGTCGAACGCCACGAACGACGCGGGGGTGGTCTCGGCCAGATGCCGCACCCGTGAGGCCGCCGGGTGGATCCGGTCCTGGAGCCGATCGAAGTCGAGCCGCCCGTCCCGGGCGATGACCAGCTCGCCGTCCAGCACGCAACGCGGCGGGAGCAGCCGCAGCACCGCGTCGACCACGTCCGGGAAATAACGATCCAGCGGCTTGGTGTTGCGGCTGCCGATCAGCACCTCGTCACCGTCGCGGAAGACGATCGCCCGGAACCCGTCCCATTTGGCCTCGTAGTGCAGACCGGCGGGAATCCGCGCGGCCGCCTTGGCGAGCATCGGCTTGACCGGGGGCATCACGGGAAGGCGCATGCGCCTCAGTGTGCGCGGGCCCTCCACGGGTCGCCTCCGCAGCGGCCGACCGGCGGTATGCCATCGGGACGAATCAGGGCAAATCTGCCTACCCTGAGGGATGAGCGCTGCCGAGGAGTTCGAGGTCGACGGCAGGTCCGTCCGGGTGAGCAATATCGACAAGGTCTACTACCCCGCCCGCGGCTTCACCAAGGGGGACGTGGTCCGCTACGTGATCGCGGTCGGTGGCGGACTGCTGCGCGGTCTGCGGGATCGGCCCACCACGCTCCAGCGCTTTCCGGACGGCGTGGACGGCGAGTCGTTCTTCCAGAAGCGGGTGCCCAAGTATCTGCCGGAGTGGATCCCCACCGCCCGGATCACCTTCCCCAGCGGCCGGTACGCCGACGAGATGGCCCCGGACAGCGTGGCCGCGCTGGTGTGGGCGGCCAACCTGGGCACCCTGACCTTCCACCCCTGGCCGGTCCGGCGCAGCGCCACCGAACACCCCGACGAACTGCGGATCGACCTCGACCCGCAGCCGGGCACCGACTTCGCCGACGCGGTCCGCGCCGCACACGCGATGCGCGAGGTGCTCGCCGCGTACGAGCTGACCGCGTGGCCGAAGACCTCCGGCGGGCGCGGCCTGCACCTGTACGTGCCGGTGCGCCCCGAGTGGGAGTTCACCGACGTGCGGCGCGCGGTGATCGCGCTGGGCCGCGAACTCGAGGCGCGGATGCCCGATCGGGTGACCACCGCGTGGTGGAAGGAGGAGCGCGGCGAACGCATCTTCGTGGACTACAACCAGATGGCCCGCGACCGCACCATCGCCGCCGCCTACTCGCCGCGCCCCACCGCCCGCGCGACCGTCTCGGCACCGCTGACCTGGGAGGAGGTCGACGACGCGCACCCCGACGACTTCGACCTGGGCAGCATGCCCGAGCGCTACGCCCGGGTGGGCGACGTGCACGCGGACATGGGCGAGCAGGCCTTCGATCTGCGCCCGGCGCTCGAACTGGCCGACCGACAGGCGCGTGACCACGGCGTGGGTGACATGCCGTACCCGCCGGACCACCCCAAGATGCCCGGCGAGCCACCCCGGGTGCAGCCCAGCCGCGCCCGCGAACACTGAAATCCCGGCCCGCGCCCGCGGGCGGTGCATCCCAGCCGCGGTCGCCGGCAAGGCCGCTTTCGTGGGCGCCGAAGCCGAAACCGAATCCGAAATCGAATCCGAATCGAATCCGAAACAGGAGAGAGTCCCTCATGTGTGTGTCGTTCCGTGTGCCGCTGTCCGTGCACAGCCCCGTCTCGATTCGCAATCCCCTGTCGAGTCGCGCGCGCCGGTCCGTTCGCAAGGACGTGGGTCTGCTCGCGCTGCGCGTCGGCACCGGCGGCGTGCTGTTCGCGCACGGCGCGCAGAAGTTGTTCGGCTGGTTCGGCGGGCACGGCCTGGCCGGCACCGGCTCGGCGATGGAGCACATGGGCTTTCGGCCCGGCCGGCACAGTGCGATCGCGGCCGGGCTGGGCGAGGCGGGCGGCGGCGTGTTGCTCGCGCTGGGTCTGGCCACGCCCGCCGCGGGTGCGGCGGCGGCCGGTGCGATGGCGGGCGCGGTCGCGGTACACGCGCCGGCCGGCTTCTTCGCCCAATCGGGCGGCTTCGAGTACCCGGCGTTCCTCGGCTTCGTCGCGGCCGGGCTCGGCGTCGCGGGTCCCGGGCGGTTCTCGGTGGACCATCTGACCTGCCACGTGCTCGACCGCCCGTGGGTGGTCGGCCTCGCCTTCACCGGCAGCGCCGCGGCGGCGGCCGCGGTGATCGGGCGGCGGCGGGCGGTGGCCGCCGCGGAGGCGGACGCCGCGGCCGACTCGGCTTGAGCGGCGGCTCCACCGACGGGCGCCGGCGGGACGAGGGGCGTCGGCCGAGCGGGTGGCGTCAGCGGGACGCGCCGGTCCAGGCGAGCAGACGCCGCACCGGCCACGTGGTGATCACCCGGTCGGCCGGCACGTCGCATGCCTGCGCTCGGGCACACCCGTAGCCCTGCCAGTCGAGCTGGCCCGGCGCGTGCGCGTCGGTGTCGATCGAGAGGAAGACACCCGCGGCGAGCGCTCGGCGGAGCAGCCGGGACGGCGGATCGCTGCGTTCGGGGCGGCAGTTGATCTCCACGGCGGTGTCCGACTCGGCACACGCGGCGAACACCGCGTCGGCGTCGAAGGCGGACTCCGGGCGCTGTTTGCCCTGAATCAGCCGACCCGTGCAGTGACCCAGCACGTTCACGCGCGGGTTGCGCACGGCGGCCAGCAGTCGGCGGGTCATCGCCGGCTCGTCCATCCGCAGCTTGGAGTGCACCGACGCGACCACGACGTCCAGGCGGTCCAGCAGTTCCGGCTCCTGATCGAGCGAACCGTCGTCGAGGATGTCGCACTCGATGCCGGTGAGCAGGCGGAACGGGGCCAGTTCGGCGGCGATCTCGGCCACCACGTCCAACTGCGCGCGGAGCCGCTCGGCGGTCAGACCACGGGCCACGGTCAGCCGGGGCGAGTGGTCGGTGAGCACCACCCACTCGTGGCCCAGATCCCGCGCGGTGCGGGCCATCAGTTCGATCGGGCTGCCGCCGTCGGACCAGTCGGAGTGCATGTGGCAGTCGCCGCGCTGGGCGGCGAGCAGCGCCGCGCCGTCGGTGGGCACGGGCGACGGGCGGGCCTCGAGGTCGGCGAGGTAGCCCGGTACGCCGCCCGCGTGCGCCTGTTCGATCACGTCCGCCGTCTTGGGGCCGATGCCCTTCAGTTCGCCGAGCGTGTGCCGCTCCACCCGCCGGCGCAGCTCGTCCGGGTCGAGCCCGGCGACCACGGCGGACGCGGTGCGGAAGGCCTTGACCCGGTAGGTGGGCGCCTGATCGCGTTCGAGCAGGTAGGCGATGCGATCCAGCGCCGCCACCGGGTCGGCGGCGGGCGGGGGTGGGGCGGAATCGGTGCGTCGTGAAGCCATGGGAGGACTGTGGCCGCGCGCGACGGCGGTAAACCGGGTGGGCGATCGGGCGGCCGTGGGGGGCGACGGAAGCGAACCCGGCCCGCGCTCCTCGCCCCGTGCCCGCGAACCGTCGGCCTCGCCGGCGCCCGGGACGGCGGCGGGGTGGTGAGCGGCCGCTCGGCGACGCACGTACGGGGGTACCGAGGGACATCCTCGGCACCCCCGCGGGTCGTCGGCGGCGTGGGTCAGGCGTCGGGTCCGGGCCGGGGGTCGCCCTCCTCGACCCAGTCCATCGTCCGCTCCACCGCCTTGCGCCAGTTGCGGTATCCCAGGTCGCGGGTGGCGTCGTCCATCCGCGAGGTCCACTCGGCCGCGCGGTGCCAGTTCGCCCGCAGCGAGTCGAGGTCCGGCCAGTAGCCGACCGCGAGGCCGGCGGCGTACGCGGCGCCCAGCGCGGTGGTCTCGGCCACGAACGGGCGGGCCACCGGGGCGTCCAGCACGTCGGCGATGGTCTGCATGAGCAGGTTGTTGGCGGTCATGCCGCCGTCCACCTTGAGCGTCGCGAGCTTGACCCCGGAGTCGCGCTCCATCGCGTCCACCACCTCGCGGGTCTGCCACGCGGTGGCCTCCAGCACGGCCCGCGCGATGTGTCCCTTGTTCACGTACGCGGTCAGACCCGCGATCACACCGCGGGCGTCCGAGCGCCAGTACGGCGCGAACAGGCCGGAGAAGGCCGGGACGAAGTAGGCCCCGCCGTTGTCCTCCACGGTGAGCGCCAGCGTCTCGATCTCGGCCGCGGTGGAGATCAGCCCCATCTGGTCGCGCATCCACTGCACCAGCGAACCGGTGACCGCGATCGAGCCCTCCAGCGCGTAGACCGGCGCCTCCTTGCCGAGCCGGTAGCCGACGGTGCTGAGCAGGCCGTGGTGCGACTGCACGATCCGCGACCCGGTGTTGATCAGCAGGAAGCTGCCGGTGCCGTAGGTGCTCTTGGCCTCGCCCTCCTCGAAGCAGGTCTGCCCGAACAGCGCGGCCTGCTGGTCGCCCAGCGCGGAGGCGACCGGGACGCCCTCCAGGATGCCCCGGGCGGTGCCGTACACCTCGGAGGAGGAGCGGATCTCGGCCAGCAGCGAACGCGGCACGTCCATCGCGCGCAGGATCCGGTCGTCCCAGTCCAGCGTCTCCAGGTTCATCAACATCGTGCGCGAGGCGTTGGTGACATCGGTGACGTGCACACCGCCGTCCGGGCCGCCAGTGAGGTTCCACACCACCCAGGACTCCATCGTGCCGAACAGGATGTCGCCCCGGTCGGCCCGCTCGCGCAGCCCCTCGACGTTGTCGAGCAGCCAGCGGATCTTGGGTCCGGCGAAGTAGCTGGCGAGCGGCAGCCCGGTCTCCACCCGGAAGCGGTCCTGGCCGACGTTGCCGCCCAGCTCGCGACACAGCGCGTCGGTGCGGGTGTCCTGCCACACGATCGCGTTGTGCACCGGTACGCCGGTATGGCGATCCCACAACACGGTGGTCTCGCGCTGGTTGGTGATGCCCAGCGCGCGGATCTGCTCGCGGCGGATGCCGGCCTGGGCGAGCGCGCCGGCGACCACCGCCTGCACCACGCTCCAGATCTCGGCGGCGTCGTGCTCGACCCACCCCGGACGCGGGAAGATCTGCCGGTGCTCGCGCTGGTCGACGGCGACGATGCGCCCGTCCGCGCCGAAGATGATGCATCGGCTGGACGTGGTGCCCTGGTCGATCGCGGCGATGTAGGTGTCGGACATGGCTCCTCTTCCGAAGGATCCGAGGGAAAGGTCGGGGTCGGTACGAATGCGCGGGCTCAGAACGCGAGCCGGTACAGGCCGCCGGCCGCCAGCCCGCCGAGGGTGGGGCCGACCACGGGGACCCACGCGTACGACCAGTCCGAGCCGCCCTTCTCGGGAATGGGCAGCAGGGAGTGTGCCAGGCGCGGGCCCAGGTCGCGGACCGGGTTGATGGCGTAGCCGGTCGGACCGCCCAGGGACAGGCCGATGCCCACCACCAGGAGCGCGGTCATCAGGATGCCGGTGCCGGAGAGGGCGAGACCGTCGGTCAGGCCCTGGGTCAGGATCACGATGACCAGCACGGTCGTGGCGATCGTCTCGGTGATCACGTTCTGGATCGGGTTGCGGATCTCCGGCGAGGTGGCGAACACCCCGAGTACCGGTTCGCCGTGCTCCTTGAACTGTCCCAGGTAGGTCGCCCAGGCCAGCACGGCGCCGATCACCGCTCCGACGAACTGCCCGGCGAGGTAGACCGGCACCTTGTCCCATTCTCCCGTCTTGACGGCTATCCCGAGTGTCACGGCGGGATTGAGATGCGCTCCGGACAGGGACACGCTCGCATATGCCCCGGCCAGGACCGCGAAGCCCCAGCCGAAGGCGATCGCCAGCCAACCCGCGTTCTGTGCCTTGGACCGGTTCAGGGTGACCGCGGCGCAGACACCGACGCCCATGAGCAGCAGGATGGCCGTACCCAAGGTCTCACCGATGAAGATCTTGTCGCTTGTCACAACACGACCCCTTCTGACTGCGCTGATGCCTACCGCGCTGATGGATCGACGCCGGAACCGGGCGCCGGACGGCACACGGCGCGCCGGGTCGGCGCGCCGTGCGGGGATGCGGGAATCCGGACCACATGAGGCGGTGCCGGGGAAGCCCGGCGAATGCGGTGCCGTGTGGCGTGTGCGCGGCGGGGCGGGCCCGACCACGCTCGGCCCGGAATCGTCCGGGCCCGTCCATTCGATGACTCTGACTGGCATTCGACATTGACGACCGCTGTCCGGCAGTGTTCTCTGCGGGTTGCGCCGCCGTCAAGAGTCCGTGAACATCTCGTTTCCGAACCTCCCCGCGAGCGCCGGGCCCGGCGGGAGGGTGGTGGACGTGGCCGGCGTGTGTGCGACCGCTGTTCTACATTGCCAACCCGATCTTGATTGCCAACCTGATCTTCGATGGAGGAGTTGGTATGCCCGGTCCCATCCAGTCGCTCGAACGCGCAGCGGCGATCCTGCGGCTGCTCGCCGGCGGCGAACGGCGCTTCGGTCTGAGCGAAGTGGCCACCACTCTGGGTCTGGCGAAGGGCACCGCGCACGGCATCCTGCGCACCCTCCACCAGGAGGGGTTCGTCGAACAGGACCCCAAGAGCGGCAAGTACCAGCTCGGCGCCGAGCTGCTCCGGCTCAGCAGTTCCTACCTGGACGTGCACGAGTTGCGCGCCCGTGCCCTGGTCTGGGCGGACGACCTGGCCCGCGCGAGCGGCGAGAGCGTGCGCATCGGGGTGCTGCACAAGGGCGGCGTCCTGGTCATCCACCACGTCTTTCGGCCGGACGACAGCCGCCAGGTGCTGGAGATCGGCGCGATGTTGCCCTTGCACTCCACCGCGTGGGGCAAGGTCCTGCTCGCGCTGGACCCGGCCGCGCGCGCCGAGTTGGACGAGACCGATCCGGTCGCGTTCACCTCGCGCACCGTGGTCGACCCGGTCGCGGTGGACACGGAGAGCGTGACGGTGCGCGAACGCGGGTGGGCGTGCGACATCGAGGAGTCGGTCCTGGGCCTGGCGGGCATCGCCGCGCCGATCCGCGATCGGCGCGGCACACCGCTGGGCGCGGTGGGGATCAGCGGCGCGGTCGAGCGGATCGTCGCCGACGGGGTGCCGCGACCCACGCTGGTGGCCTCGGTCCGGGACGCGGCGCGCGCCATCTCGCGCGACCTGGGCGCGACGTTTCCCTACTGAGGCGCCACTCGGCCGCCCGCTTCGGACCGGTGCGGTCGACCGGCGCGGTGACCGGCGCACTTGACCGCCACCCGACCGACGATGAAAACTGTCGTTCGTCGTTCGACAATGCCGACCACGTAGATTCGGACCGGGACCGTTGCAGTACTGGTCCCCCCGCACCACAGCCGGCCCAGTGGAAAGAAGACGTGTGATGAGCACCGCCACGGATCCGACCGTTCCCGCTCGTGCCCACAGCCGCGCCGAACTCTCGCGCGGCACCCACGACCTGCTCGTCATCGGCGGCGGCATCCTGGGCACGGCGGTCGCCTGGACCGCGGCCCAGACCGGCCTGCGGGTGGCCATGGTCGACGCCGGCGACTTCGCCGGCGCCACCTCGTCCGCGTCCTCCAAGCTCGTCCACGGCGGCCTGCGCTACCTGCAGACCGGCAACCTCAAGCTGGTCGCGGAGAACCACCGTGAGCGCCGCACGCTGGCCCGCGACGTGGCCCCGCACCTGGTTCGCCCGCTGTCCTTCCTGGTCCCGGTCTACAAGGACGGCCCGCACGGCGCGGCCAAGCTCGGCGCCGGCGTGTTCCTGTACTCGGCCCTGTCCGCGTTCGGTGACGGCATGGGCAAGGTGATCGGCCCGGACAACGCGCTCGAACTCGTGCCGGCGCTGCGCTCGGAGGGCCTGCGCCGCGCGGCCGTGTACGGCGACCACCAGATGAACGACAGCCGGGTCGCGGTGACCACCGTCCGGGCCGCGGTCGAGGCCGGCGCGGTCGTGCTCAACCACGCCGAGGTGGTCGGCCTGCGCAAGGACGCCGGCGGCCGGGTCATCGGCGCCGAACTGCGCGACCGGCTGGACGGCGCCGAATTCGGGGTGAACGCGCGCGTAGTGCTGAACGCGACCGGCCCGTGGGTGGACCACCTGCGCCGGATGGAGGACCCGACGGCCGAGCCGAGCATCCGGTTGTCCAAGGGCGTGCACCTGGTGCTGCGCCAACAGCAGCCGTGGCGCGCGGCGTTGACCATCCCGATCGACAAGTACCGGGTGTCCTTCGCGATTCCGTGGGAGGAGCACCTGCTGCTCGGCACCACCGACGAGGCGTACGAGGGCGACCCCGGCAAGGTCTCCCCGACCGAGGCCGACATCGCGCAGATCCTGGACGAGGCGGGCAGCGCGGTCGACCCGGCGCAGTTGCGCCGCGAGGACATCACCTACGCCTTCGCCGGTCTGCGGGTGCTGCCCGGCGGCGCCGGTGCCACCAGCGAGGCCAAGCGGGAGACCGTGGTCACCGAGGGACGCGGGGGCATGTTGTCGGTGGCCGGCGGCAAGTGGACCACCTACCGGCACATCGGCCGCACCGTGCTGGACAAGCTGGCCAAGGCCGGCGTGGTGGCCCTGGAACAGGACATGGCGACCCCGCTGCGCCGGGTGGCGCTGCCCGGCTCGGCCAACCCCGAGGCGGTGGCGCACCGGCTGCTCGGCGAGGCCACGGCCGAGGACGGCGTGGACCCGGTGGTGGCCCGCCACCTGGCGTCGCACTACGGCAACCTCGCGTACGACCTCGCCGCCCTGGTCCGCGCCGACCGCGAACTGGGCGAGCGCATCCACCCGGACGGCCCGGACATCTGGGCCCAGGTCGCCTACGCCCGCGACCACGAGTGGGCGATGACCGTGGACGACGTGCTGCGCCGGCGCACCACGGTGACCATCCGCGGTCTGGACAACGCCGAGGTACGCTCGCGGGTCGAGGATCTGCTGGCGGCCAAGCCGCACTGACCCGCGGGGCGCGTGGCCGCCCCGGGAGCCGACGGCGCGAGCGGGCGGTCCGGGGCGGTTCGGGGCGGTCGGCCCGGGGCGCGGTCCGGCCGTCGGCGCCGGGGGCGTGCGCGTACATGCCGTGCACGAACGGCCCGCCGCCGCTCCCGGGGCGCGGTTCGGTCGTCGGCGCGTGGTCTGTACGTTCGGAACTCGTCCGGCGATTTTCGTTATCCGCGCCGACCCGGGGGCTCTCCCGAGTGGCGGATGGACGGGATCGGGCCCGTCACGCCGGTCGAGGAAAGTGGACGTACGTGGACAACGAGCACAACACCGCCCTGGTCGTCGCGGCCCAGGGCGGTGATCTGTGTGCCCGCGATCGACTGGTGGCCGGGTGGCTGCCGTTGGTGTACAACATCGTCGGCCGAGCGCTGGACGGGCACGCGGACGTCGACGACGTCGTGCAGGAGACCATGCTCCGCGCGGTGTCCGGCCTCGGCGGCCTGCGCGATCCCGAGCGCTTCCGGTCCTGGCTGGTGGCCATCGCGATCAACCAGGTGCGCCGTCGATACGCGCGTCGTACGACGACGACCGCGCTCGACGAGATCGCCGAGTACCCGGATCCCGCGGGCGACTTCGCCGACCTGACCATCCTGCGCCTGGGCCTGTCCGGGCAGCGCCGGGACGTCGCCGAGGCGACCCGCTGGCTGGACCCGGACACCCGCGAACTGCTCGCCCTGTGGTGGTTGGAGGCGGCCGGCACGCTGACCCGGGCCGAACTCGCCGCCGCCCTCGACCTGCCCGCGACGCATGTGGCGGTCCGGGTCCAGCGGATGAAGGAGCAGTTGGAGGCGGCCCGCGTGGTGGTCCGCGCGCTCGCCGCCGACCCGCGCTGCGCGGAGGTGGCCGCGCTGATCACGCCCTGGGAGGGGCGACCGACACCGCTGTGGCGCAAGCGCATCTCCCGCCACGCACGCGCGTGCGGTACGTGCGGCGCGCATCGCCACGGCCTGGCCCCGGTGGAGGGCCTGCTCGCCGGGTTGGCGCTGCTGCCGCCGACGGCGGTATTGCTGCGGCTTCTCGCCCAGGCGCCATGGGCGGCGGCCGGTACGGCGGGGCCGGGTGCGGTCGCCTTCACACAGCCGCTCACTGACCCGGCCTCGGTCGGTGGCCCGGGTCCGACCGCCGACCCGGCCGCCGGATCCGCCCAGGTCGGGCCGACCCCTCCCGGCCACGCCGCACCGCGTCCGGCTCGCCGACCCCGCCGAGTCGCGTCCGGCGTCGCCGCCGCGATCGGCCTCGTCGTACTGGCCGTGGTCCTGCTCGTCGACCGTCCCCAGCACGCCGGACCGCGACAAGGCGCGCCCGATCCCGCCCCCGGCCCGCCCGCCGTCGACGCGGCCCAGCTCCCGAGCACGCCACCGTCGCCCGACCCGCCGGCGACCACCGGGCCGGCCGGCACGCCACCGGCCTCGACGGGACCGCCGGCCACCCGGACGACCGCCGCCATCGACACCCGGGCCCGGCTCGAACGCGCCGTCGTGGACCTGGTCAACGCCGCCCGGGCCGAACACGGTTGCGCCCCGGTCCGCGTCGAGGAGCGACTGCGCACCGTCGCCCGCAAACACTCCGACGACATGCTCGCCCGGCGCTTCTACGACCACGTCAACCCGGACGGGGTGCGGGCCGACGGCCGGATCACCGCCGCCGGCTACCGCTGGCGATCCTGGGGCGAGAATCTCGACCGGGGCCGCCAGGACGCCTCGCACGTGGTCGCACAGTGGCTGGGCAGCCCGTTCCATCGGGACAACATCCTCGATTGCGGCTTCACCGACATCGGTGTCGGCGTCACGGTGGGTCCGGGCGGCACCACGTGGTGGACCCAGGTCTTCGCCACACCGGCGTGACCCGTGCGCCCGCCCATGGCCTGCCTGCCGGGCTGCCTGGTGGCGGCACAACCCCGGCCACCACCGCAACCGGACCGACCCCGGCCACACCGAGGCGGGCATCGCTATCCACCGCGACGAGAGCGGCTGGTGGGCGTCCACGAACTCGCCAACGGCTGACGCCGACTCGGCGTGGCGCGACGGGTGCGCCGAGCGGGGCCGACCCACCCCGCTCGGCGGTCCGTGCCGACAGTCGGACCGGCTCGATATCACCACAAACCGTTCTAAACTATGACCATGGCCTCGCGCCGTCCGACCCGAGGCCATGCAGCTCGGGGACGACATCCCAGTCCGGGAGGACGCCATGCGCAAGGTCGTCGATTGCCGGGACTTTCCCAGTGAGTCCGGATGCACCCTCACCATCGCCGGGACCGAGGACGAGGTCGTCCTGGCCGCCGCCCAGCACGCCCAGACCGTGCACGGGCATACCGACTCACCCGAGCTGCGCGAGGAGATTCGCAAGGAGCTGAAGGACGAGGAACCCGGACGCTAGTGCCGCGCCGATCGGGGAGGTTCGGAGCGAGCCGCCACGCCTCCCGGCGCCCACCCGATGACGTTCCGCCGACCTTTCGACGATGCGGGTCCATCGAGGGCCGCACTGTTCGGAACGCGATGCCACTTCCGCGTGCTTCGGCTTGTGGCGTGATCGGCGTGTCGGGCAGCATCGCGCTCGTCCGCAGTCACAGGGGTACGGGAGTGCCTCCGCGCGCCGAGTGCTTTCCCACTTCCTGCGCCGGGCACGGCAGCGACGAGAAAACGGGTGGGACGTGGGTCGGCGTGGGGACGACGAAGCGGCAGCCGATGGTGGGCGCCGGCAGCGACGGGACGGAACCGCCGGTGGTGTGGCGATCCCATTGATCGCCGTGGTGATCGTGTGCTTTCTGATCACGTCGTGGGCCTGGCTGTTCACGGGCGACGACAAGCACGGCGCGCGGTCGACGGCACCGGACGCCACCTCGGTGGCGGATGGCACTCCCGCCGGGGGCGGGGTGGTCGCGCAGTCGGACAGCCCCGCGCCGACGGGCGCCACGCCGAGGGCCGGCGGCACGGTGAGCGGCACCGCGTCCGGGTCGCCCGCGCCTTCCGCGTCGTCGTCCGCACCCGCGCCGGGACAGCCCGGCGCGTCATCCGGGGCGACGCAGCCCCCGGGCGTCCCCGCGCCGCCGCCCGCGACCGCGCCCGGCGCGACACCCGTGGGCACGCCGCCGGCGAGCGAGGCGCAGCCCGGCGAGATCGCGGTGCTGGTCGACCGCTTCGCCACCAGCGGATACATCGACGTGGTCAACCCGACCGACCGCCCGCTCAAGTCATGGAAGCTGACCGTCACCGTGTCGGGTTCACGGTTCACGGTCTTCCGCGCGGACGGGAACGGCGGCCTCACCGCGCGGTACGGCACCACGGTGGCGACCGCCACGTCGACGCGGCCCCTCCAGCCGCACGAGGAACTCACGCTCTACTTCGAGCTCAAGGACCCGGTCACCAACGCCACGTGCGACTTCTCCGGCGTGAGCTGCCGGTTCTGATCCGCCCGTCGGCCGGCCACTACTCCCGGGCCGGGCGGGGCCTCGGCGTGGAGGCGTCGAGGCATCGAGCCGTCGGGTTGTCGGGTTGTCCGGCCGTCGAGCCTCAGGCTCGCGTCGTGCCGGGTCGGTCAGCGCGTGGGCAGGTGCCGGGCGAAGAACGAGCGCACGTGCCGGCGCACGGTGGGCACCGAGACGGTCGGCTCGATCGCGCCGATCGGCGAGATCCGGTCGGCGGCGGGCATCAGCCCCCAGGCTTGCGGCCGGGGTGCGATCACCGCGTGGTCGGTGAACACCTGGTGCGCGGCGTGCGTGATCCGGCGCCGCGGTACGGGTCGGCGGGAGTCGGCGAGCAGCGCGCACCACGAGCGGTCCAGGTGCCGCTGGTCGGTGAAGCCGTCGGTGCCGGCCAGGAGCAGTGGTCGGTCGGTGCCGTCGCGAGCGATCGGGTACAGCTCGCCATCCCGGCCGGGCGCCGGCGACGGGTGATCCGGATAGCCCTCCGGGTCGAGCGCGAGATGTTCGGCACGCGGTGGATCCAGGAGTTCCGGTCCCGCCCGCTCGACGACGCGCAACTGGCCGCCGCACTGGGCGAGTCAGGGCTCGTGGTGGACGCGCATCTGGATGACGCCCGCACCTGGGTCCGAGCCTTGCCGGTCGACTGAGAGGGCGTGGTGCGTGTCGGCGTGTAGGCGCGGTGGGGTGATGGTGCGGTGGCCGCCCGGCCGGGTGCGGTCGGGCGGCCACCGGTCAGCGCAGGACGGTCGGTGAGGCCGCCTTCGCGGCGAGCAGGCGTGGGGCGCCCGTTCCGTCGGCGGGCACCGCGTAGACGTTCTTGTCCCGCCCGTACATCACGGTGTGGTCGTCCAGCCAGGCCGCCTGGTCGTCGACGTTCGCGCGCTCGGCCAACGGGGTCTCGCGCATCGTGGCCAGGTCGAGCACGTGCAGTCGCCACGTGGTGCTGCCGGAGCGCTTCTTGAACGCGATCCGGGTGCCGTCCGGGGACAACGACGGGCATTCCAGGTTCTCCCGTACCGTGTGCGCCTCCCAGTTCGCGTAGTCGCCCTCGACCAGGTAGGTGCGTCCCTTGGTGGAGACCGTCGCGTAGAAGCGGTTGTCGTCGGCGGCGAAGGTGACGCCCCAGTAGTTGACGTCGGCGGATCGGTAGCGTTTGCCGTCGATGGTCAGCGGGATGGCCTCGATGTTGATCAGCGTGTAGTCGGTGCGGGTGTCCACGATGCCGGTCCAGGTGGAGAATCCGGTCTTGTTGTAGGACTCGCCGGTGACGAAGACGGTCCAGGACACCATGCGTCCGCTCGCCGATACCCGGGCGCGACTGGGCGTGCCCGCGAGTTCGATCCGGCGTCGCACATTCATCGAGCGGTCCACGATCAGCGCGTCGGTGCCGGGCAGTGGGCCGCCTCGGGTCTGCAGGCAGACCCCGGTGCCCGCGCCGACGGCGAAGCGTTCGCAGCGCAGCCCGCTGTCGATCCGGGACGGGCCGGTGCTGCCGGCCGCATCGATTCCGGTCGCGGCCACGGTGCGCCGGCCGCCGCCGCGGTCGGTGTCCACGAAGACCAACTGCCCGCCCGCGGTCAGGTCCAGCGGCCGGCGTTCGACCGTCGCGTCCTCCTCGCGTCCGGCCGCGAAGGTCGAGTACCCGACCCCCACTCCGACCAGTACCAACAGGCCGAGCAGCAACGCCAGGGCGCGCCTCATCCGGTCACCTCCGGGAGCGGGGACCGCGACGGCAACAACCGCCGGGCCAGGACGAGGCAGCCGGCCATCCCGACTCCCATGGCGAGCAGCGCGGGGCGCGAACCCCACAACGTCCAGGCCGCGCCGAAGAGCACCGAGGACACCATCCGGGCGCCGGCCTGACCGGTCTGGAGCAGGGCCAGGCCGCTGGTGCGCAGGTGCACCGGGAGCAGCGGTCCGGTGGCGGCCATGAGCACGCCGTCGGTGGCGGCGTAGAACAGGCCCTGGAGGAAGAGCACGCTCAGCAGCACGGTCCACAACAGCGGTGTGCCCGGGGTGCGGTCCCCGGTGGGCGCGGCGGCCACCGCGTAGGCCGCGAGCAGTGCGAGGTGCCCGCCGAGGAAGACACGGAAAGGGCCGACCCGGTCGGCGAGCCGACCGAGCGGCACGGCGAGCAGCAGGTAGGCCCCGGCGGTGCCCAGCGGCAACAGCGGGAAGTATCGGAGCGGGATGTCGAAGCCCTGTTGCAGGACCAGATAGACGAACGTGTCGCCGACGGTGAGCAGCCCCAGCACGGTGGCGGCGACGCAGGCGCGCCGGAACGGACCCAGTCGCAGCAGCGCGAACGCGGCCCGCAACGACGACTCGCGCCGGGGGCCGGCCGGTTCGCGGTGGTCGCGCACGTACAGCGCCATCAGCAGCACCGCGAACACGGCCACACAGAAGCTCACCACGAACACGGCGTCGTACGCGTCGTGGGTGGCCCACAACACGGCGAACGCGGCGAGCGGGCCGAGAAAGGCGCCGATCGTGTCCATCGCGCGGTGCACGCCGAACGCCCGACCCAGGTCGGGTGCCGGGGTGCTGAGGGTGATCAGCGCGTCCCGCGGCGCGGTACGCAGCCCCTTGCCGGTGCGGTCCGCCGCGAGCACCAGGCCGAGCCCGGTGACCGACGAACCGGCCAGTGGCAGGCCGAGTTTGCACACGGCGGACAGTCCGTACCCGCTGCCCGCGACCAGCTTGCGCCGGCGGGTGCGGTCGGCCACCTGGCCGCCGAGCAGACGGACGAACGCGGTGACGCCGAAGTAGGTGCCGTCCAGGAGGCCGTATTGCAACGGGCTCAGACCCAGGGTGAGGACGAAGTAGGTGGGCAGCACGGCGGTGACCATCTCCGAGGAGACGTCGGTGACCAGGCTGACGGCGCCGAGCGCGAGCACGTTGGCGGGGACGTTGCGCGCGAACCTGCGCGGCGTCCGGGCCGAGGCGATCCCACCGGCCTGGTCCGCGCGCCGGGTGGCGGCGATGTACACGGGCGTTCCTCCCTCGATCCGTCCGGGGACGGTGGACTCGGGTCGGGTCGGAGCGGGGCGGGGTGAGACGGAGCGGGATGCAGCGCGATGGGCAGGGTCGGGACGGGGGAGGGTCGGAGGGGAACGGGCCCGGTGCGGGCCGACCGGGAAGGAGGTCGCCGGGCGGCCCGCACGATCGGTGGACTCGATCGGTGGACTCAGTGGCAGCCGACCGGCCCGAAGGAGTCGAGCTGCTTGCCGTCGTAGCGCACGAGCTGTCCGGAGTAGGTGCCGGCGGAGAGGGTCAGCTTGAGCACGGCCGGCGAACCGGTCACCCGCTTCTCACTGTTGGGCTGCGGACTCTCGAAGTCGTACGGGTCCGCGCCGCCGGTGCCCACGAGCAACTCGCGGATGCCGGCGGGATCCGCCTTGGCCTTGGGGTTCTGCGGCGCGTAGCGCTCGTAGAGGTGGTCGTGCCCGTTGAGGATCAAATCGGTGTGCGCGTCGTAGAGCACCTGCCACGCGGTCTGACTGACCTTGTCGGCCTGCGGTCCCGAGCTGTACAGGGGCTTGTGCCAGTAAGCGGCCACACAGCCTTGCGAGTTGTTCGCCAGGTCCGCCTTCAGCCATTGGATCTGCGCCGAGTTCGCCGACATCGACTGCTCGGAGTCGAGCGCGATGAAGTGCCAGCCGCCCCGGTCCCAGCTGTACCAGGTGGTCCCGTTCGGAGTCGCCCGGTCGCCGAAGTAGGCCTTGTAGCCGGACTCGGGAGGACTGTCGTCGTACTCGTGATTGCCGGGCGAGGGACGGGTCTTGGCCTTGAACCGGCCCCACGTGGTGTCGTAGTACTTGCGGAAGTCGGCGAGGCTGCCCGTGTCGTACTGGTTGTCCCCGAGCGTGATCACCTCGTCCGGGTTGATCGCCTCGACCCGCTTCGCGGTCTGCTCCGCCCCGCAGTCCTGCGACGACGTGCAGCCCGGGTCGGAGATGTCGCCGGCGGCGACGACGGTGAACGAGGAGCCGCCGGCCTGCGGGGTGCCGACCACCGAGGCACTGGGCGCGGACAGGTTGCCGGCCGCGTCGCGGGCGCGGACGGTGTAGGTGTAGCCGACTCCGGTGGTCAGGCCGGTGTCCGCGTAGGAGGTGCCGGCGCTGGTGCCGACCGTGACGCCGTCGCGCAGCAAGTCGTAGCCGGTGACCCCGACGTTGTCGGTGGAGGCGGTCCAGCCCAGCGAGACGCCGGTGGACGTGGTGCCGGTCACCCGCAACGCGGTCGGCGTGCTCGGTGCGGTGGTGTCCGGGCCGCCTGCGCCGAAGACTTCGAACTCCCAGAGGGAATAGCCGTATTCGGTGGCACGCGTGGTCGCGTACACGCGCACGTGGCGACCGTGCGTGGACAGCGCGCCGAGATCGTCGGTGCCGCCGTCGCCGGTGGACGTGTTGTAGACCTTGGTCCAGGACGCGCCGTCGGGCGAGACCTCGATCCGGTAGGCCTTGGCGTAGGCGGCCTCCCAGGTCAGCCGTACCCGGGAGATCGAGACGTCGGAGCCGAGGTCGACGCTGAGCCATTGGGCGCCGGCGCCCTCCTGGCTCGCCCACCGGGTGGTGGTCTTGCCGTCCACGGCCTTGGCCGCGCCGTAGGTGGAACTCTCGGTGGACGAGGCGGTGGCGGGTTTGCCGCGGGAGAGCAACACCTCGGCGGCGGAGGCGGTTTCCCCGAAGGTCAGCACCGTTGCCAACATCGCGACGACGGCGATCACCGCGGGCAGTCGAGGTATTCGGGACAGGGCGCGCCGGCCGAACCGGGCCGGGGATCTTCCGCGTTGCGGGCGCGTGGGCAGGGACAGGTGCACGTCGTCCTCCAGCGTTGAGGAGCCGATCGTCGTGCCTGAGCCGGGCGGGATGGTGCGCTCGATCGGGCCGGAGAAGTGCGCTCGCGGGACCTGGCGACACCGCGAAAAAGCAGCCCGCGATGCCCCAACAGGAGCCTCCGGCCCGACTGTTGGCCCCGACGATCCCAAGCAGCCGCGCACCCCGTCAAGACTTGTTAGGAAACTTTACTAACAAGACCCGCTCAGTCCACGTCCCCGCCCGAACCCGTCCACAGGAAGCCTCCCGACACCCCTTGCGGCGCCGCGCCGGGCACCTCGACGCCCCGGAGGCATCGCATGGGTGTCGACCCGGGGTCGGCTGTGGCCGTAGGTCAGGGCGAGGTGGGGAGGTCGAACAAGACCCGCGCAGTCCAGGCCCCTGCCCGAACCCGGCGACAAGAAGCCACCCACCCCTGCGCCCCGGCGCGGAACACGCCGATGACCCGAGGGCCGCATGGGCGCCGGGTCGGGGGGTGGATGTGGTGGTGGGTCAGGGGGAGGAGGGGTGGTCGAAGGTGGGGGTGGGGGCGGCGGGGGTGTGGTTGAGGACCAGGACGCCGATGACGGTGGCCAGGGTGAAGACGACGAGGATCAGGGTGGCCAGGATCAGGCGGCGGCGGCGTTCGCGGCGTTGCCAGTCCTGGTGGGCGGTGTGGTAGGCGTCGGGGGCCGGGTGTACGCCGGCGGCGAGGGTTTCCAGGGCCTCGCGCAGGTGTCGCTCGGTGTCGGGCGAGGTGGGAGGGGTGGGAGGGTTGTTCATCGCCGTACCTCCAGCGCGTGCGTGAGAGCGGCGATCCCACGAGCGGTGTGCGTTTTGACGGAGCCGACCGAGATGCCCATGGTCGACGCGATCTCCTTCTCCTTGAGCCCGAGCCAGTGGCGCAGTACGAGTGCCTCGCGCTGGCGCGCGGGCAACTCGCGCAGCGCGCGGATCAGCGCCTGCTGGTCGTCGCGCAGCAGGGCCGAGGTCTCGGCGGAGGCCACCGTGTCGACGGAATCCTCGACGTGTCGGCGGGCGACCTGGAGATGGCGTATTCGCATCCGGGTCTGGTTGCACACGACCGAACGCAGATAGGCGGCGGCGGCGTCGGGTGTGCGCAGTTTGCGGAATTTGCGGTAGATCTCGTAGTACGCCTCGGCCACGATGTTCTCCGGGTCGTCGGCACCCAGGAGGGTGGCGAGTCGGAGCATCGAGGGGTAGTGCAGGTCGAACAGGCGCGCGATCTGCACCTCGCGATCCGATTCGTCTGCGGCCGGCGGCGGTTGCATCCCGCCCGGGAGCGAGGCATCCGGAACGCGGGCGGCCTGGGGGAGCAGTGGCTCAGGGACCAGTGCCCCGGGAACCAGCGCCTCGGGGACCGACGCCTCGGGAACCCGCGACTCCACGATCGGCGCCTCCGGGACCGGCGCGCCGCGCGACGGCGCGGGCGCGGGTGCCGGTGCGGGCTCGATGTCCCGGCGCAGGCGTTTCACGAGCCGCTCGCCTCCTCCCCCGGGCAACGCCGGCCGAGCAGGCGGGCCGGCAGCGCCGTGGTGTCCGCACCCCGCGCGGCGCCCATCCGGTCGAACACCTCGGTGAGGACCAGGGTGACCGCGAGGTTGAGCAGCAGTGCGGCGAGCCCCGCGTACATCTGCACTCCCCGACCTCCCAGCTCGATCCGGATCAGCGAGACGAAGCCCTCCCGCACGACCGCGACGGTACCGGTCAGCATGCCCACCGCCCAGCCCGCCAGCAGTGCCCGGTGGTGCAGACGCCGGGTGAACAGCCCGATCACCACGGCCGGGAAGATCTGCAGGATCCACACCCCGCCGAGCAGTTGCAGATTGATCGCGGCCTGGTCGCGCAGCCCGAAGACGAACGCCACCGCGCCCACCTTCGCGGTCAGCGACACCCACTGCGCGACGCGCATCTGCCGCTTGGGCGTGGCCGTCGGCTGAAAGTACGCGACGTAGACGTTGCGCACGAAGGAGGTAGCGGCGGCGATCGACATCACCGCCGCCGGCACCAACGCGCCGACGATGATCGCGCCGAACACCAGACCGGCCGGAAAGGCAGGCAGCAGCCGGTCGACCAGCATCGGTACCGCCGCCTCGGCCGTACCCGAGGGCGCGTCGACGTCCATCGCCACCGCCGCGATGCCCAGCACGCCGAACATCGCCAGCACCGAGGTCCAGGCGGGCAGCGCGACGCAGACCCGACGCAGCGTGTCGGGACCGGACGCGGCGAACCCGGCGGTCAGCACATGCGGGTACATCAACAGCGCCAGCGCCGAACCGAACGCCAGCGTGGCGAACCCGGCCTGCTGATGCGGCCCCAGGACCAGCGAGGCGTCCACCGGACCGTGCGCGGCCAGCCGCCGATCCGCGGCCTCGAACATCGGCCCCGGCCCGCCGAACCGGCGCAGTACGAACGCCACCGCCACCGCGGCCGAGCCGAAGATCGCCACACCCTTGAGCGCCGAGATCACCGTGGGCGCGCGCAGCCCGTGCCGATACGTGGCGATCGCCAACCCGGCGAACAGGGCGACCATGGTCAGGTCGCCGGTCAGGCCGCGCGGATGCAACCCCGCGGCGGCGAGCACGGCGCGGATGCCCAGCACCTGGAGCGCCAGGTACGGCATCGTGGCCAGGATCCCGGTCAACGCGACCACCAGCGCCAGCGCCGGCGAGCCGTAGCGACCCCGGACGAAGTCGCCCACGGTCAGGTAGCCGTGCAGGCGGGCCACCGCCCACAGCCGGGGCAGCAGGACGAAGGCCATCGGGCACACGATCACCGTGTACGGAAGCGCGAAGAACGCCGACGCGCCCCGGCCGTACACCTGGCCCGGCACGGCGGTGAAGGTGTACGCGGTGAAGATCGTGCCGCCGAGCAGGAACCAGGTCCACACCGGGCCGAGACCGCGGTCGGCCAGCGACCAGTTCTCCAGCGACGGCAGATCCGCGGTGCGGCGCAGGCGCGGTGCGGTCACCGCCAGTAGCGAGGCACCGCCGACGACGATCAGGAGGGCCGCGATCATGGCCCCGTCGGTCATCCGTCACCGTCCGGATCGACGTGTGAGCGCGCTCGCCCACGGGTTGCGCGAGCGTACCCGACCGGGCCCGGGCCACCTCACGGAAATCCGCCGGACATCGGCTGTCAACCAAAAAGCGCGCACGCGCAACTCTTCCACAGGGCCGGCGCACGGTCGGCCCCGTGGCCACCGACAGCAGGAGGCGCGATGACCGGGAATCGACCCCCGACCGCCGCCGGACACGCCCGCGCGCGCCGCCGGATCGCGGCCGGGATCTGCCTTGCCGCGCCGGTCGCGGCGCTGCTGTGGGTGCCCTCGTACGCCCGTCGAGGGCCGGAAATGGCCGGTGTCCCGTTCTTCTACTGGTACCAGCTCGCCTGGGTGCCGGGGTGCGCCGCCGCCATGCTCGTCGCCTACCTGCTGCTGCGCCGCCCCGACCGGCGCGAGCCCTGACCGACCCGGATCGGCCGCCGCTCCCGGCCGCTCCCGCCGTACCCGTCCGTCGCTCTTCCGTCCCCCTGCCCGATGAGGAGTACGCGTGCCCCCCACCAACACCGGTACCAGCACCGGCACCCGCAGCCCCCGTTCGTACAATCCGAGGTCGATCCTGATCTGGACCGTCGTCGCCCTGATCGGCGCGGCCGGCTGGGGCGTGGTCGCCCTGGCCCGCGGCGAGGAGATCTCGGCCGTCTGGCTGATCTTCGCGGCGGTCGCCTCGTACGCGATCGCCTACCGCTTCTACTCGCGCTTCATCGCGGTACGAGTCCTGGAGCCGGACGACACCCGGGCCACCCCGGCCGAACGCCTGGACGACGGCGTCGACTACCAACCGACGGACCGCCGGGTGCTGTTCGGGCACCACTTCGCCGCGATCGCCGGCGCCGGACCGCTGGTGGGCCCGGTGCTGGCCGCGCAGATGGGCTACCTGCCGGGCACGATCTGGATCGTGGTGGGGGTGATCTTCGCCGGGGCCGTGCAGGACATGGTGATCCTCTTCCTCTCCATGCGCCGGGACGGCAAGAGCCTGGGGCAGATGGCCCGCGACGAGATCGGCCGGGTCGGCGGCGTCGCGGCGCTGATCGCGGTGTTCGTGATCATGATCATCCTGCTCGCGGTGCTCGCCCTGGTCGTGGTCAACGCGCTGGCGAACTCGCCGTGGGGGACCTTCTCGGTCACGCTGACCATCCCGATCGCCCTGTTCATGGGCGTCTACCTGCGCTTCCTGCGCCCGGGTCGGGTGCTGGAGACCAGCGTGATCGGCGTCGTACTGCTGCTGGCCGCGATCATCGGCGGCGGGCAGATCGAGGACACCGCGCTGGGCGACGCGTTCACGTGGAGCCCGACCACGCTGGTGTTCTGTCTGGTCGGGTACGGCTTCGTCGCCTCGGTGTTGCCGGTGTGGCTGCTGCTGGCCCCGCGCGACTACCTGTCCACCTTCATGAAGGTCGGCACGATCGTGCTCCTGGCCATCGGGGTGCTGGTCGCCGCGCCGAACCTGAAGACCGACGCGGTCAGCTCGTTCGCGAGCTCGGGTTCCGGGCCGGTGTTCGCCGGGTCGATGTTCCCGTTCCTGTTCATCACCATCGCGTGCGGGGCGTTGTCCGGTTTCCACGCCCTGGTCGCCTCCGGTACCACGCCGAAGCTGATCAGGAAGGAGTCGCAGGTCCGGATGATCGGCTACGGCGCCATGCTGATGGAGTCGTTCGTGGCGGTGATGGCGCTGATCGCGGCGTGTGTGATCGATCCCGGTCTGTACTACGCGATGAACGCCCCGGCCGGAGTGCTCGGCGCCACGGCCGAGAGCGCCTCACACGCGGTGGCCGGTCTCGGGTTCACGATCAGCCCCGAGGACCTGCGCTCGGCGGCGACCGCGGTCGAGGAGAAGACCCTGATCGCCCGGTCCGGCGGAGCGCCCACGCTGGCCGTGGGCATGTCGGAGATATTCGCCGAAGTCTTCGGCGGCGCGGGGATGAAGGCGTTCTGGTATCACTTCGCGATCATGTTCGAGGCGCTGTTCATCCTGACCACGGTGGATGCCGGCACCCGGGTGGGCCGCTTCATGCTCCAGGACATGCTGGGCAACGTCTGGAAGCCGATCGGCCGGGTCAACTGGAAGCCCGGCATCTGGATCACCAGCGCCGTGGTGGTGGGCCTGTGGGGCTACTTCCTGTACGCCGGGGCCACCGATCCGCTGGGCGGGATCAACCAGCTCTTCCCGCTGTTCGGCATCGCGAACCAACTGCTCGCCGCCGTCGCGCTGACCGTGGCCACCACCGTGCTGATCAAGTCGGGCAAGCTGCGCTGGGCCTGGGTCACCGGCATCCCGTTGGCCTGGGACGTGGCGGTGACCTACACCGCCGGGGTGCAGAAGATCTTCTCCGACGACCCCCGGGTCGGCTTCTTCGCGCAACGGGACCGCTACGCCGACGCGATCGACGCGGGCAAGGTGCTGGGCCCGGCGAAGAACATGGACGACATGCACACCGTGGTGCTCAACTCCACCGTGGACGGCGTGCTGATCTCGCTGTTCCTGGTACTGATCGCGCTGGTGATGGGCAACGCGGCGATCGTGTGCGTGCGGGCGATCCGGGCCGGGGGGACGCTGCCCACCACGGAGACCCCGTACGTCGAGTCGAAGCTGACGGACGAACCCGTCGACGCACCGCGCGTGCGCGAACTCGCCGGAGCGGGAGCGGGAGCGAATACGGGCACGGGCGCGGCTTCGGGCTCCGGCGACGAGGCGGCTCGGTTGTGACGCGAACCGACACCGAAGCGAACCCGGACCCCGACGTGGGGGGCGGGCCGGGCCCGAAGCGGCTGTTGCAATGGATCCGGTGGTACCTGCGGGAGATCTCCGGCGACGCGGAGTACGACCGGCACTGTCGGCGGCACCTGCGCGAGCATCCGGATCGGCCGGTGCCGTCCCGACGGGCCTACGAGTCCTGGCGGGCCAGGCGGCGCGAGGAGAACCCGCAGACCCGCTGCTGCTGAGCCGCGCCACCGGCGGGGATCCGACATCCGACGACCGGCACGCGCCGCGCCGGCCGGGTCCGCCCGACCCGGTCGCGCGGCCCGTGCGCGGCACGCGGGTACCGCGCACCACCACGTGGTGAGGGCGGGCGGTCGCACATGCTCATGCCGGGCCGGTGCCGCCGCTCGGGTCCGCGCCGGCCAGGCCCGCCAGGACGACGTCGGCCCGGTGGCGCCACGTGTAGCGGTCGAGGACCTGGCGGCGGGCCTCGTCGCCGAGCGAGCGGCGCAGGCCCGGGTCGTCGATCAGTTCCAGAACGGCGTGCGCCCACGCTTTCGGGTCGGCGGGCGGCCGGATCAGGCAGTTCACCCGGTCCGTCAGAACCTCGTGCAGGACCGGCAGGTCGGAGGCGATGAGGGCGCGCCCGTAGGACATGTACTCGAAGAGCTTCATCGGCGAGGTCCAGCGGCCGGTCTCGCCGAGTCTGCCGGTGAGGTACACCTTCTCCTCGTACGGAGCCAGCACGACGTCGAACAACGGGTAATACCCGGGCAGCTCGGCGGGCGGTCGGTGGCCGTGGAAGTACACGTTGGCGAGTCGGCAGGGCGCCTCCCAGCGATCCCGGTCCTCGGGCGTACCGCCGACCAGGTGGAAGTCCGCGCCCGGGATGCGCTCGGCGACGTCGAGGATCAGGTCGATGCCGCGACCGTCGTACAGGTGTCCGACGTAGCCGATCCGAGGCACCCCCTCGCGACCGGGCAACCGCACGCTCTCGACGTCGAGTCGGGGCGGGTCGGCGCAGTCGGGCACGATCAGGACGCGGGCCGGATCCAGGTCCGGGTAGGTCGCGCGCAGGTCGCGGGCGAGTGCGTGGGTGATCACCACGAGACGGGCGAGGCGCGGATCGGCGAGCAGGCGGTGATCGGTCTCGGGTGGGGTCAGGTCCTCGCGGATCTGGTGGACCTCGTACACGAACGGCGCGACGTCCGCCGCGGCGACGAGGCTGTACGGATCGCGGCCGTAGATCAGGTCCGGTGCGCCCGCTTCGAGCAGCAACTCGCGCACCCGCTGGGCGCGTTGCCGGTAGCCGGCGGGGG
This sequence comes from Embleya sp. NPDC050154, assembly GCF_044460165.1. Taxonomy (NCBI): domain Bacteria; kingdom Bacillati; phylum Actinomycetota; class Actinomycetes; order Kitasatosporales; family Streptomycetaceae; genus Embleya; species Embleya sp. NPDC050154. Next base: position 199,810 of record NZ_JBITJP010000013.1, read on the forward strand.
AGTAGCCGTCGGGGACCGGGACGGTGCGGATGGGGAAACGATGGCGGACGCCGTAGTAGGCGTACGGGTCGTCGGCCTCGTGGGTGCCGGGCGCCGCGTAGAGGGTGATGTCGTGTCCGGCGGAGGCGAACGCGTCGCACATGCGCATGACATGGACGCTGTTGGCCCACACGGATGGGATGCTGCCGCCGTGCAGGTAGGCGATGCGCATACCGGCCCCGTCTCAGCCCTGGATCGAGAACGCCGCGAGCGGGCATGGGCGGGCGTCGGCGGTCGATTGCCGCGGTGCGATGCGTACGGGGTCCATCGGCGTCTCCTCGTCCTGGGCGGCGGGTGTCGCGAGCCGGGGCTCGGGTGCGCTCGGGGCCGGCGGCGCCGGGTCATCATCACCGGTGATCGCCCCGTTGCCAAGGGTGACGCGCGGGCGGGAGCGAGAACCGGTCGGCCCGCGCGCGGGACGCGATGTGTCGTTGTTTCACTGTTTTCGGCCATTGTTCGGCCGACCTACCGAAATCCGCCGGTCCGGATGCATCGTTGACAGCCCGCGAGCGCAGTGGCCGCCCTCCGGCGCCGCCGCCATAACGGCTGATCACTCGACCCGGTCGACCCCGAGGCGAGTGTCCCGCACCGAATACAAGGCGGTTTCCGGCTGTACGGACTTGACCCGCCACGGAGCGCCACCGCCGCGTACTCCTTGTATTCATCGTCGTCGCCCGCACACCATGGCGCTTCCGGTCGTCCCCGTCGACGGCGGGGGAGCCGGCGAGCGGAAGGGAGTCCGATATGCAGGACGACATCGAACTTGTCCCGGAAGAAGAACTGCCCGAGTTGGCCTTGATGATCGACTTGCCCAGCTGAGGCAACGTCACCGGGTGCGGCGGGTCGCACGATCCGGTCCGCCGCACCCACCCCACCGGGAGCCCGGAGGCACTCGCGATGCGCGTGGAACCAGACGCAGGTCAGGGCGCCGAGGAACGCGCGGTCCTGGCGCGGATGACGCAAACGATCCTGGCCCGAGCCGAACTGACGGCCACACCACGGGAATCGACCCACCCGGCGGTTATCGAAACGGCACACATCGCGCAACGAGTCCTGCGCGCCGACGTCCCCGACCCACAACGGCTCGAAGCGCTCGGGCGCATGTTCGCGCGAGCCAGGGCCGACATCGCCGCCCCGCCCTGCGAACTGCCCTGGCCCGTCGACCTCGTCGCGCCCCGCGCACACCTGGAACGCAGTGTGGCCCGGGCACTCAAGACCATCCCCAGGCGGGACGACGACAACGCGCCCGCGCCGGTGTCGGCCGTGGTCGCGTGGCGGGACACCGATACCGAGATCATCCACGAGAGCACCGCGCTGCTTGCCCGGGTGTGGCCCGAGGCGAGCGCGGAACTGCAAGAAATCCTGGTGCAGATCGCGCTGTTGCACGGTGCGGCCATCGACGGCTTCACCGATTTCGGGGTGCACGGCGCGGTGTTCATCCGGCGCGACCGGTTGCGGCGAGGCGTGGACGGCCTGCCCGGCGCGATCCGACTGGCCGAGGCCCTCGTGCACGAGGGAACGCACACGCGCTGCAACGCGGCGGCGGTCGCCGCCGAGCCCTTCCTGTGCCCGGTCGAGGGCGACGGCCCCCTCGTGGCGACCCCGCTGCGGGCCGATCCGAGGCCGCTCACCGGGCTGTTCCAGCAGGCCGTCGTGTTGGCCCGAAGCCTGCTGCTCTACCGTCGCCTGCTCGACGCCGACGTGGCGCCACCCACGCCCGAGGCCGCGGCCGCCGTGCGCTCGCGACACGACCGGCTGGCCCGCTCGGCGATCGACGCCGTGAACACCCTGCTCGAACATCGCGACGCGCTCACCGACCACGGGACGTCCGTCCTGGACGAGGCCGCCGACATCGCCCGGGCCCGCGGGTGACGCCCGCTCCGGCATGGGAGCCACAGGTGTTCACGCCCTACGGCCACACGCCCGACGTCGTGATCGCGCGGATCGCGGCCCGCTCGCCGCAGTTCGACGCGGTCTGCGCGTCCGGCGATCGGCCCGTCCTGGTCGGCAGCGCCGCGGGCCATCGCCGCGAACAGGTGGTGCTCAGCGCACGCGGGGAACTCCTGGAGCGGGTCGGCAACATCCTGGCCGGCCGGGCGGCCGAGGCGGATGCCGCCACGGTGGCGTCCTACGCCGAATTGCGGCGCAAGGGTGTTCCCGCGCTGGATCCCGCCGAGTCGACCCCGGACGGCTCCGCACCGCCGGACACGGCCCGAACCACCCGACGGTTGTGGGTCCTCGGGCACCTGGCCGACTCCGGCGAGGAGATCCACGTCCCCGCCGGCGCCGCCTTCCTTCAGCACCGCCCGCCGGCCGGCTGCGACCCGGGTCCGGGCGTCGGCTCCACCGGCGTCGCCGCACACCCCGACCCGGACGCCGCCGCCGACCACGCGGCCTGGGAGGTCCTCGAACGCGACCTGATCCGGCGAAGCTGGTACGGCCTCGCCGCTGCCCCCACGCCGCTCCCGACCGGCGAACTCCCGGGCCCACTGTGCGAACTCCTGCGCGTACTCGACCTGACCGCTACCGGCTTGGACCTCCCCGCCCCGAGCGGAACGCGCTGCGTCGTGGTGTGCCTGCACGCCGCCGACGGCGCCGGCCAGACGTTCGGCGCCCGCTGCGGCCCGGACTCCGCCGTGCCGACCCTGATCGAGAAGGCGGCCTACGAGGCGCTCATGGTGCGCTGGAGCATGGGCAGCGCGGTGGCCGTGGACACGTGGGACCGGTGGCGGGGGAGCGGGCCTCCGGAGACGGCGGTGCAGCATGCCCTGTGGGCCTATCACCGCCAGGACAGCCTGCGGCTGTGGACGGATGGGGCGGCAACCCGGACGTCGGGAGGAGCCGCCTCGATGTCGGGGCGGCTCGCGTCGGGCTCGGAGTGGCCGGCCTCGGTGCCGGATCCGGGCTCGCCCTCGGACTCGGGCTCACGCTCGGGCTGTGGCGCGGCGGCTGCGAGTACCCCGGCGGACCAGCCGGCTCGTACTCCGGTCGGTGCGTTCGCCTCCCGACCCGGTCTCGCCGCGTTGTCCGCCCACACCGCGCGGGACGTCGTGATCGTGGAAACCACGGCGGGGCCGGCGCGCACCCGGGGTACGACCGTGATCCGGGTCGTGGCCCCGGGCGCCCGAGCACTGCCCAACGGCCCGAGCGCCGAACGTCACTTCCAGACCGTTCGCGGGCCGCATCCTTTCGGATGACCGCAGCCCGGATCACTCGGGGTGCCCGAATTACCCGAATCACCCGGACCACCGGACCACCGGACCACCGTGACGCGAGGAGCCGCATGCCGAAGACGGACAGCCCGACCACCACGAGCCCCCGCCCGCCGGTCGCGTCGCCCGACGTCGACACCGCGCATTCTCGACCGCCGGCCGCCCAACCGGCGCAGACCGGCGCGCACTACGCCGACACCCACGCGGCCGACTACGACCGCTGGTTCGGCAAACCGGGCATCACCGGCGCGACCGTGGACCGCCTTGCCGATCTCGCCGCCGTCGCCGGCCCCGGCCCCGTGCTCGAACTGGGCATCGGCACCGGCCGAGTCGCCCTCCCCCTGGCCGAACGCGGCCTGCGCGTGCACGGCATCGACGCCTCCGAGGCGATGATCCGGCACCTTCGCGGCAAACCCGGCGGCGCGGAAATCCCGGTCACCATGGGTGACTTCGCCGACGTGCCGACCTCCGGCTCGTTCTCGCTGATCTACCTCGCGGGCGGCACCTTCTTCGAACTCCCGGACAGCCGGAGCATGCAGCGTTGCCTCACCGCCGCCCGGGCACGACTGCGCCCCGGCGGCCTCCTCGCCTTCGACGCCCACCTGCCCGAGGCACTCGCGGTCGCCGCCGCGTCCGGCATTCCCGAGGTCGTCGTCGAGACCGACGAACTCCTCATCCTGTGCCACCGCCGCATCGACCCGTCCACGCAGACGTACCACTCCCACTACCTCGTGCACGAGGCCGACCGCACGCGTCATCTCCGCGTCTCCTTCCACTACGCGTCACCGGGCGAACTCGACCTGCTGGCACAGCGGTCGGGCCTGCGCCTCAAGCAACGCCTGGGCTCCTGGGCGGGTGCGCCCTTCACCCGGGACAGCGCCTACCACGTCTGTGTCTACGCACCCGACACCTCGGAGGCGTCGTGACCGGGCCGACCCCCGATCCCGCATCCGAGACCCGAACGTCCGTTCCCACCGCCGTTTTTCCGCTCCCGCACCGCGACGGACTGGACCCCCTACCGGAGTTCGCCACCCTGCGCCGCGACGCCCCATGCGCCCGCATTCGGCTGCCCAGCGGCGACCCGGCCTGGCTGGTCACCCGCTACGCGGACGTACGTCTCGTCCTGGGCGACCCCCGCTTCAGCCGCACCCGCGCGACCCGGGGAACCGGCCCGCGGATGGCCGCCGTACCCACCCTGGCCGACTCGATCCTGGCCGCCGACCCGCCGGTGCACACCCGCCTGCGCAAACTCGTCGCCGCCGCCTTCACCGCGCGCCGCGCCGAGGCCATGCGTGCCGACATCGCCCGCCTGGTCGCCGACCTCCTGGACACCGTCACCGCCCACGACCGCCCCGCGGACCTGGTCACCCTGTTCACCCGCCCCCTCCCGCTGGCCGTCATCTGCGACCTCCTGGGCACCCCGCGCGACGACGGCGACCGCCTCGACGCGTGGTGCGACGCGCTGCGCAGCCTCACCGCGATCCCGGACGCCGCCGTCACCCACGCGGTCGGCGAGATGACCGGCTACATGGGCACCCTGATCGCCGACAAACGCCGCCACCCGGCGAACGACATGCTCAGCGTCCTGATCGCCGCCCGTGACGACGAGGACCGCCTCACCGAGGAGGAACTGCTCTCCTTCTGCGTCGTGCTCCTGGCCGGCGGCTACGGCACCACCGCCGACCGGCTGTCCGGCATGATCCACCTTCTTCTGGACGTGCCCGACCGCTACCGGCACCTCGTCGACCACCCGGACCGGATTCCGACGGCCACCGAGGAACTGCTGCGCTATGCCCAGACCAACGTGCAGGCCAATCTCCGGGTGGCCACCGAGGCGATGACCCTCGCGGGCGTCGACATCGCCGAGGGCGACGCGGTGATGGCCGTCAACTCCGCGGCCAACCACGACGAATCCGTCTTCGACACCCCCGACCACCTCGACCTGGCCCGGACCCCCAACCCGCATCTGAGCTTCGGGCACGGCGTACACCACTGCGTGGGCGCCCAACTGGCCCGAGTGCAACTCCAGGAAGCCCTGACCGCCTTGACCCGACGCTTCCCGACACTGCGCCCCGCGGCCCCGCCGACCTGGAAAACCGGCCTGAAGACCCGAGCCCCCGGCACTCTCCCCGTGACGTGGTGACCACCGATGTCCGAAGACCCACCCCGCCCGCTCGTCGACCGCGCCCTGTGCATTTCCTCCGGCATCTGCGCGGCCACCGCACCCGCCCACTTCACCCGAAGCGCGGACGGCCGAGCCGCGATCCGCCCGGACGCCCCACCCGTCGACGCGCACACCGAGGACGCCGCGTACCTGTGCCCGGTCGAGGCCATCACGTTCACCCGAGACCGGGACTGAGCACGCCGACCACCGGGCCGGCAGACTCACCACCTCTCGTCGGTCTCGACCGGCTCGGGCACACCCTCGGCGCGGGCCCGCGGGTGTGCGGTGCGCGGTAGGTCGGTCGGGGTGTCCGGATCAGCCGATTCGCGTGGTCGGCGTCGCGCAATCCGGCCTATCGATCGAGTCGGGCGGTTTCTACACTTCCCATGGGTTCCGTTGCCCGATCCGCTGCGGTCACCGGCGATGGATCGCGCCCGGTCGCCACCGACCCGCCCCGGCGGCGGTGGGGCCTTCCTGTGGAACCGACAAGAGCCCGGGACGAGGGTGATGGACACCGGTCGCGAAGCTCCGGGTGAGCTCGCCCGATCCGGGGCCCGGGGTATGGAGCGAGGAAAGCGGCGTGACCTACACCCGACCCGGGTTGACCCCGCCGGCCTGGTGGCCGGCGGAGATCGATCTCGATGCGCCCGGGTCGCCCGTTCGCGCCGCCGCCCCCGTGTCCGTGCCGAGTCCGGCGACCCGGACTGTCCCGGTGCCGGCCACGACGCCGATCGCCGCGGTGAACCCCGCGACCCCGGTACGGAACACCGTCGAGGAACGATCGGTGGCCGGACCGCCGACGCCCGCCCGGGGGACGCCCCGACGGGTGGCCGGACCTCCTCCGATCCCGCTCGCGCCCGGTATGGCGCCCGGGGACGACGAACAACTCGGCGGGGGATTCGAGGCGCCGGCGGCGCCCGCGTGGTCGGGTTCGCCGGCCGGTTACGGATGGGACTTCGAATCGGACGAACGGGGCCATCGGGGACGGGGCTTCGAGGGGCAGGAAGGCCGCTCCCGGACCCGCCTGGTGCTCGCGGGGCTGCTCCTGGTCACGGGGATCACCGTCGCGGCGGTCCTGTTGACCGGAGGCGACGAGCCCGCGGCCTCGACCGCCGGGCCGCCACCGCCGACGGAGCCGACGGAGCCGACGGAGCCGCCGCCCCCGGTCGCGTCGTCCTCCGCGGCGCCGGGCACCGCGACTCAGGTCGCTCCCGAGCTGCTCGCCGAATACCAGCCGCGACAGGTGAGCCGACGTGTCGTGGACGGACGGGTCGAGGTGTCCTGGCTGCCGCCGACGCACACCGACGGAGTCGCCGGATACATGGCCGTCGCGCAGAGTCCGGCCGGCGTGTTCCAGAAGACCGAACTCCCGCGCCCGGGCGAGATGGGTGTCGTCTTCGCCGGAGCACCGGTGAGCGCCGATTCGTGCGTGGTCGTGGTGACCTTGATCCGCGGAGCGCCCACGATGAAGATTGCTCCCGGCGGGCCGGTGTGCGCACCGCCGGCGACCGGGACACCCCCCTCCGGGGCGTCCGGCTCGCGCCCGCCGCCCGCCAAGCCGGCATCGACGCCGCGTGGGTAGTGCCGCGGCGGGACCACCCCGCCGCCTCGTCCGACCGCATTCCGCTCGACCGAAGGAGCCCTCGTGCCCGACAACTCCGCAGTGCCGGCGTGGCCCGTCGTCACGATCGAGCTGTTGATCGACGACACGGTCCGGGTGGACGGCGTGTCGATTCCGGTGCCGTCCGGGGTACATCCGCGGGCCGCCGCGCTGGAGGCGGCGGCGGTGACCGCGCGCGTCCTGGGCCGCCCGGTGCGCGCGGAGGCGGTGGAGCCGGACGGTACGGTCTTCCCCCTGATCGTCGCGCAGGACGGCGGGGTGACCGCGGCGGACGATCCGATCACCCCGAACACGAAGCGACGCTCGCTGCTGGGCCGGCGCAAGAGCACGCCGCGTCCGGTGTTCGAACCGGGTCGCGATGCCGGGGATCCATCGGATACGCGGTCCGGCGACGGAGCCAAGCGCGGTCGGCGGACGCTCCCGACCGGTGCCGCGACGCCGACCCCACCGGTCGCGCCGCAGCCCGAGGCGCGCCCGGAGGCGCCGTTCGAGGCGTCGCCCGCGGGACCGGAGGGGATGTACGCACCACCGGCCCCGGAGGCGCCCCGGGAGCCGGACCGGGACCGCCCCCGTGCCTCCGGGCGGCCGTCCCAGGCCGAGGACGACTACGTGGAGGCGCCGTTCGCCCCCCGCAACGAGCCCGGGCGGACACCGACGTACGAGCCGCCCGCCGCGTCCGCGCCCGAACCCTCCGTCGAGTCCGCGCACTCCTCGACGCCGATGACGCAGGCGCCGACGCCTGCTCCGACTCCGACGCCTGCTCCGACTCCGACTCCGACGAGCGTGACCGGGTCGGCCGTGCCGGCGGCATCCGTCGCGCCGGTGGAGGCCGCCCCCGCCACGCCGGCGGTCGAGCGCTCGACACCCGCGCCCGAGCCGGCCGCCGAACCGGCTCCCGCTCAGACCCTCTTCGCGCCGCGCGTGACGGTAATCCCGCCCGTCGCACCCGTCGATCCGGTCGAGCCCACGCCCTCGTGGCACGCTCCGCAGCGCCAGGTCGCGCAGGTGCCGATCGACGAGGAGCCCGCCGCCTTCCCCGCCGCCCCGGTGGCCGATCCGCCCATACCGGCCCCGAGTTCGGCTCGGGCCGAGGCTCCGGCCCCGAAGCCGGCGTCGGCCCGCACCCCGGCGGCCGTTCGGGTCGAGCCCACCGAGGAACAGGCCCTCAAGGTGGCCGAGATCGCGCGGTTCGTCCGTGCCGGCGACGACGAGCGCGCGTTGGCCCTTGCCGCGTCCCTGGACGCGGCCACCAGCGCGGGCGGCGACGAGGGGGCGATGCCCGCGGCGCGTGAGGTGCACGCGTACGTCGCGGTGCTGACCGGTCGCCCGGAACTGGCCCTGGAGTTGTACGCGGACGCCGCCCTGGCCCAAGGGACGCACCCGAAGGAGGCGGCCCGGATGACCTCGAACGCGCACTACTGCTGGTTGCGGATCGACGACATGGAGTCCGCGTACGATCTCGGCCGGGTCCTGTTGCGGGCCTACTCGGCGGTCCCGACCGACCCGGGGCAGGCGGCCGTTCGCGATCGCATGCGCTCCCTGCGGGCCGGCCTGTCCGGGTGACCCGACCGGTCGGCGTCGCGGCGGGTCGCCGGGGTCGGGGATCCGAGGAAGCGGTGCGCGGGCCGAACCCGGCTCAGCCGGGGCGGGTACCGGAGGTGCGTCGGCGGATCAGCCAGGTCGCCAGTCCGGCGCCCAGGAGCAGCGCGAGCGGCAGGCCCAGCCACACGGCGGGGCCGCCGAACGCCGCATTCGCGCCCGTGGACTTCTCGGCGCCGGTCGGTTGCCCGCCGGCCTGGGCCGGGGCCCCGCCCGCAGTGGCCGCGCCGTTCGTGGGCGTCCACCCGGGGGGTGTGGCGGATGCCCCCGAGTCCGGCGCGTATCCGGGACCGGGCTCCTTGGTACCGCCGACGGACACGTCGACGGCGAGCGAGCGTTGCTCGCCCTCGCCCTGTACCGCGACCGCGAGGTAGTACCACCCGGGCAGCATGTCGGCGAGCTCCTGCTGCCGTTCGCTGCGGTTGAGGTAGCGCACGGGCCGGGTCGCGAACGGGTCCGAACGGCCGGCGAAGATGTGCTCCGTGTCGAACACGGCCGCCGACTCCTGGGCGAGTTCCTCGCGTACGGGGTTGTACAGGCGCACCTCGGTCGGGGCGTACCCCCGCCCGCCACCGACCCGGACCTGGAGGGCCAGGCTCCGGCCCCAGTCCAGGCGGACGCGGTAGAAGGCCCATTCGCCGAACGCGATGTCGTCGGTGAAGTGGCCGGAGCCGGGGAGCGGGGCGGCATCGGCGAACGAGCCGCCGCCGACCACCGGTACGGGCGCGCCGCCCGGTTCGGTGTAGCGCGCGATCACGGATTCGGCCGGGCCCTTGTCGAGCACGGCCGGCTCCAGGAAGATCCGCAGTTCCAGCGGGACCGGCGGACCGGTGCCCCGGCGGGTCACCGAGAACACCTGCCGGCCGGGCCGAACACAACTGTTGTTGCGGCCGGTGGAGGTCGCTCCCCAGTTCAACGACGCCGTGACGACCTTCGACAACGACTGGGAGAGTCCGGTGTCCGTCCGGCACGAGCCGCTGCGGTCGTCGATCTGCTTGAGATCGAGCGCTTCCAGGCCCTTCACCGTGCTGACGGTCGTCCCCGACACGTATACGGTGTGGCCCAAGGGCACGTCCACGGCGTAGTACTTGACCTCTTTGTCCGCCATCCGGTCCAGATAGTCGCCGGGGGCCAGCGACACCGCGCGGGCGCCGTCGGGCGCGCCGGAGACGGGTGTTCCGGTGGGCGAGTAGGTACGGGGCGCATGATGGTTCAGCGAGGCGGACGCGGGTTCCGGCGAGGACCGGTGAGGGGCGAGTGTGTGCGCCTCGGCGGCGAAGGCGTGCGGAGCCGCGCCGGGTACCGACACCATACCCAAGGTGAGCGCCGCCGCACCGGCCAGGAACGCTGGCAGTCTCATGCCCGGGAATGTAGATCGGGATTGCACTTGCAAACAATAGATTACCGGAGAGTAATGGGCCCGCTGGGTGCCCGAACCCCTGCGCTAGGGTGACGGCGTGCCCACACCGCTCGCCGGCCGCTTCACCCTCGTCGATCCCGTCGGAACCGGAATGTCCGGCACCGTATGGCGGGCGTTCGACCACCGGTTGGGCGGCTACTGCGCCGCCAAGCTGGTGCGCCCGGCCGACGCGGGGTTGCTGCTGCGGGTGGTGCGCGAGCAGGGGTTCCGACTGGAACACCCGCACGTCTCGTCGCCCTACACGTGGGTCGCCGACGGCGACGTGCTGATCGCGATGGAGTTGTACGCGGGCGGGTCGCTGGCCTCGCTGATCCGGGATCACGGCGCCCTGCCCGAGCCGTACGTCGCGGCGATTCTCGGCCAACTCCTGGACGCCTTGGAGCATGTGCACGACGTCGGCCTCGTGCACCGCGACGTCAAGCCCGCGAACGTCCTGCTCGAGGTGACGGGACAGGGCCGGCCGCACTGCCTGCTCGGCGACTTCGGCCTGGCGCTGCCCCGCGAGGGTCCGCGGCTGACCGAGGCCGGTCACGTGGTGGGCACTTGGGGCTATCTGCCGCCGGAGGCCGCCACCGGCGCGCCGCCGGACGTACGCCGTGACCTGTACGCGCTGGGCGTCCTGGCGTGGCAACTGCTGTCGGGCAGCGAGGATCCGCCCGACGGGCCGCCGAGCATCCCCCTCGCCGCCGGTGCGTTGTGGGACCTGGTGGGCGCGCTGACCGAGGCCGAACCGCAAGCGCGACCGCAGGACGCCGCGTGGGCGTCGGCCCGGCTTCGCGAGATCGCGCCCGGATTGGGGCCGGTGACCCCCGCGTCGACCGTGGACGGCGAGCCGATCGAGGTCTTCGACGTGGTGGGCCCGCTGCCCGGCGAGGCGCCGGAAGGCCCGGTGCTGCGCGGGGTGTCGCGGACCACGGTGACCTGGCCGGACGGTCGGGTCCCGGCGGCGCGCGGTGCCTCGTCGGGGAGCCGGGTGGTCACGGTGTCGTCGTCGGCGCCCGTGTCGCCGCCGGGGCCGACCGCGCCGCCCGTGCCGGCGGGCGTCCCGGCGCCGCCCGTCGTCGCCACACCGCCCGCCCGCCCCGTCGCGCCGCCGCCCGCGCCGCCGTCGGCACCGGCCGCGTTGTCGGGGCTCGCGGTTCCGGCCGAGGCGCCGTCGGTCTCGCTGTGGCTGCGGGCGGCGGAACGGAACGCGGCCGATCCGGCTCCCCGGGCACCCGCGCCGGTCGGGGCGCCGGCCGGAAATCGCCGTGGTCGGCGCCGAGTCGGATCCCCCGGGACGTGGGCGTTCGTGGGCGGCGTGGTCGCCGTCGCGGCGGTGACGACCGCGTTGATCACGAGTGGCGACGAGGAGGAACCGGCCGACCCCGGTCCGACGCAACCGAGCGCGCCCGCGCTCACCCGCCCCTCGGACCGGCCGTCCGGCACCGCGGGGGCGCAGCCGTCGGCCTCGCCTCCGGCGCCGGCGCCGCTCCCGAGGGACGTGGCGGCCGGCACCCCGTGTGATTGGTACGACGTGTCGGCGGAAGTTCGCACACCCGACGGAAAACGCATGCGCTGCACCTATCGGGACGACGGGACGTATCGGTGGATGGCGCTCCCGACGCCCTGAGGCGGCCTCGAACCGGCGGGCCCGACCTCGCGCGCCGGGTCGGGAACGATCCGGCGCATTGCAATTGCAAACACGCCGTTCGCAGTGCATGATGCGACGGTGACCAAGTCGCAGGAGGATCAGGAGGCCGTCGCGCGCAACCGGGCGCGCCAGACGGAGTGGTACGGCGAGCCGTTGAACGACCGCTTCCGTCGGCTCCTGAAACGGCTGGGCACCTCGCAGATGGAACTGGCCAACATGCTGGGCCTGTCCGCGCCGATGCTCTCGCAACTGATGTCCGGTCAGCGGGCCAAGATCGGCAACCCCGCCGTGCTGGCCCGACTCCAAGAGGTCGAGGCACTCGTCGCCTCCACCGACTTCGACCGCCTGGCGGTCGCCGATCGGGAGGCCGCGCTGGAGCGGGTGCGTTCGCACCAGCCCAGCACGCGCACGGCCCTGCGGCTGAACGGTCCCGAGGTGCTGACCGGTCCGCGAGCGGACCCGGCCGCGGCGGTGCACGCGGTGTTGCGTGCGGTGGCGTCGGCCGCCGAGATCGAGTCCGCGGCCGAACTGCTCGCCCAGCGCTATCCGGGCCTGGCGGAGGTCCTGCGGGTGTACGGCAACGGACGCACATCGGACGCCCGCGAACACTTCCGCGCCACCGTGGGACTCTCGGCGCTGTAGGCGGTCGCGAATCATCGTGCGCCCGACGGCGTGTCCGCCCACCGCGCCCGCCGCGCCCACCGCATGCGGCGGGCACAACAGGCGCGGTGGGCACAGCGGATGCGACGGACACGGTGCCCCGGCCGATGCGGCCGGGCCACCGATTCCATCGATCATCGACCCGACGCGGTGCCCCCGATCAGCCCGCGGCGCGCGAGATCTCCGGGTCCGCCGCTCCGCTGCGCAAGGTCCGCGAGGGCAACTGCCCGTATGTCTCGCGGTACATGGAACCGAAACGACCCAGGTGACCGAAGCCCCAACGCAGCGCGATGTCGGTCACCGTCTCCCGGGACCTTCCCTCGGCCACGTTGAGCAGATCCGCGTGCGCGCCGGCCAGGCGCACTCGGCGGAGGTGGCCCACGGGAGTCACGCCCAGGTGGATGCGGAACTTCTCCTGAAGTGTGCGCACACTCATGCCGGCCGCGGCGGCAACGGCCTTGACCGAGATCGGTTCACCGGCGTGTTCGGCGCAATAGGCCAGGGCCCGGCGCAGGCCGTTCGGCTCGGTCGAGCCCGCGTCGGGCCGCGAACCGGCGCCGTAGGCGGGCGCGCAGGAGAGCAACCCGTGCACCAGCACCTGTTCGAAATGGCGCGCGGCCAACTGCGAACCGGCCAGATGTCCGGCCGAATCGACCATCGCGCTGAAGTCGCGGGCCAGCGAGAGCCATTGCCGGACGCCGAGGTCGGCGCCGTCCAGGTACGGGCCCAACGCGCCGACCCTCGACGACTCGCCGGCGCGCTCCATCGCCCGCTCCATCGTCGCGCCCGGGATCCGGACGATCACCACGGAGGTGTCGGGTTCCCAGCTCAGCCGCGCCGGGCGATCGGGGCCCAGGACACACGGGGAGAGAGCGCTCTCCACGTCGTCGATGACGACTCGGCCCCACCCCCGGTGGCGGATGGGGATCAGGTAATCCGGGGTGTTGCCGTCGAGGTACATGTCGACGCGGGCGCCGTAGGCGAGTTCGTGGATCGAAATGTCGCCCTCGTGCAGCACCCGGAAGCTCGCCTTGATCCGCGCCGCGGGGATGTGCAGCCGGTGCGGCCCCAGCCGGGAGGCCACGGCCGCGTGCACCGCGGCGGGATCGGCCCCTTGGTAGAGCACACGCCGATGGGCGGTGGTCTCGGTCGTGGGAACGCGGGCGGCCTCGGCGATGGGTTGCCTCCGCTCGACCAATACGGGACGAAAGGGGGTGGACGCGGACATGATCTCCTGGGTCTTCGCCTCGATGGGACGGTTCACGCCGGGCGCCTTGCGGACGTGACCGCGGCGCAGCGGGACAGGCGCGCCGATCGGTCGCGGACGACCCGGGCATGGGCGATTTCGCGGTGGTCGGTGTCACACACGCGAGCGGGCCACGAGAACGGGCGATATATGCCCGCCGGCCCCATTTGCCCGTACCGCATTTGTGCCTGCCCGCCCGCTTCGGAATTGGATGTCACGGACCGCGTTCGAATGAACGCGCTTTCGTTCGAGTATGGATCCGTGAAGAGTCCCGCATAAGGTCGAGTCCGTTACCCGGCGCTGGTAAATTCGTCAGTAACAACGTGGGCCGCTCCCGGGTGGCCCCGTCACGGGGAGCTCAATATGCCGAAAATCGGTGACCGAACGCCGCTGACTACCGAATTGTTGGCCACTCCGGCCATGATCAGGGCCTGTGCGGACCGCGATCTGGGGGCCATATTCCGGCTTGCGCAAGATGATCTCGGATTTACTCTGAGCAAATTGGCGCGGCTGTGCGAGATGACACCGAGCAGGGTGGGGGATTACGTCAAGGGAAGGGCCCAGGTCCGCCAGCAGCACGTTATCGAGCGGGTTTCCCAGGGGCTGCGCATTCCCGGCGAAATGTTGGGCCTTGCCCCCCAGCCGTGGGAGGACGACCGGCCCCTGGACGCCCCGGCCCCGGTCGGGGAGCCGACCCGCGCCGCCGCCGCCGACCACTGGGAACCGGTGCCGTGGGACACGTCGAGCGAGCAGTCGATGCCGTTCGGCGACGCGGTGGAACTCTCGCTACAGGTGAACATCGAGGTGGACGCCCGGGGGGACGTGCGGTTGACCTATCGCCAGGTCGTACTGAACCTGACCGGCCGACCGCTCACCCGGATGGTGCGGGAGATGTGGTTCGAGCGCACCCGCGGCCGATTGACCATCACGCCCACCGACGCGTGCGACCGGCAGATCGCCATCCAGCGGCTGTACGAAACCACCGGCTTGAGCAAGTTCGCGTGCCAGATTTCACCGCCCGTCCCGCACGGGGAGACTACGGTCATCGAATACGTGTGTGAGGGAGGGATGTTCGTGGACGCGACGTACTGGCGTCAGGCCATCGCGCGGCCTACGCGACAATTCTCCCTGAGCGTGACCCAACACGGGGTCACCGAGTTCCGCGGGTGCGGTGCGATCGAGCAGTATCCGGACGGCTCGGAGAGCTCGGTCACCCAGCACACCCGATGGAGTCTCGACGAGGATCGACTGCACGTGACGTTGTCCAGGCAAGACCTGCACGCCAATCAGTACGTGACCTTGCGTTGGGATGTGGTCCATGACAGTGCGTAACGAGATCGAAGCGGCGATTCGCGCCTGGCACCACCTCGAGATCGAGCGAGGTGGTGCCCCGATCATCGACTTCGACTTCTTTCCCGAGGCCGCGCCGGTGCCCGCCGCGGGTGATCGACTGGCCGTACACGCGCGGCTGAGCGAACTCGCGGCGGCCCCGGAACTGGCGGACGCACCCCGCCTGGCCACCCGGCTGAACGCCGATCTGGCCTATCTGGGCGCCCAGTTGGGGCAACGTCTCGACCTCGACGAGTACATCCGAGCCACCCAGGGCTGCGCCGCGGTGGGCTGGTCGGCGGACTACGTCGCCGAACGAGCTGAACTGGCACGCGAGTTGCTCGAAGGGTTGGGCATCGGCTGGCACGACGCCACCGATCGGGAACTGCGGATCGCCGAAGAGCCCCTGGACGCGGACCTGGTGCCGACCGAGATCCGGGTGGCGGCGGCCGAGTACGAACCGGCGGTCCGCAAGGTGACCGAATCCGTGGCGTCCTACGAGCTGACCATCGAATGCGTCGAGGTCGACGCCTACTGGGCGTACTGGTTGGACGGCGTGGGACGGCACGTTCGACTACGGCTCAATCCGCGCAACGCGCGCTTCACCCGGGTCGGCGCACGGCAGTTCGCACTGCACGAGGTGCTGGGCCACGGTCTCCAGGCGGCGAGCTTCGCGCACCGGTGCGCCGGCGAGGACGTGCCGTGGGTGCGGGTGTTGTCGGTACACGGACCC
This sequence comes from Embleya sp. NPDC050154, assembly GCF_044460165.1. Lineage (NCBI taxonomy): Bacteria > Bacillati > Actinomycetota > Actinomycetes > Kitasatosporales > Streptomycetaceae > Embleya > Embleya sp. NPDC050154. Next base: position 215,466 of record NZ_JBITJP010000013.1, read on the forward strand.
ACCCAGGTGGTGCTGGAGGGACTGGCCCAGGCGCTCCCGCTGTTCGTGACGCCCGACGACGCCGTGCTGATCGCCCGGGTGCGACTGGACCACTACCTGCAACTGGTGCGCAGCGAACTGCACTTGGCCATCAACCGCGGAGTGGGTGTGGCGGCGTGCGCGGCCCATGCCCGGGCCCGGGTGCCGTTCTGGACCGACGAGCAGATCGCCGATCTGATCTGCGACCGCGGTGCCAACCCGCTGCTGCGCTCGTACCTGTGGGCCTATCCGGCCGGCTTCGACTGGTTCGTCCGGCTCGCGGAGGAAGGGGGACCGGTAGCCGCCGACGTGCTGCGCGCGGCATACCACACCCCCCTGGCCCCCGACGACCTGCACCGCCTGTGGGCGGCCGGCCCCCAGGTGGGCGGGAGTGGAAACCCGCTTCCGCCACGCGCGCTCGCGCACCATTGACCAACCCACGCGGCCCCGCCGGGCGGGGCCGCAGGATCGGACCCGGCCGGCGTGCTCAGGTTCGCGCCATCCGCCTGCGGGCCGCTCGCGCCCCCGCGGAATCCGCCGCCCCGCCGGCCGCGTAGGCGTCCAGCACCAACGGGCCCACGGCCTGCGCGACGACCGGGTCGGTGACCCGCAACCAGCAGAAGTGCGCGTTCGCGGCCATCCGCGCCGGCCACTCCCCGGGCTCGGCCAATCCGTCGCCGAAGGTGACCGCCTCGGCGTACAACCGCACGGCCAACTCGGGTCGCCCCGTGGCCAGTGCCACGTAGCCGTGCACCTCGCGCGCGGCCAACCGCCGGGCCGGATCCGCGGTGGAGATCGCGTCCAGATCGGCCGCGATCGCCAACGCGTGAGCCCCGTTCCCGGCGTGCATCGCACCGCGAATCAGGTCCAAAACCAGGCGCTCCTCCTCCTCGGGAGGCGGCAGGTCGTCGGGCGTGCGCACCCTCGGGGCCGACGGCGCCGAAACCGCGGGCGCGGATCCCGGCGGGGCCCAGGTCGGCGCCGGCAGGACCGGGTCGGCACCGATCACCGGGCTCGCCGCCGACCCCACGGCAGGCGCCGCCGTGAACTCGGGCGTCACCGGCGGCCGGGCCGGGACGGACCCGGCGACCTCCTCGGACGAAGACCGTCGCAGGCCGAACCTGCCGCGCCGCCGCTCCGGCCGCGCCGGCTCGACCCGCGGCGTCGGCAGCACCGGCGGGCCCGCCTCGGCGATGGAGCGGTCCGCGTACACGTTCAACGGAAACATGGTCCCGTCCGGCTCCACGGCGTGCACCCGAACCGGATGCCCGAGCAGCCGAGCCTGTTCGGCGACGACCGAGAGGGCAATTGCGCGTGGATCGCCCCCGGGCGGCACCGGCACGGTTTGACCGGCCACCCGCACGGCGTGATCCGCCGAAATCTCCACGACGATGACGGGCCCGTCGGGGACGATGCCAGTTGTCACGAGGGCTCCTCGATATCAGGAATCGGCGCACCGGCGACACGGTGGTGACGCGCAGTGGAAATGCGCTCACGGAATCGACCCGAGGAGGTCGCGATCGAATGTCACCCGGCCATCGGCTCGATCCGGGCGCCGGCCGGAATGAATGTGGGGGGAAGCGGAACTGTTTTGCAGCATACATTCGACGGTGCAGTCGGCGCAGCGGCGGGGGTATCGACCGGTGCAACATTTCGAGGATAAAGTCGTCGTCGGGCGTCCCGCCATTCGATGCGGCATCGGGTGTCGATGTTTCCGGGCAATTGCGGGGAGCCGGCGGGCGGTCGCCCCGGGCGGCTCCGGGAAGCCCCGGATGGCCATTCCCTGCGGTTACCTTCGGGTTTACCGAGTTCGGGTAACCGATACGGCCTTTGCGCGCGCGCCCGATGGGGGCACGCTGGCGGCAGGTAAGGCACGATCTCGCATCGGCGGAGAGATAACGCATGAAACTCCCGAACAAGGTCGACGTCCTCGAAGAGCCCGGGGGCGCGGTCGAGTTCCTGTCCCCGGCTCGGACGACGGCGGCCGTCCGGCGTCTGGCGGCGGTGTATCCGCACACCGCACTGCCGACGTTCCACGACGAGTTGGTCGCCGTCCGCCGGCGCGCCACCGCGGTGGAGTCGGAGCACGGAGACCCGGACGGTGCGCGCGTCGACCCGCTGACCAAGGCGCTTGTGCGCGGCATCTCCGGCTGGGCCCGGCACGACCTGGGAGACACCCGCGAAGCGTTGGCGGCGACCCAGGCCGGACTGGTGAACGCGGTCGCGGACGCGCGCAACCCCAGCGCCGAAGTGTGGCTGCGCGGTGTGCAGTCGTTGATCGCCTACCGGGCCGGCTGGGTGCACGAGGCACTGCGCTACGCCCGACTGGGCGCTTCGGTACAGGACTCCGGGGTGGGCACCCCCGCCGTGTGGCTGCACTCCCTGGTCGCGCTGACCCAGGCCTCGCTGGGCGACGCGCTCGCGGCGTCGGCCGCGCTGCGCGCCGCCGCCGACGCCCGCGAGCTGTCCCGGCGCGACGAACTCGACGAGATCGGCGGCCTGCTGAACTTCGACCCGGCTCGGCAAAGTGCCTACGAGGCGCTGACCCGGGTCTTCATCCCCGGTGCGGAACGCAGGGCGATCGAAGCCGCGGAGATCGCGCTGAGCCGGTACGCGGCGGTCGCCCCCGAGGGCTACTCGTTCGCCGACGAGATGCAGGCCCGGGTCGCCATCGCGCTGGCCTACGCGAGCCTGGACGAGATCGAGGCGACCACCGAGGCGCTGCGCCCGGTGCTGCGACTCGAACCTGCCTGGCGCGTGCACGGATTGTTGTCCCTGGTCATGCAGGTGCACATGCGGCTGCGTCGTCCGCTGCGGGCGCGCGAGACGCGAGTGCGCGAACTCCAGGAGGAGATCGAGACCTTCTGCCAGATGCCGCTGTCCCTGGACACGCACGCCTGAGCCGGGTCGAACATCGCCATGCGCCGGGTCAGGTGCCGTGCGAAGGCCGGCCGCAGGTCGACGGTCGGACACGACCCCGACCCCCGAACCCCGAGCCGGCGGTCAACGCGCCACCCTGCCCTTCAGCCGCATCGCGGCCAATACCCGCTCCTGGGCCAGCGAGCGCGCGGCCTCGTGCGAGGTGATCCCTCGACGAGCGCCCTCCTCGTGGACCAGTACGGCGTTCTCGCGCAGCTTCGTGGACACGGTCGCCCGGATCACCTCCGGGTCCGGGCGAAACGCCGAGTAGCGTGCGTCCATGGCGAATCCGGCGGCCACCACACCGCCGGCGTTCGCGATGAAGTCGGGCACCACCACGATGCCCCGGTCCGTGAGCACGCGTTGGGCGGCGGGCGAGGTGGGCAGATTGGCGCCCTCCACGACCAGCCGGGCGGTGATCCCGTCGGCCACTCGCTCGTCGATCACGTCCTGGATCGCCGCCGGCACCAACACCTCGGTGGGTACCGTCAGTTCGAATCCGAGCGGATGCACGGTCCCACCCGAGTACTCCTTGACCGCGAGGTCGCCGCTGTCCGCGTGCGAGCGCAACAACCGTTCCACCTCCAGGCCGTGCGGGTCGTACAACGTCCCGTGCACGGAGGAGACCGCGACCACCGTCGCACCGAGCTCCGCGAAGCGGCGCACGGCGGCCGAGCCGACCGCGCCGAACCCCTGGACCACCACCCGGGCGCCCCGAAGGGGCAGATTGATGTGCGCCAACATCGCGTCGGCCACCTCGGCCACCCCGAACCCGGTCACCCCGAGCCGGTCGTAGGGGACCCCGCCCAACACGGCGTCGGTGCCCACCGCCGCACCGCGATCGCCCAGTTCGTCCTGGATGATCGCGGCGTCGTCCTCGGTCAATCCCATGTCCAGACCGAACACGTACTCGCTGGGCACCTCGTTCCACAGGGCTCGCGCGAACGCCCGCAGTATCGCCTCTTTGTCCGATCCGGCCGGATCGCCCACGATTCCGGCCTTGGCGCCGCCGTAGAACAGGTCGACCGCCGCCCACTTCCACGTCATGACCCGGGCCAAGCGGGCCACCTCGGTGGTGGTTACCGTCGGGGACATCCGGGTGCCGCCCTTACCCATGCCACGGGCGGTGTTGTCGATGACCAGCACGCCCTTCATTCCGGTGCGGGTGTGTGACACGGAGACGACCTTCTCCGGCCCCCACTGATCCATCAGCGACAGGACATCCGACATGTCGAAGCACTCCTCGAGACCCAACGATCGATACGGTTACCGTGCTCCAACAGAGTCGTGGCCCGGATTCCGAGTGCCAAGATGCGCCAGCCCGCGACCTCGTTCGAGCGAGGCCAAGGAATACTGATGCTCAACCCCTTGCACCTGCAGACGCTCATCGAGGTCGTGCTCACCGGCTCGTTCGCGCGCGCCGCGCGCCGCACCGGATACACCGCGTCGGCGGTATCCCAGCAAATCGCCGCGCTGGAACGAGCGGTGGGAACGCCGCTGTTCGAGCGCGAGGCACACGGCATCCGGCCGACCGGGATGGCGTTCACGATCGCCGATCGAGCCCGCGACGCGATCGCCGTACTGGACAGCCTGGAGCGCGACATCCGCGATGTGGTGCAAGGCCGCAGCGGCAGGCTGGCGTTGGGCACGTTCCCCACCGCCGGTGAACGCCTGGTCCCGCACGCCGTGGCCGAGCTGACCCGACTGCACCCCACCGCCGAGATCCTGCTGGACGAGGCCGAGCCGGACGACCTGGTACCGCAGGTGCAGAAGGGCGACCTGGACCTGGCCCTGGTTTTCGCCTACGACCTGGTGCCGCGCGTGTGGCCGGAAGAACTCACGGTCTTCCCGCTCGTCGAGGAGACACTGGCACTCCTGGTGCCGGAGGGCCACCCCGCGCTGCGCGAGGACGGCGTCGACATCGCTGATCTGGCCGACGAGCGGTGGGTGGCCAGCCGGCCCGGAACGGCGGGCTCCACGAGCCTGTCCCGGGTGTGCGCCGCGCACCGCTTCGCGCCCAAGGTGGCCTTCCGCAGCAACGACTACGACGTCGTGCAGGGCCTGGTCGCCGCGGGGGCGGGTGTGGCCATCGTCCCCGGCCTGGCCTACCAGGCCCGGGAGGGGGTGGTGGGCGTACCGCTGGCGCACACGCCCTCGTATCGTCGGGTGTCCGCGCTGTACCGCACCGCCAACCACAATCCGCTGATGAAGGCGGCGTTGGGGGCGTTCGTGCTGGCCGGGCAGCGGCTCCAGGGCCGGTTCGTCCGGGCCGACGAGTCGCTCGGGCCGCTGGGAGCCCCGGCCGCCGTCGAGCACGTGGAGCGGGGGACGAAGCCGAGCTGATCGCGTTCCCGAAATCCGCTGCGAAGCCCGGGAGTCGCCGCTTTCCGCCCCGTGGATATCGAGCGATGGCTCGCCCACAGCGAGCCATCGAGTCTTTCGCGACACGGGGCGGAAAACGGCCGGCCATTCCCGCGCCGGCGACGAACCGCGGCCAGGAGAGCGGATGAACCCGCGGACACGGAAAAGGCCGGATTCGCGGTGCGTACATCGGCGGGTCGCCGAATCGACATCCCGAGAGGGCGAATTCGGCGACGCGTGCGGCGGGTCAGGCGGTCGCGGACCGTTCGAGGTCGGCCATTCGTCGGGCAACCGCCTTGGCGGCGGGGGAATCCACGGCGGAAATGGTGGTGTACGCGTCCCGGACGAGCCGGCCCAACGCGAGCGCGGATTTCGGATCCTTCACCCGGAGCCAACAATAGTGCGCGTTCTCCGCCATGCGCGGCGGCCAATCCCCGTCCGCGCCCAGGCGCAGACCGATCGAGACGGCTCCGGCGTACAACTCCACCGCGGGCTCGACCCGACCCGACAACAGGGCCACGTAGGCATGGACTTCGCGGCCGGCCAGGGTCTGTGCGGGATCGCCGGTCGCGGCGCTGGTCGCGTCCAGGGCGGCGGCCAGCTCCAACGCGCGTGCCGTGTCCCGCTCGTCGATCGAACGTCGAATCAGGCCGAGGGTGTGTGCCTGCTCGCGCGAGGGCGCAGGTGCGGCGGCCCCTCCGGGCGCCGTCGAGGAGACCCGCGCCGGGCCCTTCGCGTCGCCGGAAACCGCCTCGGCCGGTCGGCTCTCGCCCGGCGCGGCAGCGGGTGCGGCAGTCGAGGGAGGTCGCCACGCGGGGCTCGGATCAGGCGTTTCGTCGAAACCGGGAGTCGGCGAGCCGAGCTCCGAGGCAGCCGGCGCGGAGGCGGATTCGGCGCGGGGAGACCCGGGACGTGCGAGATCCGCCGACGGGGTGGACGGCGTCGGGTCCACGGCCGGACGAGGGTCCGACGGCGGTGTGTCGCGGGATTCGCGGAACTCGGGAGCGGGGCTCGGCGCGACCCGGGGATCGGGTGCCGACACGGGCGGCGGTCCGCTCGGCTCGGCCTTCTTGCGGCGGCCGAACAGGCCGCGGCGGGCCTGTGGGGCGGCCGAGGCCGGGCCCGCTTCGGTCGCCGAGCCGTCCGTGGACACCACGAGCGGGAACGTCGTACCGTCCGGTTCGATGGCATCGACCCGCACCGGGCGGCCGAGCAGCCGCGCCGTCTCGGCCGCGACGGCAAGGGCCGCCGCCCGGGGATCGCCATTCAATTCGACCGGTATCACATTGCCGTCGACGCGAACGGAGTCGTCCCACGCGATCTCGATGGTGACAACCGGCCAAGCGGGTATGGCGTTACCGGTCACGAGAGCTCCTCGATTTCGGGAATCGATGTACGACCGCACCGATTGTGACGTGCTGTGATAACCCCTTCACGGAGACTTCCATGCGGGCGTCGTCACCCGAAGCGGGTGGCCGGTGCTGCGGTCCGGCCCTATTCGCCCGGCCGCGTGAAACCGAGCTCCGATGTCGAAGTCGCGGATGGGAAGCATACATTCACCGGCGTGCTGCCGCGCGGAACACCGACCCGGGGCGCCCGTGTATCGAAGGTGGCGCGCATCACGAGTACGATGCCGACGACCGTCCCGGGTGGCTCATTCGATGGGTATACCGGGTCATTCCTTTGGCTGTGCCCGGATTTCGCCGGCCCGTACCGCGGACCGCCCGGAACCCTCCCGAGCCCGGGCGCGTCCTCGGTGGGACCGGGGACCGCGTGGCCGTCCGCCGATGGTCTTAGGGTGGGTTCCCACGATGCGCGCGGACTCGCTTGGCACAGTCGTGATCGCGCACGGTGGGAGGTCTCGGTCGAGACCGGACGACGCGTTCGAGACGCTCGTCGAGGATCCAGGGGGAGCCGTACATGATCGACCCTGCTTCGGTGCCGGCCGTACCGGTGATCGTGATCGAGATGACCGTCCACGGGGAGACGGCGGTGGACGGGGTACTCGTGCCCTTGGCGCCCGACGAGGACGCGCGGGCCGAGGCGATTCGGTGGGTCTCCGTCAAGGCCCTGGCCCTGGGGCGGCCGGTGCGGGCCGTCGCGGTCGAGGCGGACGGTACCCGCTGGCCGTTGATCGTCGGCGTCGACGGCGCCGTGGTCGCGACGGACGCGCATCCCGAGCCCGCCCGGTCGTCGGCACCGGCCGCGCGAACGGCGCCGGTCGGGGAGACGCACACCGCTCCGGTCGAGTTCGAGACGGTCGAGGCGCGGCCGGCGCCTGCCGCGGCTTCGGCGCCCCCCGCCGCTTCGGCGCCTGCCGCTCCGAGCCCCGCCACGCCCGAGCCGGCCGTCGCCGAAGCCTCCGTCCCCGTGGCCTCCGCCGCCGCCCCCGAGTCCTCGGCTTCCCTCGCGCGGCAGCGGCACGAGTTGCTGGTGCGGATCCGCGCGGCGGCCGACGCCGGGAACCTGGACGAGGCCCGCGAACTGTCGGAGCGACTCGTCGCGGACGGCGGGACCCCGCCGAGGGGGGCACGCGAAGTGCGCGCGTATGTCGCCGCCCTCGCCGGGGAACCCGAGCTGGCGGCGCGCATCTACGCCGAATTGGCCCTCGAGTCGGGCGTGGACGTCGCGTCGGACCCGGCGGCACAACGCTATGCGGCCAACGCGTACACCAGTTGGCGACGGGTGACCCGGCTCCGGGCAAGCCTGGAAGTCGGTCCCCTCGTGGTCGAGGCTCAAATGCGGGTGCGCGGCGCCGACGATCCGACGACGGGCGTCGCGACGCGCTGGCTCGAGGAACTCCGTTCGTTGGGTTGAGCGGTTTGGCAGGTCCTGTCTCGTTCGGCCCCGACGGGCGACGGCCTCGTCACCGGTCCCGCGGCCGACGACTCATCGAGACTCATCGAGGGGAGACGATCCAGTGGAAGAGCGTCGGGAAGGTGCCGACGAAGGCGCCGCGACACAACGCGACCGAGTCGTTCCCGAGGTGGGCGCGGGCGACGGGGCGAGCAGACCGGAGGCCGCGTTGCTCCCGCCGGACGAGGAGTGGTGGCCGGTCGCGACGCCGCGCTCCGCCGTTGATCCGCGTGGGCAGGAGGCGTTGCTTCCGCCGGACGAGGAGTGGTGGCTCGACGAGCCGCCGCGTCCCGCCGCCGCTCGGAACGGGCAGGAGTCGCTGCTCGCGCCGGACGGGGAGTGGTGGCCCGCGACGGTCGGCGTACCTTCCGTCTCCGCCGGCACCGCGGCCGAGCAGGACCCGGCCGATACCGACGCCGGGCAGACCTGGACGCCGCCGCGGCAGTTGTCCGCCCCCGCGTGGTGGCCGGCCGAGGGCGACGAGCGGGAGAACGTGCCGGCGGCGGAAGTCCCGGTCTCGGCCGCGCCGCTGCCGGTGCAGGCGGCGCCCGAGCCGGAGCCGGAGCCCACGCCCACGTTCCAGCCCGCGCCCGCGCCCGCGCCCAAGCCCAAGCCGGCGCCGGCACCCGAGCCGGAGTCGGACTTCGAGCCCGCCGAACTGCCGCCGTACGTCTCGCCGTACGCCGGATTCGAGGAACTGGACCAGGACCCGCCGCGCCAGGCCGCGGCAATGCCCTCGGTGCCCTCGGGCGGTTCCGGCGCCGACGAGCCGCTGCCGTACGTCTCGCCGTACGCCGGCTACGAGGAACTGGACCAGGACCCGCCGCGCCAGGCAGCCGCGACGCCTTCGGTGCCCTCGGCGTCCTCGACAGGTTCCGACCCCGACGAGCCGCCGCCCTATGTCTCGCCGTACGCGGGTTACGAGGACGAGCCGGACGAAGGCAATTCGCACACCTTTGCGGATGCGAATGCGGAACCGGAAGCGCTACCCACCGGCGCGCCGGGCGCGGGTCCCACCGGCTACTTCCCCCGCCCCCACGACTGGGAGTTGGCGGAGGAGAAGGCGGATCGCAAGCGGATCAAGCCGATGTTTTTGGTTGCGGCGGGTGCCGCGGGTCTGCTGGTGATCACCATCGGGGTGGTCCTGGTGTCGGGCGGCGACGACAAGCCCACGGCGGCGCCGGAACCCTCTCTCCCGAGCACGCTCGCGCCCGGACCGGCCGATCGGCAGGTGCCGGTCCAGCCGGGCAAGCCGTCCGGGTCCGCGGCCGCGTGGTCGACACAGACGGCGCGGCCGGTCGAGCAGGCCCAACTCGCCTCCCGGGTGCCGCGATCCGTCGCGGTGAGCGGGTTCGAGAAGGCGCTCAAGGTCGGTTGGGAGGCGCCGACGAACGTGCAGAACGTGAGTGGGTATGTGGCCATCGCGCAGACGCCCGCGGGCAGTCTGGTCGAGCGGGTCCTGGTCGGCGCCGACGAGCGAACCGCGGTGTTCTCGCAGGCGCCGCGCAGCTCCTGCTTCGTGGTGAGCACGCTGATCGGAGAGCCCACCGGCGTGCTCGTCGCCCGCGGGGAACCGGTGTGTCCGGACGCGAACAAGACCCCGCCGGCGGCGCAGAATTGACCGATTCGTCGGGTCGGGACCGACCGCGCGGCGCGGTCCTCGGCGGTCATCCGATTGGCGCGATCGGTCCCACGCAATCTGGATAGTGGGGTTCCCACGGGGTGGCTAATGTCGGCGTGCGCCTTGCATCAATCGGCATCATCACGTCTTACGGAGCACCATCTCGTGGCAGACCCCACAATCGGCCGGTTTCCGCCGATGGCACGGCGACGTGGAGGTCTGCCCGGCGCGGAGAGAGCGCGCGCTGGTGACTTCCGTCCTCCCATTTTTTTCGCGCGCGCGCGGAAATACGGCACTACGGCCGATGTTTCGGGTTTTCACCGAGGCATGAGGCTCGGATCGGCGGGGCGGGGCGGTGCCGACTGCCGAACGCCTGGAGATACACATGGTGCTGTTCGATCTGCTGCCGATGGACGATCCGCCGGACGGACCGGCGCCGCCCACCTACATCGTGCCACCGAATACGGTGAAGCAACTGCCTCCCGATCCCGGGGGGAGCGCGCCTTTCGCCGGGCCGCTGAACGAAATCATCAGCATCGGCATGTATTTGACGATTGCCGCGTGTGTGGTGGGATTCCTGTTGTCCGCAGCGAAGCTGGCCATGACGTATCGCGACGGGGACGCCGAGGGCACGATCTTCGGCATGGGTTGGGTGATGGTCGCCTGTGCCCTGGCCGGAAGTTCGGTGTCGATCGCGAAGGCGGTCGTCTTCTGATGCCGCGCTCCCGGAATCCGGTCATGGCTCCTGCCGCCACGCTGCGACGACCGTCGTAGCGCGGGAGGTGATCTCGTGTCACGTCGACCTGAAGAGCCGAAGGACAATCCGTGGCTACCGCGTGCCACGGTGACCGTCGAGGCCGAACCCGTAGTGGAGACTCCCACCTACGTCAGCCTCGGGCCGCAATCGCCGCAACGCGGGTTGGTGCAGCCGGGAACGGGCGGTCTGGGCACCTGGACTCCCCCCGGCTCCGCTCGTCCGCCCTGGTGGTGGGTGAGTTGCCACGGGGGAGCGGGGGAAAGCACCCTCGCACTGGCGATCCCGCAGGGCGCCGAATCCGGGGGCCGGGGATGGCCAGTCTCCTCGACGTCGGGACGAAGCGGTGTGGTCCTGGTCGCCCGGACCCACGCCGGCGGTCTGCACGCGGCCCAGAACGCCGGGAGGCAATGGGCTTCCGGGGCACTGGAAGGAGTCGACCTCCTGGGTCTGGTGGCCGTCGCCGACGCCCCCGGACCCTTGCCGAAGAGCCTTCAGCAATGGCTGAAGCTCGTCGCGGGAGGGGTGCCTCGTTTGTGGCGAATCTCCTGGAACGAGGCGTGGCGACTGGGTGAGTGGCCCGACGCCCGGAACTCCGCCAAGGACGTTCGGAAGTTGGCTTCCGAACTGGCCGGCCTCACCAACAACCGATACAGCGGGGAGTAGTAATGGCTTTGATCGCAGCGACGCTTGCACGGGTCGAGGGCTTCACGACGGACATCAAGGACCCCAAGCCGAAGGCGCCCGGCAAGCTCGGCAGCGGCATCAACGAGTTGCTCGGTTACGGTGCCTGGGTCGTCACGGTGGTCTGTGTCATCGCGGTCCTGGCCTGCGCGGGACGAATGGCGATGTCGCACAAGAGCGGTGGCAGCGGCGAGCACATCATGAGCCTCGGTTGGATCATGGTCGCCGCCATCCTGGTGGGCAGCTGCGCGACGCTCGCACAGCTGCTGCTGAAGTAGGCGGATCTCCCCGGGGGAACGACTGTGGCCTTCCTACGGCGCAACAAATCGGCCGACAACGACCGCTCCGGGGATGATGGGAACCCCTTCACCCAGCGGGGGTTCATCGTCGCCACGGCGGGCTTCGGCATCCTGTGTCTGGCCGCGGTCACGGTGATCGTGTTCGAGCCGGACGGGCTGCCCTCGACACCGCAGGCCGGCGCGGCTTCCGCCGCGGCGACCACCGTGGCCTCGTCGACGGCGGTTCCGTCCGGCACGGGCGGCGAGAAGAGTTCGACCGCCGCGGCGAAACAGTGCCCGGAGTTGTCCGACCGGGATCAGACCATTCCCACGGTGCAGCCGGCGGGCGTGGTCTGGGAGCCGTACCACGGTGTGGGACTGCCGGTCTCGCGCACGGCCGGCCCGGGGCTCGCCGATTCCGGAACGGTCCGGTGCTACGCGCGCACGCCGGCCGGGGCGTTGATCGCCGCGGCGCAAATCAGTGAGCGCTACGAGACGGCGGAGTCGCCGATCCTGGTGGCGGGCACGATGTTGGCGCAGGGTCCCGGCAAGGAGAGCTTCCTGGCCCGCAGTCGTTCGGCGGCGCCGACGCGGACCGCGGATCAGGGCCAATCCGTGCAGGACAAGCCCCAGTTCGTCGGCTTTCGGGTCGACAGTTACTCTCCACAGGCATCGACCGTGACCCTGGTGCGGATGCGCGAGCGGGCGGGCACGTTCGATGCCACGACGTGGACCGTGGTCTGGGACGAAGGCTGGCGTCTGCAACTTCCACCCGACGGCTCCCGGCCTCCGGCCCGATCGGTGTCGTCGAGTGCCGGATACGTGGCGTGGACCCCCTGACGGTCCGTGAACCGCCGGGCACTTCCGACCGCAACCGCGGATCCGAGCGGTCGCGGCCACCGAGGAGACGAACGTGACAGCACCCGAGATTCGTACCTACGGCAATTGGCGCAAGCCGACCTCGCCGGGCATCCTCGGCCTGGGGATGGCCGGAACAATGATCCTGCTGGGCGGCATGGTCACGATCATCGTCAGCATGATGATCTCGTTGGTCTTCGCGATCTTCCTCACGGTGTTGCTCGCGGTCGTCCTGGCTCCCTTGCTGTACCGAGATCGACAAGGACGTACGGGGTTGCAGTGGTTGGTCGCCCGAGGCGCGTGGTCGCGGGGCAAAGCGAAGGGTCAACACCTCTACCGATCCGGCCCCCTGGGTCGTATACCGCTGGGCACCTGCAAGCTGCCAGGCCTGGCCGCCGGGTCGAAGCTCTATGAAGCCCAGGACGCCTATCAGCGCCCGTTCGCGCTGTTGACGGTGCCTTCCACCAACGACCACACCGTCGTGATCGAGTGCGACGCCGACGGCGGATCGCTGGTGGACACCGAACAGGTGGACACCTGGGTCGCCTACTGGGGACAGTGGCTGGCCGCGTTGGGCAACGAGCCCGGCATCGTGGCCGCCTCGGTCACAGTGGAGACCGCGGTCGACACCGGTGAACGCCTGCGTCGTGAGGTCTTCGACCATCTGCGGCCGGACGCGCCCAACCTTTCCAAGCACGTGCTCAACGAGGTCGTGGAGTTCTACCCGGTGGGTTCGGCACGGGTGTCCACCCGGGTCGCGTTGACCTTCTCCGGCGCTCCTCGCCCCGGCGTGCCCAAGCGCACTCCGGAGGAGATGGCCACCGAGTTGGGCACCCGGCTGCCCGGACTGTGCGCCGGTCTGCAGATGACCGGAGCAGGACAGGCGCGCCCGATGAGCGGCACCGAACTCGCCGAAGCGGTAAGGGTCGCCTACGACCCCAGCGTGGCCGCATTGATCGACCAGGCCCGCTCCGAGGGTGGCGCGGGCATCACCTGGGACGACGCCGGGCCCAGCGCCACCCAGGAGGCGTGGGACCACTACCGGCACGACGGCGCACTGTCGGTGACCTGGGCGATGTCTGACGCGCCTCGTGGCGAGGTCTTCTCCAATGTTCTGGCGCGACTGTTGGGGCCGCACCCCGACATCGACCGCAAGCGGGTCACGCTGCTGTACCGCCCGCACGACTCGTCGACCGCCGCGAGCATCGTCGAACGGGACGTGAAGGACGCGATGTTCAAGGCGAAGCAGGCCAAGGTCGGCAACGCCCGCGACTCGATCGCGGTGCGCGCCGCACAGCAGAGTGCTCAGGAGGAGGCCACGGGAGCCGGACTGGTCAAGTTCGGCATGCTCGTCACCGCGACCGTCGAGGACAGCGACGGTCTGGACCTGGCCGCGTCGGCGATGGACAACCTGTCGGCCTCCGCCCGGATCGCGATCCGCCGCGTGTACGGCTCCCAGGCGTCGGCCTTCGCCGCCGCGCTGCCCCTGGGTCTGGTTCTGCCGAAGCACCTCAAGGTGCCGCAGACCGTCCGGGACGCGATGTGACCGGCCACCGGACATCGACCGCGTACTCGCCGGGCGTTCGCGCACGCGGCTAGAAGGGCAGGACGAAATGTCGGTGCACAACCCCACAGGGGTCATGCCCGCGGAGGAGTCCGAGCAGACGGACGTCGGACGAAAGCGGGGGAGACGGTCGAAGCCGGCTCCTCTCCCGCATGGGCCGCAGGGCACGACGGCCAAGTCGAAGGCCGAGCAGAAGAAGAAGGCCCAGACCCCAAAGCCGAGAACGGCCGGCTGGCGAGGCTGGACCGGGTACGGCGCGGGCTCGGTGGGATATGTGGAGGCGCCACCAGAGTGGCGTGGCACCACCGTCCAGGTCTGTGGGCTTTGGCCGTTCGCGGCCGGATCCGGCACGCCCGCGGTCGGTGTACCGCTGGGGCGTTCGCTGACCGGTGGCGGCACGCTGTGCTGTGACCCGATCAGTTGGTTCCAGCGCGCCAAACTCATCCTCAACCCGAGTGAGTTCGTGCTCGGCAAGCCGGGTCTGGGCAAGTCGACCATCGTGCGCCGCCAGGCACTGGGGCTGGCGGGGTACGGGGTCAACCCGGTGGTGTTCGGCGACCTCAAGCCCGACTACGCCGACCTGATCCGCGCACTCGGCGGACAGGTCATCGAACTCGGCCGCGGGCGTGGCTATCTCAACGTCCTCGACCCGGGCGAGTCGAAGGCCGCCGCCGCTCGTCTGCCGGAGGCCGCGCGCCGGTCGCTGTTGGCCGACGCGCACGGCCGGCGGCTGAACGCCGTCGCCTCCCTGATCACGGTGCTTCGCGGCGCTCCCCCCGCGGACCGTGAGGAAACGATCCTCAACGCGGCGTTGAAGCTGCTCGACGAACGCTTCGTCGGGGTACCGGTGCTCGCCGACCTGCTGAAGGTCATTCAGGAGGCGCCCGACGAACTGCGGGCGGTGGCCCTGGACCGGGGCGACGTGGCTCGCTACCGGGAGATCACCGAAACCCTGGAGTCGTCGCTGATCGGCCTGTTGGGCGACGGCCGGCTGGGCGAGATGTTCTCTCGGCCGACCTCGGAGCCGATGCGCCGGGACAGTCCGGTCTGCTTCGACGTCAGCGCCATCGACGACGGCGAAAGCTCGCTCCAGGCGGCGGCGTTGCTGGCGTGCTGGAGCTACGGCTTCGGTGCGATCTCGGTAGCCCAGGCATTGGCGGACGCGGGGCTGGAGCCCAGGCGCAACTACTTCGTCATCCTCGACGAACTGTGGCGTGTGCTCCGCGCCGGCCGGGGCCTGGTCGACCGCGTGGACGCCCTGACCCGACTCAACCGTCAGCGCGGTGTGGGCATGGCGATGATCACCCACACGATGTCCGACCTGCTCGCGCTGCCGGCCGAGGAGGACCGGATGAAGGCCAAGGGCTTCGTGGAACGCGCGGGAATGGTGATCACCGGTGGTCTGCCCGCGGCGGAGATGCCGCAACTGAACTCGGTCGTCCCGATGACGATGGCCGAACAGCGCATGATCGAGGACTGGTCGACGCCACCCTCGTGGGACTCCACCCGCGGCGAGGAGGCCCCGCCTCCCGGACTCGGAAACTTCATGATCAAGGTTGGTGGCCGCCCCGGAATTCCGGTTCACGTCGACCTCACACCGGCCGAACTCGACGTGAACAACACGAACAGGCGGTGGTGACGTGTGTGACTTCGCGCCGGTCAATCCGTACGGCCCCAACATCGAAGACAAGCTCAAGGACAACCAGTACGACTCCGAGGAACTCGTCCGCGGCGACTTCGCCTGGACCGACACCTATGCGATCGGCAAGATCGGCTGTCACGAGTACCATCCGGACGAGAACTTCAGCTGGCACAGCGCCTGCACACTGACCGACGAGGAATGGCAGTGGGCGGTCAAGAAATGGGCCACCGACAAGACCAACAACCCCTACGGCTTCCTCGGTCAGCCGATCGAGTGGATCCGTTTCGAGATGAGCCAGCTCGCCACGGAAGTGCTGAGTTGGTGGCTCAAGGTCGACCCCCCGTTCACCGGTGGGCAGGATCGCGGGGCCAGCGGCATCACCGGCATGCTGCGCAGTCACACGATCTTCATCACGACGGTCGTCGCGGTGCTGTCGTTGTTGTGGGTTGCCGGGAAGATGGCTTTGTCGCGCAACCCGATGGCGGTCGGGTCGATGGTCAAGGCCATGTTCACCCTGGTCGTGGTCACCACGTCGAGCATCGCGTTCTTCGGCCTACTGCTCACCGCGGGCCATACGTTCACCCAATGGTTCCTGATCAGAGGGTTGTCCGGTAGGAGCGGCACGGCGATCAACGAGGCCGAGGTCTGCAACTCCATCCAGAAGTACCTCGAAGTCACGCCGATGGGCAGCACGGACCGCCCGATCAACTTCGCGCTGTTCCTGCTATCGGCGATTCTGCTCATCATCGCCGGCGTCATGTTGTATCTATATATGCTGGCGAGACTCGTCGGTTTGACGCTACTCCTGGGCATCATGCCTGTATTCGCGGCCGGCTCGGGAACCGAAACCGGCAAGGCCGCGCTCAAGAAATGCTTCAGTTTCGCCATCGGATTCGCGTTGCTCGAACCGACGGCCGCGTTCGTCATCGTTCCCGTTTTCCGCATGTGGGCCAATCCGGAGGACGGCAGCACGGCCGAGGGCCTGGCCAGCGTCATCATCCTCGCGGCGGGCACATTGTCGCTGCCGGCGACGATGCGCATGGTCAACCCCTTGGTCGGCCTCGTGGCGGAGGACGGCAAGGGCGCACACGGCGCGGTGATGGGGAGCCTGGCAATGGGCGCCAAGGGGGTGGCCGCGCTCGGCGCGGTCGTCGCGACGGGCGGGGCTGGAGCCGCTGCGGCGATGGCCAAGGGCGCGGGCGGAGGGGGCGGCGGCCGACGCCGGCCTCCGGGCCCACCGCAGAACCCACAGCAACGGCAACAACAGCAGCAGCAACGGCAGCAGCAACAACAGTCGAACAATCCACCGCCACCTCCGCCTCCGCCGTCGGCACCGGTGTCGCTGGTCAAGCAACCCGCACCCGCCGCTCAGGCTCCGCCACGGGCTCCTACCGTGCCGGTGCCACCGCCCGCTCCTCCGTCCGCGCCGGTCAACGCCGCTGCGAAGTTCGTGGCCTCGAACGTGCTGGGCGGCGCCACGGGTCTGCCGCCGGGCAGCGGCACGCTCGCCAAGATGGCGATTCCCGCCCTGGGAGCGATGGGCGAGTACCAGATGAACAAGAGCGGGGGCGGCGTCGACGAGATTCCGTTCATGAGGGAACGCAAGTACGACGCGCCCCGACACCCGCAGCGTCAGGTGATTCCCGTCTCCGCCGGGAGCGGCCCCGTAGGAGGAGCGCCGGCGCCGCAGCGTTGGTGAGCAGTATTCGGCCCGGGGCCGTGCGCCCCGGGCCGTGCGTACGAAAGACAAGGGGGTAACGCATGAGCGCCACTCAGAAGCGCAGAGGGCCCAACGTCGAACTCGAGGCGTTGGTATTCCTGTTCGGCATCGTCGCACTGGTGGCGCTGCATGTGATGACCTGGCTCTCCGCGTCCTTGGCGGCCGAAGGGCCGACGGAGGAACCCGGGCCCAATCCGCTCGTGCTGTGGGTGCGCCTGGCCATCGGCGACTACCAATGGCCGGGCGCGATCGCGACGGTGTACCTGTGCCTGCAACTGGTCGTCGTACTCGTCCTGGTCGGCCTCGGGTGGAAGGTCTGGACGAAGGCTCGGGGCAAGCGCGAGCGGATCGACATGGCCATCCGCTACCTGGCCTCGCCCAAGGAACTGGCGCCGTCCATGACCCACCAAGTCACCCGTACGGCCAGCAAGTTCGGCCTCGCGAAGGGGACCACGCCCGGCGTCTTCATCGGTCGCACCGTGCGCGGTGACAACGAACTGTGGGGTTCCTGGGAGGACATGCACGTCGACATCTGGGGTCCTCGTACCGGTAAGACGGCGACCAGGGCGATCCCGAACATCGTCAGCGCCCCGGGCGCGGTCGTGGTCACCTCCAACAAGCGCGACGTGGTGGACGCCACCCGGGCCATTCGCGAGGCCAAGGGCACGGTCTACATCTTCGACCCGCAGAACCAGGCCGGTGGAAAGCCGGTCTTCTGGTGGAATCCGCTGACCTACGTCGGCGACAGCATCGTCAAGGCGGTCAAGCTCGCCGCCCGCTTCGTCTCGGTCAACCGCCAGGACCACGCGCGCAGCGACGCCTACTTCGAACCCGCCGCCCAGGACCTGTTCGCCAACCTGCTCCTGGCGGCCTCGATCGACAAGCGTCCGATCACCCAGGTCTACGTGTGGCTGACCCGCCCGACCGACGACACTCCCGTGCGCATCCTGCGCGACGGCGGCCATCACATGCCCGCCGAGGCGGTGGAGTCGGTGATCGGTCAACCCGACCGGCAGCGGGCCGGTGTGTACGGCACGGCGATCCAGATGGCCTCGTTCCTGGTGGCCGAGAACATCAACGAATGGGTAACGCCGGGAAGCGACCCCAGCCGACCCGAGTTCGACTACATGGCGTTCGTGCGCTCGCCTTCGGACACCCTGTACCTGCTGTCCGAGGAGACCAACAAGATCGCGGCTCCGCTGGTGATGGCGCTGACCACGATCCTGGCCGAGGAAGCGGAGAACTACTCGCGTGACTCGCCCAACGGACGGCTGCCCATCCCGGCGCTCTTCGTCCTGGACGAGGCCGCGAACGTCTGCCCCTGGAAGGCGCTTCCCGACAAGTACACCCACTTCGGTTCGCGTGGCGTCATCGTGATGGTGATTCTCCAGTCCTGGGCCCAGGGGGTCTCGGTGTGGGGCGACAACGGCATGCAGAAGTTGTGGGGTTCGGCGAACATCCGGGTGTACGGAGGCGGCGTCTCCGACGTGTCGTTCCTGGAGAATCTGGCCAAGTCCGCGGGCATGTTCGAACCTCGCACCACGTCCACCAGCCACAAGTTCGGTGACCATCGCGGGATCAGCCGGGCCAGCCGAGCGGAGGCGGTGCTGGACGCGTCGGACCTGATGTCGATGCCGCGCGGCCGGGCGTTCGTGCAGATCAGTGGTTCGCGCCCGACCCTGGTGCGCACCGTGCCGTGGTGGGAGACGGAGTACGCCGACCGGATCCAGGAATCGATCAACACCTACGACCCGTCCCAGGTGATGAACGCCGCCCAGATCAACATGGCCAAGGCGGTGAAATGAGCGGCGAACTCCCGGACGACGACGTCTGGGGACAGGGCGACGCGCCGGAGCGATTCCGGTCGATGACCGAAGCCGCCGCCCGGCAGGCACGAGAGACCGTGCCCCAAGTCGAGGATTTCGACGAAGAGCTCGAGCCGGAGCCGGAGTTCGTCTTCGAATCGGTCGACCGCTTCGTCGTCGACTACATGGTCAAGGTGATCGAACGCCGGTTGAACCGCTCGTCGATCATGTGGTGCCCCGCGTGGTGGAAACACCCCGAGGCGATCATTCGCTTCACCGCGATCTGGCGCGCGTTCGAATACCTGCGCCACGACGCGGCGTTGGGCATGTCGACCTGGTGGCTCCAACACGCGGATCCGCATCTGCGCATGCTGATGGATCCCGAACTGGGCCCCTTCGTCGCCTGCGACCCGCGCGAGGGTCACTCGGATCGCCCCCTCGCGGAACTGCCCATCGAGCCCTCGCCGCCGGAGATGTGGGACGACCCGGCGTTCCGGGTGACCCCGCGCGATCCCGACGCTTCATGGGATGATGGCGACATCGCCTTCGAGATCGACGACGGTTTCGAAACACCGGGTCAACCGGAACGGCCCAAGGAACAGTACGACCTCCAGAAGGCCAAGCTGAACCGCCCGGGCTGGCCGTGATGTTCGCCGGAGGCATCAGCCGGCACGGAAGGGATGAGCGATGAGCCAAGCCGTCGAGTTCGGCCCCAATGGTGGTCCACATTCAATCGGGGACGCGGCCGATTTGGCCCAGCCCATTCTCTCCTGGGCGAGCACAAGGTTTGATAGAGCCCGCAAGTATTTGAAGCAAAAGCGAAAGGGAAAATTCAAGACCGCCGGTGCGGCCGTGGCGGGCCGTCTGACCAAGGGCGTGACCAACGTCGCGGCCAGATGGCAGTCGACGAAGTTCTACGCTCAGAACTCTGGGATGCGCGCGGGAGCGCGGGCATATCGCAAGTACGAGGATCAGGCCGTCAAAGCGGCCGACAATCGGGCCAAGGTGCAGTTCTTCGCGGACCGCAGCCGGGCGCAGGGGATGTTGTTGAATCAGATCGCGGCCGGAAACGGTCGCCGGATCGCACCCGGTATCCAGCAGCGCTCGGCACAGCGGCGCAGGGTGAGCGCGCAGCGCGCTGCCGCCAGGATGGGCACGCGGGCGGTTCGTGCGCAGCGCAGGGCGTTGGGATTCGCCGCGCAGGCGCAGCCCGCCCGGGACCGGGCGCAAGTGCTGCATCGCAGCGGCCAGGTTCCCCAGCGTGCCCGCGAGATGTTCAACCTTTGATCGACAGGTAACGAGATCCGAGTCATCCAGGCCGGGAGGCGACGTGAGTGAGCAAGCGGGTCCCTCGCGACCGCAACTGCCGGCGGCCGAGAATCTCTGGACCGCCGTCGGCCAGGCGCCTCCGGCCGCGGGACCGAGCCGGCCGACTCACGCGTGGGCGTTGGGTTTCGGTGACCTGGGCATGCAGGCCGCGCCGCAGCCCGCGCCGGGCGTCGGCCCGACCGGTCCCGGAGCCCTGGCCGGGCGAGGGTTCAACGCCCTCGCCCAGCCGGAGCACGCGCTGGGCACGTTCCGCGATCAATTGACGCGGGACGGACTGGCGGCGCCGAGTAGTAGGTCAGTGGAGAGCGGCCGCGAAGCGAACCCGACACGTGAGGCGGCTCGGCTCGGCATGACGCCCGCCGGTAGGTGACCGGCGGGCGGGTCGCCTCCTACTTGAGCCCCTTCAAACGACGCGGCTCGTACGGCCCCGATCCCTTGAAGTAGAGGTAAGGGATCTTGCGGTAGATCGCGCCCGTGCTGCCGGCTTCCTCGTATCCCCAGTACTCGGTCTGGCCTCCGTCGGCCCACTTCTCGAACAGTACGACGTGCCCGGAGTTGCCGCCGTCGTCGTCGAGGATGATGTCACCGGCCGTCAGTTCGCTCTTCTTGATCGGCTCGGTCATGCCGGTCATCGCCGTGGTGTTCGCCCCGGCCTCCACGCCCCACGCCATGGTGACGAAGCCCGAGCAGTCGGTGCGGTATCTCTGCTTCGTCTTGCCGTCGGCCATCAGGCCGTCCTTGTAGTTGCTCTGGCTGTAGGGGACGCGGGCATCGGTCCACACCTTCGCCCGACTGATGATGGCCTGCCGATCCTGGCCCACGATCGCGGGGAGATTGCCGCCGGCTCCCTTGATCGAATACTTCTCCTTGGCGAGCTTGATGATTCCGTTCGCGTATTCCCGGGGTGTCTTGTTCTTCGGGTCGTCGATTTGCGGCATGCCATCGGAGGCGTACGTCACGCCCGAGGGCGGGTTGGTCCAGATGTAGGGACCGCGGAGGTAGCCCGCCAACATCAGATCCGGCATCTTGAGCTGCTCGCCGGGCCGGACATTGGGGATCTTGCCCTCTTCGTGGAACTCATGGACCTTCTTGGCGATCGAGCACAGGTAGTCGCCGATCGCGATGATCGCGTCGGCCGGGTTGCCGATGTCCTTCACATTGTCGTTGTCTCCGTCGCGACCCGCCCCATCATCGGTCTTTCTGGGGTCGCCATTCCAGGTGCCCGGCATGAACTGGCCGAGGCCCTGGGCGCGCCCGGCATCACTGTTGACCGGGGGCGGATCCCAACTCGACTCGGTCTCGATGAGTCCCGCGATCAACGGCGCGGTGACGTCGGTGCAGGCTGCCCCGGCCTTCTCCAGTTGGGGCACGTATTTCCGGTATTTCTCCGGAATGGCGTTCACGTCCAGCAGGTCGGATGTCGCCCCACCGCCTCTGGAAAGGAATATCTCGCGATCCTGGGATTGCACCAGCATGTTCGGCACCTGGCTACAACCGGCAAGGGAGGCGCCGGCGGCGACGACCGCGGTGAGCCGCGCCAGTCTCGCTCTCGTGCCGGCCCGAATCCCCGAAGCTCCCCCGCTGCTCATTGCCCCCACTCCCGCCGTCCCTTCGACAACCCGAATACCCCGATGACCCTGCGCGGCCGCCAGCGCGCGAGCACGCGCTGCCGGCGTGACGTCGTGGACGACTCGCGGCGCAACACCCCTTCCAGGGCGGCGCACAGACTCCACGCGTCGTCGGCTTCCTGCTGCGTGGCGACCCGTTCGCCGTACGCGCAGTCGTTGACCAGGTCCGCCAACGCGGGCAGCCGTGCCCCGACCTCGGCGGGCAGCAGCGCGCCGCCGTACACCGCGACCTCCTGCGCCGTCGCCGCGCTCCCGGCCGGCAGACCGGCTCGGGTGAGCGCCGCGCCGATCAACTGCCAGGCGCCCAAAACCCGTTCGTTCGGCGTGCCGCCGCGACGTCGACGCCGCTCCACGCGCGGCGCGATGAAGACCAGCACCGCGTAGCCCAGCAGTACGACGGCGGTGATGACCGCGGCCACCAGCCACCACGGAATACCGGAGTCCTTGTCCTCGCCGTCGTGGGGGTCCGGCGCCACACCGCTGCGATCGGTGCCCTCGATGCCCGCGTCGACCTGGTCGCGAGTGAGCTGCGGAGGCGGCGGCGAGGCCACCGTGCCCGGCTGGGCCACGTCCTGGCCGGGTGCCTTGTTCCGGTCACCCGGTTCGTTCTGGCGTCCCGGGGTGGGGAAGAAGGGCACCCATCCGGCGCCGGCGAACTCGATCTCCGGCCACGCGACCACGTCCCCGGCCCGCACCTCGCGCACCCCGCCGCCGATGTCGGTTCCCGAGGAGAACCCGACCACCACGCGGCTCGGGAGGTTCAGCGTGCGCGCCATCACCGCGAACGCGGTCGCGAACTGCTCCGAGGTGCCGATCTTGCCCGACTCGAGGAAGAACTGGAGGTTGCGGTACGAGTGTCCCGGGGTGGCCGTGATGTCGTATCGGTAGTTGGTGCGCAACCACGACGCGAGCCGCAGCGCCTGCTGGTAGGGGAAGCTGGCGCCGGTGGTCGCCTCCTCGGCGAGTCGCCGAAACACCGGCAGCGCCTCGAACGGCTCGCCCGTGACGTCCTTGTCCGGCATGGTGATGAAGGCGGGATCCGTACCGACCGGCAGGAACTGCAGGCGGTTGGGATCCAGGACCGGGACGCGCGAGTCGACCTCGTAGCGGGTCCCCGCAGGCAGCCGCCGGTGCGCGGCCACCGTGCCGCTGTGCTGCTCCACCGAGATCTCGAGGCCGGCCGGCGGACGGATCTCGCGCGGTCGGTCCGCCGCGGGCAGCCAGATCCCGCCGAGTTCCTTGATGGTCACCAGATGCGACTCGGCCGTCTTGGACACCACGGAGGTGTCCTCACGGTCGGGAACGCGCCCGGTCGTGGTGCGCAGGTCGTCGGCCGGAGCCCAGCGCACCCCGTTGTAGGAGTCGAACACCGCCAGCCGCCAGTTGCGTTCCGCGGGGGCCGGGCCGGAGACGGTGAACAGTGGACGTTCGGGGGTCTGCAACCACGCGGAGATGCGATCCAACGGGCTGGCCCCGCCCAGGCGCACATCGGTCGGCGGTTCGACGAGCGTGTGCAGGTCCGGCGCCTCGCGTGCGGTCGCCCCGGGCAGCGCGGGACCGATCGCGCCCGCGAACACCGACGAGGCCACCACCAACGGCAGGCCGATCGACAGGTTGCGCAGCCCCGATCCGCGCCCCGGACGCCGCGCGACGAGCAACAGGCCGACGGAGCCCGCCAACGCCACCGACGCCGCGACATTGCTTCCCGGCCCACCCGTCCCCAGCACGGCCGGTACCGCGAACAACAACACCGAGGGCACCGCGGGTGCGACGACCGTGCGGGTACGCAGTGCCAACTCGGCGCCGCCGAGGGCGGCAAGCCACACACACGTCGCGGGCAGCACGAGCATCTCGGCATCACCGGGCACCGGCGCCACCACACTCAACACCGCGTGCGGCGAGTCCAACAGCGCCGACCAGATCTCCCGGATCAGCCCGATGCTCGGCAGGAAACCACCCGCGGCCCGGTCCCGGAAAAGCGTCGCGGACAACACCAGCGACCAGCACACCACGGTGATGATCAACGACGGCCACAACGGCCGTACGGCCGGCCCGCGTCGGGCCGCCCCGGTCCAGGCGGCGGTGCCCGACGGCGCCGGGGACCGCACCGGTCGCGAGCAGGCGACCGACAACAACACCGGCACGATCGCGGACGGGAGGATCACCGGCACCAGGTCGCGCGTCTCGAAGGTGCGGCCGAACGCCCAGCCCACCGACAACGCGGCGAGCGTCACGGGAATCAGCGACCACAGGGAGCGATGGTCGGCATCCGGCCGATCGAGCCGACCACGTGGGTGATTCGGGCGCGCGGGCGGCGCGGTCGCCGCTCCGCCCGGCCGGGAATCGCCGGTGGGCCCGGACTCCACCGGGCGATCGTCGAGAGTGGTGCTCACCGGGAAATCTCCTTGCGCCACGCCACGGCCATCTCCTCCAGGCTGGACACCCGGATCTGCGACACGTGCATCGCGGTCGGCCGGGCGGTCGAGCGCCGGCCGGGGTCGGTGGTCGAGGGTGGGGCGACGCGAATCAGCAACGCACGATCGAACCGGCCCTGGACCCGGTCCATCCGCGGCAACCCGGGGGTGTCGGTGCTGCCGGTGACCACGATCAACGTGTCGCCGGCCCGGGTACGTTCGACCACGTCGAAGGCGTCCGACAACGAGTGGTCCTCGTGTGCCGAGACCTCGGCGAGCAGGTCGAGCCAGTGCTCGGCACTGCGGTGATCGCCCAGCGGAGCGGGCAACGCCCCGCGCCCGGTCACCACCTTCAGCGGGAAGTTGTTGTTCGCGGCGGCCAGCGCCACCGACGCCGTGACGTCGACGGCGACCTCGAACGCCTCGTCGCGCTCGTCGGCGTTCACCCCCTCGGCGAACGCGGCGAGGTTGGTGTCCAGGACCAGCGTGGTCTGCGGCAGGCTCACGTCGATCAGCTTGCGGACCATCATCGTTCCGGTGCGCGCGGTGGAACGCCAGTGCACCCGACGCAGGTCGTCACCCATGACGTACTCGCGCAGCGAATGGAAGGTGAGCGTCCCGTCGTCCGCGGTATCGGAGTTCGGGCCCTCGAGGTGGTGGGTGCGGCCGGCCGGCAGCGACTGGAGCGCGATCGTGCGCGGTCGCACGAGCAGGGTCTCCAACTCGCCGTGCCGACGCGAACGTCGGGTCAGCCCCAGCGGATCGCTGCGCACGAGGTGCATCGGGCCGATCTCCACCCGGCCGCGGCGGTGGGTGGGCAGCGTGTACCGGGCCCGGATCTCGGCACCGGCGGCAACGGGCGGCAGGTCGACGGGAGGAACCATCAGGCCCGCCACGTGGTCCTCGGCCCGCAGTCCGCGCAGCGCCCGCCGCCCGGTGTTCACCAGGGTGACCCGGCCCTGGGCGATGTCGCCGCGGGCGACCTTCGCGGGCACCACTTCGCGTTTCGCGGCCACGGAGGAGCGGCGCAGGGTCCAGGTCACGGCGACGGTCACGGAGACCAGGCACGCGACTCCCAGGACCACGCCCTCGCGATACCCCAACCCCCAGCCGAGCCCGCACAGGACCAGGCCGAAGACGAGCACACCGCGCCCGCTGGAGGAGAGCATCAAGCGTTCGCCTTCAGTGCCGTCGCGCTCGGGACGCTGACCTGGGAGAGCACCTCGGTGAGCACGTCGGCGGCGGTGACGCCGCTCAACTCCGCTTCGGGGGTGAGCAGCAGACGGTGCGTCAGGACCGGTCCGGCGAGCGCCTTGATGTCCTCGGGCAGGATGTGCGCGCGGCGCTGCGACGCGGCCCGGACCCGGGCGGCCCGGATCAACGACACGCTGCCGCGCGGCCCGGCGCCCAGTCGGGTGTGTGTCGACTCGCGGGTCGCGTGGCCGATCCGCACGGCGTACTCGACAACCGATTCGACCGCCTTGACCCGGCTGCGGGTGATCTGGACGAACTCCTGGATGTGTTGCGCCGTCGCGATGGTGGGGAGCGTCTCGATCGAGGGGGCGCCGTTCGCCCCGGCCGCGACCGCCACCTCCGAGCGCAGGTCCGGATAGCCCAGGGACATCCGCATCAGGAAGCGGTCCAACTGCGCTTCGGGCAGCGGATAGGTGCCGGACATGTCCACCGGGTTCTGGGTGGCGATCACCATGAACGGGCGGGGTACCGGGTGCGCCACGCCGTCCACGGTGACCCGGGCCTCCTCCATCACCTCCAGGAGCGCCGACTGGGTCTTCGGCGAGGCCCGGTTGATCTCGTCGCCGATCACGATGTTCGCGAAGATCGGTCCGGGCAGGAACTCGAACGTGTTGGTCGTCTGGCGGAACATCGACACGCCGGTGATGTCGGACGGCAACAGGTCCGGGGTGAACTGCACGCGCTGCCACGCGGCGTCGAGCGAGGCCGCGAGCGCGCGGGCAAGGGTGGTCTTGCCGGTTCCGGGCACGTCCTCGACCAGCAGATGACCCTCGGCGAACAGGCAGGTCAGCGCCAGTTCGATCTGCTCCCGCTTGCCGACGACGACCCGCTCGATGTTGTCGGCGAGGGCGCTGAAGCACTCGCCGAACAACGCCAGCGCGTCGGGGGCATGGAACGGCAGGGAGTTCTGACGATCGTCGTTCGTCGTCGATGGCATCGTGTTCACGGCGCTCCAGGTCGATCGCCCACCGTCACTCCGTGCCGTGGACGGTCGGGGAAGGCGGGAGGGCTTGCCGCGTCTTGACGGGTGTGTGGTCGCGGACGGGCTGGGGTGACTCGGTGGTGCGCCCCGATCGGGAAAGGGGGCGCACCACCGGGGAATGCTTGTCGCGTCAGGCGGGCTGCCCGGTCGCGATCACTCGCACTGCCACAACTCCGATGACGAGAATGTGCCGCTGTTGGAGTTGGGCGTGCGGATGTAGAGGTCGCTGGTCCAGCCGTTGCCGGGGTCGCCCGGTCCGCTGTACTCGACCTTGTCCCAGATCGAACCGGTCACGTTGGTTCCCTGGCGGACCTGGTGCTCGCCCTTGACCTGGCAGATCACGGTGATGTTGCCGGTGTAGTCGGCCGCGATGTAGCCGTTGCGCACGGTGCCGGCGACGGAGGGACCCGAGCGGATGCCGATCGTGACGTTGTTGTCGATGTTCGGGCCGACCTTGTAGGTGCGCTTCGGCGGGGTCAGGTTCAGGCTCCCCGTGGCCTTGGGGCTGGTGCCGGCCTCGTTGGTCGCGCTGATGGTGATCGGGTATGTCTTGCTGTTCTTGAGGTTGCTCACCGCGAACTTGGCGGTGGTGGACTTGGTGGTCTTGTCCTGGAAGTCGATCGAGTACGTGAGGCCGGCGACGTCGGTCCACGTGAACGTGCCACCGTGGCCGCCTGCGGCGGGCTTCGCGGTGAGGCCCTTGGGCGCGGCCGGGAGTGTGCAGGGACGCACCGCCGTAGAAGGCTTCGACGTCTTCTCCACGCCGTCGGCGAAGACCGCGGTCACGGTGAAGCTGTATTCCGTCTTGCACTGGCCCCCGGTGACCTTGAACGACGATGTGGCCTTGGGGCCCAAGGAAGTGGGCTCGGCCTTCATGCCGTCCTTGAGACCGTCGATGCGGTAGCTCTGGGGTGTCGCTCCACTGGACTTGGCGAACGTGACGGTGATGAAGCCCGCGCCGGATGTTGCCTTAAGCGTTGTGGGAGCCGTCTGCTTCGGGGGATCGGGTGTCGGCGTCGTCTGCGTGGGGCTCGCCGTTGTGGTGCCACCGGGTTTCGTCGGCGTGCTGGACGCCGTGGGGCTCTTGGACGCGGACGCCGACGGGGACGCGGATGCCGACGGCGTACTGCTCGCCGTCGGTGTCGTCGTGGCCGTCGGCGTCGAGCTGCCCGTCGGGACGGGCGGGGCGGTGACCGTGATGGTGGTGGTGGGCTGCGGCTTCGGGTCGTTGCCGGGATCGGGGGTGGACGTGTTGCCGCCGCCCTGGGTCGGACGATCCGTGGGCTTGTCCCGGCCCGGGTCGTCGTTGCCGCGGTCGTTGTCGCCGTCGCCTTCGTTGTCCTTCGGGTTCGGCGGAACGTCGGCGTTGCCCGGGTTGTTCGGCCGCTGCTGATCCTCGGCGGGCGGCGTCGTGGGCGGAAGCGTCGGGGGCAGCTCGTCACCCGGGACCGGGTTGCCGCCCTTCTCGTCGTACTTCTGCACCTTGTGCAGCTTGCCGTCGCCGTCGACGACCACCGCGGTGGCGTTCTTCTCGTCGTTGACCCACAGCAGACCGTCGCGGACGAAGGTCTCCAACTCGCCGGCGACGCCGGTGACCTTGACCTGCTCCTCGAGCTTGGCCTGCTCGGTGTTGTACACGATCAGCGAACCGCTGGTGCGGTCGGCGATGTAGACCTTCTTGCCCAGGACCTGAGGTTCGCCCAGGACATTCCCGCCGGTGCCCAGCGGAACCGCGGACACCTTGCCCGCCGCGATGTCCACCAGGACGAGGGTGCCGTCGGCGGTGCTCAGGACGGGCAGTACCTGTCCTTCGCTCTTGCCGGGTACGACGGTCTTGTCGAGGCCGCCCTTGAACAGATCGGACGGCAGCGTGATGGTCGTCTGCACGCCGGTGTCGGTGAGAATCTTCGCGGCGCCGGCCGCGGCGTCGACGATGACCGCGCGATCCGCGACGAGGGCGAGCGTGATCGGGCTGTTCGGCTCGGACACCTTGATCGGCGTGCCCAACACGGCGCCGCGGACCGGGATCACCTCACCCTTGGAGGGGATCGGAATCCACAGCGTGCCCTTGGCGTCCGCCTGGGCGCGACCGATCGGCTTGGCGCCGAGGGCGATCGGCGGTCCCAGCGGCGCGAGGGTGCCCGGATCGATCGGCCGCACCACGGCCGTCGTGGCGCCCGGCGCCGTACCGGATTCCACCAACCACGCGCGCTCGCCACCGGTGACCAACTGCATGCCGGCGTCGCCGAGGTCGACCGACAACGGAGCGGTCAACTGGGCGGGGTCGATCCGGGTGACCTGGCCGGTCGATTCGTCCATCACCAGGACGGTGTCGCCGTCCTCGCTCACCTGGTAGTTGGAGCCGGGGGCCCCGGGCAGCCGTACTCGGCCGGTGATGTCGCCGGAGAGGCCGTTGACATGAACCATGCTGCCGTTCGCGCTGGGCAGCCAGGCGCCCACGTCGGCCAGGTCGGCGTCGGCTCCGGCCACGCCGATTCCGACGACGACCGAGGTCGCGAAGAGTGAGCCGACGGCGACCACGGCGACGACGGTGGTCGAGCGTTCGCGACCACGTCGGATCGAGGCGACGGCCTGGGCGACCTGGCGGCGGGTCGACTCGATCGACAGGGAGGCGGCGATCGTTCGACCCGGCTGCGCGGCAGGCTCGGAGTGTTGGGACATGGATCCTCTTCCCGAAACAGGGAACGATTGTCAATCTTTACGTTCGGCCCGTCGGCGAACTATCCGCCGAGCGCGATGCGTTCCGCGCGATCGGGATAGTGGCCGGGCCGGCGCCACCGATGTGGTAATCGCGCTTCGGCCGGCTCAACTCTTCTTCTTGGTGGGGACGGGTACGGCGGGCGGCGGCGGATACATCGTCAGGGTCGTGTCGACCGGCTCCCGGCCCTCGGTGTTGCGGGTCACGAACACACCGACACTGGAGGAGGTGAGGATCGAAGGGGGACGAACTCCGGCGGGCAGGGCCTCGATGCCCTTCGTGGTGATGTTCAGCGCGGCACGCCCGGCGTTGAGCTTGTCGCTGCCGTCGGAGCTTTGGATCGTTCCGTACGCGATGCCGGCATTGGAGACGGTTTCCAGCTCGACCGCGTTGTTGCGGTCGTTCTGGGCGAAACACACGGCCGTGCCGCGCATGTCCACGGCCAGCGGGCCGACGACGAGGTAGCGGGTGTCGGGGGAGTGCCGGGCGGGGAGCAGCTGATGGTATTCGTCCGGGTTGTCGTCGCGCGGGGTGTGGCAGGGGATCTGCGTCAACACCGCCCCGGTGACCAGGTCGTGCACGACGTACAGGACCTCCTGCGGCTGGTTCTCCTCGGCGGGTGTCCACCACGCCGCCACCACGGCGGTCTTGGTGACACTCACCGGCACCCCGAGCGCGCGCCCGGGCGGCGCCACCGATCCGCTGTTCCAACGTCCGGCGACCTCGAAACCGCGCCCACATGCCTCGTTTCGGGAACTGCGGGTGCGGCACGTGTCCGGCAGGCCGTTCTCGTCCTTGGAATCGGTCGTCTGCCAGGTCTCGTTGAGCATTCCGGCCGCCGTCGGCAACATCGGATACGACAACATCGCGCAGGTGCTGCCCAGCAGGCAGCGACGCGGAGTCGGTCCGGTCGGCGCGGTGGGCGTGACCTCGCCCGTCTCGGGATTCCACACCGAACCCCGTTCGAACGGGGCCTCGTCGCGGCGGTCGATGTCGTCGCGGAACAACACCCCGCCGTCCCCGACCCGGGCCGGAAGCTCGGTCAGCCCCTCGGGCACGTCCCGGACCAGGTGCTGCCGCGGAATCACGCTCCGGCCACTGCTGGCGGCGACGAAGCTGTCCACCACCACGACGCGTCGGGCCCGGCTGAGCCCGTCCTCCGGGATCGTGCCCAACCGCATCAGCACGATCATCTCGGTGTCGCGAACGGTGATCAGCGACAGGACCGGTCGTTCCTGATCCTGCAGCGGGGTCACCGGCTGGGACCACCACCAGACCTTGCCGTCGGTGGCGCTGCGGGCGACGACGGCGGTCTTGGTTCGCGTGGTGGACTCACTGCCCGCCGACGGGATGTCGCTGCGGATGTCGATGCTGACCAGTGCGCCGACCTTGGGGGCGACCACGTAGGCCCGACTGCGGACGTCGGCCTGCCAGCCGTTGTTCACGTCGAAGCCGGCGGGAACCACCAGCTTGGGTGCCTTGACCGGCTCGTCGACCGGATTGCGCACCAGGGGAACGCTCCCGCTCCCGGCAGCCGAGCAACCGCTCAGCGCCAGCGCGGCGGCGATCAGCAGGGATATCAGAGGCAAGCGTGGGCGAATCACGGATTTCCGTTCCGCTCGGCGGGGCGACTCCGCTCCGGAGTCCGCGACTCGCCGCATGGACAGGTCAGGGCTCGTGCCGGCGCGACAGGAGCCTAGAGGCGCGGATCGGAACGCGATAGGTCACAAAACGCGGAATCGGGCATGGCTTTCGCGCATTCCGGCCTTCGCCGGATGGC
The DNA here is from genome assembly GCF_044460165.1 of Embleya sp. NPDC050154. Lineage (NCBI taxonomy): Bacteria > Bacillati > Actinomycetota > Actinomycetes > Kitasatosporales > Streptomycetaceae > Embleya > Embleya sp. NPDC050154. The sequence continues at coordinate 246,652 of NZ_JBITJP010000013.1, forward strand.
ACTTCGAGGCCCTGCCGGAGCCGGCCGGCCCTTGCCGTGTGGACCTTCGACCGACGTGTCGGCCAGGACCTAACCCGACTTCGTGGTGCGGACCTTCGAGATCGCGCCCGAGACGGGAAGCAGGCCGATCCTGGCGAGTGCGGCGACGCGATCGGCGTCGGGCTCCTGGGCGGGTTGCGTTTCCGAGAGGTGGCGGGTCGAGGGGCCGGACAGGGTGCGTACGGACGACACCCGACGGGTGGGCGACGGGGGCGCGGCCGCCGCGGGGGCCGGGGCGGGGGTCGAGACCTGGGCGGGGGCCGGAGCCGGAGTCGGGGGCGTCGTCGGCGCGGGCCTGGTCTTGGTCTTGGTCGCTGTGCCGCTCGATCGTGTCGCCGGGTTCGGCCTAGCCGGCGGTGCCGCTGCCGGTGCCGTTGCCGGTGTTGCCGCACTCGGGTTCCTGCGGGCGGGCGTGGGCGGATCGACGGCCGGGCGCATCGGACGCGGGCGCACCGTCGGCGGGCGCACCGTCGGCGGGGCGGCGGCCGTCGACTCCGCCGCGACGGCGGAGCGCAGCGACGGGAGGCCGCGGGCTTCGAGATCGATCCCGCCGGTGGGCAACGTCGGTGCCGGCGAGTTCGCTGCGCGACGGCTCACGTGGTCCGCCCACAACGCGAGCAGTCGCGTCAGGATCCGGCTGAGCAGCTCGGTCACCGCCGGGACGAGCGACGCGGATACCCGCTCGGTCAGCCGGGACCACAGCGCGCGCAACCACGACCACCACGCGGTCGACACGGTGGGCGTGATCCCGGCGGCCGGGACCCCGTTCGCCCCCTGCAGCAACCAGGGGTTGGCGCCGGAATCCTCCGGTACCCACAACGTGCCGGCGGACGGTGCCGAGGCGGGATCGTCCCACGCGATCGCCCCTTCGGCGATGCGTTCGCGCAAGGCCTGTACGCCGGCTCCGCCGGACAACGGCGCGACGTCGCGATCGCGGGTGGCCGGCAACAACAGGTCCAGCCGGCGCAGGAGTGCGTCGGCGTCCGGCGCCCGTCGCAGCACGGCGCGGCATGTCGTGGTCCACAACTCGTCCAGCGCGCCCAGGGGTTCGGCGACCCGACCCTGCCAGATCGAGGGGATGCCGAGCCAGTCGTCACCGGCGCTGCGCTTGGGCGCGGTCCAGGTCGGTACGAGACCGCCCGAGGATGTCTCCTCGTTCGCGGCGACGGACAACATGCCGCGCAGTTCGTCCTCGACAGCGGCTTGCAGCGCGACGAAGTGCAGGATCGAACGGGAGGCCCAATCGGGCGTGGTACACGCCGACAGGACCTGGGGCGTGGGCACGTCGAGCAGACCATGCCGGGCCCCGACGATCACACCGTGATCGGCGAACCGTTCCCGAAGCGAATCGAGTTCGCTCTCGGGGCGAGTCCGTACCGGATCGTCGGCCAGCGCCTGGCGGATCCGCGCGACAGCACCGTGCAGGGACACTCGTAGGGCCTCGTCGCGAGCGGCGGTTCCACGACCACGCGGCCCGCTCGGCGACGACTTGCGTGACTCGGCACTCATGTAACCGCCTGACCCATCGTCCGTCTCCCCCGAAGCATCGAACAGCTCTAGCAGTATGGGGCAGGCGTTGGCTAGCCCGTTGTACGCACCGGGACTTTCCGCGGCGATGTCGACCGCGTTCGATCGGTCCGCCACCGGGTAAGTCGTGCGCAACAGACGGATCGCGCGAATACCTGTGATCGGTCCGCGTGTTGCGACCTAGTCGTGGCGCGCCCGTGATCACTAGCGTGAAGTTTTCCGTGCGTCTGGTCAGAGGGAGATTCGGCCGGTGGCGACCCCCAATCCGTGGATCAATCTGGAGCCCGACGCCCGGCGTGGCTTTTTCCGTCGCTTCGTCTTGCCCTTCCTCCGGGTGATCGCGAGCCCCGTAGTCGGCCTCTGGCGCTTCTTCGGCAACCTGCGGGACTCCTTCGCCGCCCGAAATGTGCGGGCGGAAACGATCCCCATCCCTGGCCCGCTGCCCGGCACCGGTGCGGCAGCCGGCGCAGGCACCGACACCGCGGGTGGTGCTCCGGCCGCCGAACCGACAGCCCCTGCCCCCGACCCGGCCCCGCGACCACCGGCGCCTGAGCGGGAGGCGAGCGCGCCGGAACGCGAGGCGAATGCCGAGCGGCAGCGGGGTGAGGGGCTGCGTTCGGACGAGTCGGCGTTGCGTGGTGTGCCACCACTTTCGCGGGCCCATTTGAATCAGCTCCGGGCGGACGCGGGCCTGCCTCCTCTGACCAGCTTGGCGCCGGAGCGGCAACCGCTGCGTGCCCGCTTGGCGGCCCGCGCACGGCGTGCCTACCAAGCGGTTGTCGTGCGGCCCTACAGGGCTGCCCGTCAGAGGTTCACAGATCGGCAGGCGCGGCGGGCGGACGCGGCGGCGCAGCGCAACTCGAGGCCGGCCTCGCGGACCGCGCCCAACAGGACCGTGGGTCGAGCGGGTGCGGCCAACCGTGTGACGCGGCGTTTGGCGCCGGGTCGGCGACTGCTGGTGACTCAGCGCGGAGGCGCGGGTCGAGGTCGGTTCGCGCGTACTCGTGCGGTGGGTCGGGGCATCTGGGCGGGAACTCGTGCGGTGGGTCGGGGTACATGGACGGGTCTTCGTTGGGCCGGCCGTGGCCTCCTGGCGGGTGCCCGCGGCGTGCGGAACCAAGTGCTCAGGGGCCGCGACGCCGTGCGCAACATGCGGCAGGCGAGGGCCAATGCTCGGGGCAGGGGTCCGAGGCAGGGGTTTTTGACGAGGTTGCGGGCTGGTTTGCGGGCGCAGGCTCAGCAGGCGGATGCTCGGGCTGAGGGGCCGCGTCGGGAGCGGGCGGGGGCTCGGGAGGCTCGTCAGGCGCGGCGTCAGACCAGGGTTGCGAACCGGGCTGCGGCTCGGGAGGCGCGTCAGGCGCGTCGTCAGACCAGGGCTGCGAACAGGGTTGCGGCGCGGGAGGCGCGTCAGGCGCGGCGTCAGGCGCGGGCGAATGCTCCGGCGAACGCGGCTGAGCAGGGGTTTTTGACGAGGTTGCGGGCTGGTTTGCGGGCGCAGGCTCAGCAGGCGGATGCTCGGGCTGAGGGGCCGCGTCGGGAGCGGGCGGGGGCTCGGGAGGCTCGTCAGGCGCGGCGTCAGACCAGGGTTGCGAACCGGGCTGCGGCTCGGGAGGCGCGTCAGGCGCGTCGTCAGACCAGGGCTGCGAACAGGGTTGCGGCTCGGGAGGCGCGTCAGGCGCGGCGTCAGGCGCGGGCGAATGCTCCGGCGAACGCGGCTGAGCAGGGGTTTTTGACGAGGTTGCGGGCTGGTTTGCGGGCGCAGGCTCAGCAGGCGGATGCTCGGGCTGAGGGGCCGCGTCGGGAGCGGGCGGGGGCTCGGGAGGCTCGTCAGGCGCGGCGTCAGGCGCGGCGTCAGACCAGGGTTGCGAACCGGGCTGCGGCTCGGGAGGCGCGTCAGGCGCGTCGTCAGACCAGGGCTGCGAACAGGACGGCACGCGCCCAGACGAAGAGAGCTGCCTCCGCCCTCGACGGTCTGAGTCCGGTCAGCCCCGCAGCGGTCGCCAACGCGGTGGGCATCAGCAATGGCGAACCCGCACGCCCCCAACTATCCGTGGCCTTGCCGGTTAAGCCCGAGGCGACGGCCGGCCGCCTCAAGCCGCTGAGCCCGGAGACGGTGCGGAGTGTCACGAACCGCATCGCCCGGGCTGCCGGTCCGGCTGTTACCGCAAAGCCCGAAGCCGCTCGGACCACGCCTGGTCTGGGAGGGGCCGGTAACGGCACAGGACCCCAGAAAACCGCGACCCGCAGTCGGGACACGGGTCAAGTGCGACAACCCGGCGACTGACATCCCGGGCGCGAAGAGGGCAAGACACCGCAGCGAAATGAAAGGGCGCAAGTGCCGATCCACAAGTACGACATGGGGAAGGAAGCGATCGGCGACAACGTCGATCCGCCCCGGAAACACAATCTGGCGGTGCGTGCCATCGCGAGGATGACCCGTAACTCTCCGGACGTGGTCGCGAACAGCAAGCTCTACAAAGTCGCCGCCGCCGGAACCAAGTTCGCGGTGAGCGTGGGTGCGAAGGTCCTCGACGCACACACGGCGGGTCTCGCCTCGACGACCCTCGCTGTCGCCAAGGGAGTCGCCGCCGTCAATCGGGTTGCCCGAGGCCAGGAGAAGACGGTGCCGAGGGAGCTGGCAGGTCAGGTCCCGAACCCGGTGACCGATCGAGCGGCCGGCCGAGTGGCCCAACTGGCCATGGGTTTCTGATCCCGCCGCAAACGAACCTCCACCGCACCCGGCCCCCTCCCCGCCCCCAAGCGCCAGGTCCGCTTGTCCTGCGCCCCACATTCCCGCAGCCTGCGCGTACTTGGCCAACCGGTTCCCATGCCGCAGGCTGGTCGCATCGAAGCGCTTCACCGCCACACCCCGCGGGGCGCGCCTTCGTTCGCTACACCCCCGGCTTGTCCTGAAAGAGCCTCGTCATCCTTCAGGAACCGAAGGGAACCCGATGGACTGCTCCGTATCGTCCCGCGGCCCAGGCCGCGCCGGCGACGCCCGAGGCACTTCCCGCCTCGGCATCGCCCGGACACCGCGCAGCGTGCATCGTGTGCCCGGCGGGCACAAGTCGAGGTCCCACCACCCGACGTCCGCCCAGGCGGGCCGAGGGAACTGAGCGCCGCGGATCGGGCGGCGGCCGGGCGTTCCCCCTCAATGGCGCGGGGGAAGCGCACCCTCTCCGGCGATCGCCGCCCGACTTCGAGCGCCAACACCCGTACGGGATAGGGCTATTCGTCCCGGCCCAAGCCCGTACGCGATTGCGACGCCCCGGAAGACGAGTTGCGCCTCGTCTTCCGGGGCGTCGTGCCGAGTACCGCGATAGGCCCGGTGATTCGCCCCCCGTATCGCCGGGCAGCGAAGGCGACCCGAGTTCCGCCGCCCGCCGCCGGTGAGTGCCACCCATACGACGATGCAGCGCCGACCCCCGGCCGGGGGTCGGCGCTACATCGTTCCTGTCCCGTTCCCGTCCTGTTCCCGTGGACGTGTCGCCCGCGAGCGGCGACTCCGTCCGGACGGACGAGAGTGGGGGTCGGATCCGCAACGGACCCGACCCCCACGTTGTTCCACTCGGTGGGTGCGGAGTGTCAGCCCGCGCCCGGTCGGCCGCTGCTCGCGCCTCGGTAGCCGAGGTCCTGGGCGGCGAAGTCCTTCCGCACCACGTTGGGTGAGGAAACCGTCGCCACCGTGGCCGAGTTGCGAACGATCGACGCCGAGTTGGTGCCGTAGGCGAGCGGGAAGAGCTTCGCCTGTACGCCGGCCGCCGCCTGATAGCTCTGGCCGGCGCCGCCGATCGTCGCGTTCACCGTCGCCGGTGCGACCAGGAAGGTCAGCACCTCCACCGAGTCCCGGGGCGCGTTGGTCCCCGACCTCGGTGTCATCAACTTCGTCTGCGTGCCGCCCGTGGGCTTGGCCGCGGCGAACTGCACGCGATGCGTGAGGTACGCCGTGTCACGCGTGATCCGGGGCCAGGCCCCGGTCTTGAACCGGACCAGGTAGTAGTCGCTGATGTCGACCCAGGTGTGTCCGGAGTTGGCCGAGGGCTGGAACTGGGTGCCCTCGGAGTAGTCGTTCCAGGTGGTGAGCTGTACCCAGTCGGCTCCCCCGGAGATGGTGTTGTCCCACGAGGTGCGCAGGTTCTCGGTGTTGTTCGCCTCGTCGTAGATGCCCTGGTTGGGGCGCTCGTCCTGGACCGCGACCGGCTGCATCCAGATCTTGCCGAGGCTGTGGGCCTTGGCGATGTCCCACTGGATGTTGCCCTGACGGTTGGGACTGCGATTGCCCCAGCTCGAGAATCCGTAGCTGACCGAGGCGTACTTGTCGGCGTTCGCCGAGAAGTTCAGGAACACCGGGACCAGCGCGGTGCCGAGCTTGTGCGTCTTGGTCATCGCGGTCGCGAACTCGCCCCACCACTGCGGGGTTTGCTGCTCCGCCTTGAAGGGGGAGATCACCACGCGGCCGTCCGCGAGGCGCCGGACGGACCGCGAGGAGGCCAGGTCGGCCATCGACGCGGCCAGGCTCGCGGGTGTTGCGTCCTTGAGCGAGGTCATGTCCGGCATCAGCACGATCGCGAAGCCGGGGTCGACGGTCTCGGCGGCCTTGATCAGGTTCTTGATCCTGGTCCAGTGCGCGCCGGTGGTGGACAGTACGTCGACGGTGAAGCCGTCGACGCCCGCCGCGGTCGCGTCGCGGATCTCGCGCTGCATGTCCTGCAGCTGCCAGTCCCCGGTCAACGGCCCACGCGGGACCGGCCGGTCCCGCAGCAGCCCGCCGTACGCGGCGTGCTTGCCGCTCTCGCCCGCGGGGTTGAGGTAGTTGCGGCTGTAGTAGTCCTGGGTCGGCTCCTGATTGTCGAGGGAAGCGGGGTAGGGGGTGAAGTAATGCGCGTACACCTTTTTGTCGCTCGCGCGCAGAGCCGACGTGGACGGCATCTCGAACGGAAGCGACCCGGTGGTGGGGGTGGCCGGATCGGTCCAGCTCACCGACAGGCGCGGGGCCTGCGCGGCACTCGCGCGCGAGGACTGGAATACGCCCTGCGCGCCCTTCCCGGCCGTGAGCGCGAAGCTGTACGCCCCGTTGCCGGCGAAGGCCGACGAGACGTCGATCGAGCCGACCTGCGACGCGGTGAAGCCGTCGCGTGAGCCCACCACATCACCGAACGCGGGTTGTTTGTTCCAGGTCAGGCTCTTCGCCGACCAGGAACCGGTGACCTTGTGCACGCGCACGGAGGTGTCGGTGGTCCTGGCCGAGTACAGATCCAGACTCAGCCGCACATCACGCGCGCCCGCGGGTACCCCCGCGACGGTGAACTTGACGAACGCCCGCCGTTCGGAGCGGGGAGCTCCCTCACAGGTTGCCGGACACACCGACAACCAGGTCTGCGTGGCGTGCGCCTTGGCCGGCGCCACCTGGCTCACATAGGCGTTCTCATTGGTGGGCACCGTGGCCTTGGAGTTGTCCGAGTCACCCGAGGCCACTCCGAAGGTCACACCTGCGCCGACCAACAGGAACGCGGGCAACACGAATTTGAGCGAACGAAATCGCAAGAAGCCCTCCACGGTACTTCGCTGCTCCCGAAGTCGACTTACCCGCAACCGGTATGGGGGCGCCTGTCAGGCCACCGGGACTCGGCCCGGAGTCCTGAAAAGGACACCGGAGCGGTGCGACGTCGGGAGCCTAGAGCAGAGGCTCTCGTGGTGCGAGGGCGGTTCGCGGATCCGCGCGTTCCGGATGAGCCGCGGCGGAAATCCGCCCCGGATCAGTGCGAACGGGGGCCCGACCGGTGCGGGCGACGGCCGATCAGCAGCAGGGCGCCGACCGCGGCGACCAGGATCGCGACGGACGCGCCGGCGATCCGCTTGATGCCGCTGTTGCCGCCGGTCTGGGCGAGTTGGCCGGTGACCGGCGGGGCGGTCTCGGGGGTGCGCTGGTCCTCGGACGGCGGGGTGGTGGTGGGCGGCTTCGTGGTCGGCGGTGCCGAACTCGAGGGCGCCGTGCTGGATGGGGTCGTGGTGGGCGGCGCCGTGGTCGGCGGCGCGGTCGTGGGCGGTTTCGTGGTGGGCGGCGCGCTGGTGGGCGGCTTCGTGGTGGGGGGCTTGGTCGTCGGCGGCGCGCATTCCTTGCCGCCGTTCCACCCGGCGATCAGATCGACGGGGAACTTCGCGTCGGGATAGCGCGGCAGCGGATTGGCTTTGCCGTCGTAGACCTTGTCGTTGCCGTACAGGTCTATCTGGCCGAAGCAGGGCGGCGCGTACTTGGAGATGTCGAGCTTGGCGCTCTTGTGCGCGCTGCTCAGGGTCACCGTCTTGGAGCCGAGATACCGCTGGATCCCCGAGGTTTTCCAGGTGGGTCCCTCCGCGCTGTAGGAGGCGAGGGAGACCTTGTAACTGCACGACTTGGCCACATCGCCGGCGATGCGCACGCTCACCTTGGTGTGAAGCGCGCCCAACAGGCCGGCCTTGGACCAGGTCTTGTCGTCGATGGACCATTCGATGGTGACCGGCCCACACGCCTTCTTGTCGTCGTCGGCCGCGTGGGCCGACCCGGCCGCCGCGATCGGCGCGATCAGCGCGAAGGCGCCCACGCCCAGACCGGCGGCGATCGAACCGGTAAGACCTCGTTGCACTGTGAAGCTCCCCGAACTCGAGGCGTCGACTCGATCCGATGACAGAGTCCGGGGGGAAGATTTTCGCCGTCCTCGCGCGAGCGGCAAGGGCGAGCCGATGAACCGGCAGAGGTATACGTGCCGGTAACGGTCGAACGATCTTGGGCGTACGATGGGGGTCCGAGTCGAAGTATTTGCAACTGCAACAATGGTTTTTCGGTGACATGTCCCGGTGATGCAAGTCGAATCATTCACGATTGCTCTTTGCAAATCCATTGTTTGCGAGTGCAATCCAGTCTAGATTTCCGGCCATGAGATCGAGAGCACTCCCGGCGTGCACCGCCCTGGCGCTGGCCTTCGGCATCGCCTGGGCGCCCACCGGCCAATCACCGGCGCACGCGGCCGAACCGGGCACGCTCAGCCCGGTGATGCTGGTTCTGGACGCCTCAGGGTCGATGAACGAACGCGCCGGGACCGGAACCCGGATCGATGCCGCCAAGAAGGCGATCGGCACGCTGGTGGACGCCGCGCCGTCGGGTTCACGGATGGGACTGACGGTGTACGGCACCGGGCAGAGCGGGTCCACCACCGACAAGGCCGACGGCTGTCGCGACGTCACGGTGGTGCGACCCGTCGGCACCGCGCCGGAGCAGGACCTCAAGGCCGCGGCGCAGGCGATCCGGCCGCTGGGCTGGACCCCGATGGGTCCGGCGTTGCGCAAGGCCGCCGAGGCGCTGCCGAAGGAGGGCCCACGCTCGATCGTGCTGGTCTCCGACGGCGAGGACACCTGCGCGCCCCCGGAACCCTGCCAAGTGGCACGCGAACTCGCCGCGCAGGGGGTGGACATGCGCGTGCACACCGTCGGCTTCGCGGCGGACGCCAAGACCCGCGCACAACTGATGTGCATCGCCCGGGCCTCGGGCGGCACCTACGCCGACGCCCCGGACGCCGGCTCGCTCGAACGCGAACTGACCCGGGTGACCCAGCGGGCGCTGCGCAGCTACGAACCCGCGGGCACCCCCGTCGACGGCGGTCCCGATCCCGCGCGCGCCGCGGCCCTGCCCCCCGGCGGCCACCTGGACGAGCTGACGGACAAAGAGGTGAAGTATTACTCCGTCGACGTGCCCGCGGGCTACACCGCGTACGTGTCGGGAACCACCGTCAGCAAGGTCAAGGGCCTGGAGGCCCTGGACGTCAAGCAGCTCGGCGAGCGCGGCAACAGCTTCTGCGCATCGGACACCGGACTCGACCAAGGGCTGTCCAAGGTCGTCACGGCGTCGGTGAGTTGGACGGCATCCGGTCGAGGCACCAACGGCTGTGAGCAACCGGGACGACAGGTGTTCTCGGTGACCCGCAGAGGGACCGGACCACCGGTACCCCTCGAACTCCAGGTCCTGCTCGAACCGCAGGCCCTGGACAAGGGCCCGGCCGAGGCCGACCTCGCGCGCTACACCGAGCCCGGCGGCGCTCCGCAACCGGTGGTCGGCGGAGGTTCGTTCGGCTCGGCGACCACCCTGCCCGGGTCCGGCCACTACACCGACACGATCGCCCCGGGGGAGTGGGCCTTCTACCGGGTCCGCCTCGACTGGGGCCAAAGCCTCGCCTTCCAGACGCGCGTCGGCGGCGGCAAGGATATCGTCGGCGTACAAACCCACTTCTACAACCCGATCCGCGAGCAACTGGCCCAGGACTCGTGGGGTGTGCACGACACCGAACACATCTTCTCGAAGGGCGTCGACCCCTTCGCGACACGTCCCGTGCGCTTCCTCAACCGCAGCGACCGGCAGCAGGAGGTCGCCGACATGCTGCCCGGCTGGTACTACATCGCGGTAGCGGCCCAGGGCGAGGGCGAGTTGCGCACGCTGGCCGTGGACGTCTCGGTGGGCGGCACCAAGGAACCCGGTCCGGTGTACGCGCAGAGCGGGCAGTCGGTAGCGGGCTCACCGCCGGCGAAGTCCCCGTCGACCGCCGCGAACCCGGGTACGAAGACTCCGGCGAAGAGCACGCCGAAGGCCTCCGACTCCTCGACTTCGGACGATTCGGCGGCGTTCGGCGGCCCGTTGGTCTGGGTCGGACTGCCCGCCGCGCTCCTGCTCGGCGCGGCGCTCACCGCGCTGCTGTTGCGCCGTCGACAGTCGCGAAACACATGAGTGCGGATCCCGGGGCCCGCAGGTCGACGTTCCCGGTCGTCGTGTCCGTGGCCCGCTCGGCCGCCGTCCGTTCGGCGTCGATGGTCGCGGCTCCTCCTGCCGAAGCCCTTCCGATGACGGGAAGGTCTCCCGATTGCGTGCGAACGGCGGCGACAGGCACGGGTGTTCGGAAAGACGGGAGGAACCGGTCCCGATCACCCCCACCCGGCGACCGACCGAATCCGAGCACCAGATCTGCTGAGGCTTTACGCCACGTTCCCGGGGCCTGGAAGTCTTGGCCACAGGTGTTCCGTAGCGCAGGCTTGGCGCGTCGAGGTGCTGCGCCGCCGTCTCCCCGGCGCTCCCCGGCTCATCACACCACCGGCTCGACCCTGAACAGATCCGCACCGTCTTTCAGGAACGGAAGGGAACCCGACATGACTTGCTCCGCTTCGTCACACGGCCGAGGCCGAGGCGGCGGTACCAGGGGCGGATACCGCGCCACCGGACCGCGGGTCTCGCAGCACGCGGTGTCGCCCCGCTAGGACGCCGGGGCCGGTCCGCACAGGCCCCGGGCAGGCGCACCCTTCGGGGTGCGACCGCCGCACATCCCCACACACGACCGGGCGTCGACCCCAGCAAGGGGTCGACGCCCGGCCGTCGTTCGTGGACCTGCCGCCGTGCCGCCCGGGCCGATCACCCGCTCGGGTAGGGCGGGATGCCCCGCGCACAGCCCGGATCACGATCGATCCTCCGGCGGCCGATCGGTGTCATGCGCGCGGTTCGTCGTGGTCGAGCCGCGAAGGCGGGCCGTCCCTGCGAGCGATCCGCGCGGTCGCTGGGCGCTCGTCCTACTCCGTCGGCAACGCGCGGGACAACCAATCGCGCACCGCCTCGCCCACCGGAACGTCACCGATCTCTCGGCGATCGAAGATCCGGAAGCGATCCGGGTCGTCCTCCGCGAGCAACTCGAACAAGGTCGCCTTGAAGCCGAGTTGGGCCGGGTCCAGCCCCTTCTCCTGGTCGTGCGCGCGCAACCGCTCCTCGATCGCCCGCGGTTCGTCCGCGGTCAGCAACACCACGTCGGGCAGCGGTCGCCACTGCGCGACGGTCGCGAGGAAGCGCCGCGCGGCCTGGTGGGCCTGCTCGAGGTCACCGGGATGACGGGCGACCGCGTCCTCGACGGCGGCGGTGTAGACGCCGCGCTGCTCGACGACAGTGCGCCCGGCCGCCAGGAACAGCCGGGCGGACTCGTAGCGATGGGTCTGCATGGCGATCACCGTGAGCGTCTCGGAGGCGGACCGACCACCACGGATGTACGGTTCACCGCCGGCCGCTTCGGCCAACGCCATCAAAGTGGCGAAATCCGGACGGGCGTTGGGCTCGCGCGCCGACCCGACGAAGATACGCGGGGGAGAGGCGATCGAACGCAGGAGCGCGGAGCTGACGTCGTGGGCCTCCAGCCCCTCGACGCCCACGAGCGGGCCGGGACGTCGGGTCCGACTGCCGGCCGTCGGTTTCGATGGGCGTTCGCGTGTGGCCTCTTGAGCGTTCTGCGGCATACCGGAATCCTCGCGATCGAACCCGACGGGAAACAGGCCGCGTCGGGCACTCTCGACGGGTAAACCCCCCGGTAATACGCGATGTTCGGCACGCCGGCGACCGGCGTACACGACGGCGGCCGACTCCGCCCGGTCAGCTCGCGGCGGTGTCGAGCAGGGACGCGGGCAGGGGCGAGCCATCCGAGATGCCGACACACGCCATGGTCTGCGCCAACACCCGATCCACGACCGCCGCAGGGCCGCCCTCGCGCGCGGTACGGCGCTGCCCGGCCGCCGCGGAACCCCGGGCGAGCAGATGCCCGATCGCGGCCTCGACCATGTCGAGGTCGCCGCTCTCGCGCAAGTACGGGGCCATCTCGGCGACCAGAGCGCGGACCACCGTGGCCGCGGGCAGTTTCACCGCGGCCACGGGGTCGATCAGGTCGCCCTCGATCCCGGAGCGCGCCGCCCGCCACATCGCCCCTCGGGCGAGCATGGGCGAGGGCGTCGGAGGCGTTCGGTCGGCGGCGACGGCGGCACTCGCGTACAGGTAGAGCGCGCGGAACAGGGCGGCGATCGCGATCGTCACCTCGACGTCGGCGATCGCGTCGCACACCCGCAGTTCCAGTGCGGACCCGCGCGGGGACAGGCGCAGCGCCGGGAGGAAGAGGTCGCGGTCGGGCACGACACCGACCGCCACCAGGCTCGCGACCAGTTCGTCGTACTCCCGAGCCGAGCCCACCGGCCCGATCGGTCCGGCCGCGGGAAGACGCTCGACGCAGACCTGCCGCCAACTCGCGTAGCCGGTGTCGCGCCCGGCCCAGAACGGCGAACTCGCGGACAGTGCCGACAACGTGGCCAGATGCGGCGTGATCCAGGCGATCGCCCGAGCCGCCACGTCCCGGTCCTCGACCTCGACCCGGACGTGCATGCCGCACGTGATCCAACCCCGGGACAACTCCGCGTACTCGTCCTCCCAGGCCGCGTATCGGGCCTCGGGGGCCGTCCGTATGTCCGCGAGGCTCATCATCGGCGCGGTGCCGCTCGCCAACACGCCCAGGCGCAGACCGGCGGCGCGGTGCACCAGCGTGCCGCGCAGTTCGGTCAACCGCGCCCGGAGCGCGTCCGGTTCCGCGTGTGTCGAGGTCACGATCGCCACCGTCGACTCCTTGGAACAGCCGACGAAGGGGCCGGCCGGAAGCCGATCGAGGAGGGCGGGGGCGGAGGACACCGTGCGCTTGGTGGCCAGGTCCACGACGTGGAATTCCTCTTGGATCCCCAACTCGAGCACGGCGACTCCCCCACGACCCGGCGCGAGGCCGACAAAACGAGGCGCCCGGGCCCGCCCGTTCGGCCACACGCGGCCACCACGGACCGCCCGATCGGCGCCGAGCGACAGCGCCCATGATCGCCGGCGGCGGACCGACCGGTAAGGCCGGAGCGGGTACCACGCTCCGGTAAATCCGCCGGTAGCTCCGCACGGCGCTCCCGCGACCCGCCGGCGCCGTCGGTGTCGCCTCGCCGGCCGCCCCGGCCGCCCCGTCCGTCTCCCGGTTCCGTCGCCCGGCTCGTTACCTCAAAGACACGAACGGCGCGAGCCGACCACGCCCCGACCCCTGCCCGAACACTCCCAGCGGCCCGTGGGCGGCGACTTGAGGGCGACGCCCGCGTACATCCACTGCCGATTGTCCAGCAGACGCGGCAATCGGTCCGAGCGCCACGACGAGATCGGGACCACCCCGGGATCGATCGGACTCAGCCCGGTGAACAGCGCCCGCACCTCGGTCGCGGTCCGGGGGAACAGCGGCGCAGCGGAATGGCGATACGACTCGGCGGTCGTGCGCGCCGCGTCCGGACGCAGATCCGCGGCGACGTGGGAAAGCACCAGAACACTGCCGGGCACCGTCGCGTCCATCAACGCGCGCACCACGGACCGGGGATCGTCGGCATCCGAGAGATAGTGCAGGACGGCGGTCAGCACGACCGCGACCGGCCGGTCGAAGTCCACCCCCGTGCGCCCGGCCACCCGACGCAACAGCGTCTCCGGGTCCCGGAGATCGCCCTCCACCACCCGTACCCGACCGGGCCGCGCGGACAACGCGCGCGCGTGCGCGAGCACCATCGGATCGTGGTCTACGTACACCGCCCGCGCATGCTCGGTGCCGAGCACCGCACACTCGTACGTGTCGCCGGCAGCGGGCAGACCCATCCCGATGTCGAGGAACTGACGGACGCCGATACCGGTCGCGAAAGCCACCGCCCGACGCAGGAAGGCCCGATTCGCCAAGGCCATCGCGCGAACCTCGGGCGCCAGGGCCAGGACGGCCTCGGCCGCGCCGCGATCGACGGCGAAGGTGTTCTTGCCGCCCAGGTAGTAGTCGTACATCCGGGCCGGATGGGCAAGATCGGTACGCAAGTCGGGCGACCGCGCCGAAGGCACGCGTGCCCTCGGTCGATCCGCCGGCGATCCATCCGCCGGCGGGCAACCGACGGGGGAACGGGTATCCGTCGCCTTGCCGGGCAGCACAATCATCGGCCTTTCCCCATCCTCGGGTCGCGGGCCGCCCGGACCGGGCGAGGCGGGGGTACCCGCCGGGCGGACCCGCATGTTCCTTCGCACTCCCGGGAGATCAGCGGCGAAGGAATTCCGTGACGACGGCGTCGAAGCGTTCGCCTTCCTCGACGAACGGCACATGCCCGCTCGCCGCGAACCGCTCCACCCGCGCGTCGGGCAGCGCCTCGGCCAGCCAACCGGCCAGGTCCCCGGGGAAGATCCGACTGCGCTCGCCGTAGATCAGCAGCGTCGGCACCTTCACCGCGGGCAACACCGGCCGCCAGTCCGAGTGCGCCATGTCCATCCACACGTCCAACGCGGACGCGGTGTGCGTCTGGGTGGTCTCCGCGTACGCCGCGTCCACCGCCTCCGCCGCCGGCGGCTCGGCGAAACACGCCGCGATGAACGGCTTGATCGCCAACGGCCGGGCGTGCCGCACGGTCTGCGCGAACACCGCCAGATCGACCGGCGAATAGCCGCCCTGCAGGGCGAAGTCCCACCCGGGCCCATCCATGAAACGCGGCGACTGATCGACGAACACCGCGCCGCGCAACCCCTCGCAGCCGAACTGGCGCACGTACGACAACACCACCGAGGTGCCCATGGACCAGCCGACCATGGTCACCTCGTCCAGACCCAGTGCCAGCACCAACTCGCGTACATCACGGGCGTACTGGTCCAGACTGTGCCCCTCCGGGGTCTTGCCCGAGCGCCCGTGGCCCCGGAAGTCGGCGACGATCACCCGATTCTCCGCCGCCAGCGCCGCGATGTTGCCCGACCAGAACGAACTGTTCATCGTCCAGCCGTGCAACAGCAGCACCGGGCGACCCGCGCCGTGCTCCTCGTAGTACAGCGGAACGGCGTCGGACAACTCCAGATAGGGCACGTCTCTCCTCGGGTCCCGGCCGGCCGATCGCCGACCCGCGCTGCGGCAGTGTGCGCGAGCGGGAGACCCACGCACCAGAGACCGAAGGGGGGTTGCAGCAACGTTGCAGAACGGCACCCACCCCCGCCACACCACGGGCCCGACGTCCGGGGCCCGCGCGCCGGCATGATGGACGCATGGCGGACGGACCGGACGCACGCGATCGAGCACTGGGCGGTGGGTCGGCCACGGGCGTGCGGGACCCGATCCGGGCCTCGTGGTCACGCGCGCGGCGACAGGGACTGCCGCCCGACGCCTACCTCCCGCCGGTCACCCTCGTCGACGACGAACTGGCCCGACACCGCGAGGAACATCCGCTCACCACGATCTGGCCCCTGCTGCGCCGCACCCTCAGCGGTCTGGTCACCGACCCGGGCCGCCTCCTGTTCCTCAGCGACGCGCACGGGCACCTGCTGTGGGTGCAGGGCGAACACCCCACACTGCGCGCCGCCGAACGCGTGCACCTGTTGCCCGGGGCGCTGTGGAGCGAGGGCGCGGCGGGTACCAGCGGGGTGGGCACCGCACTGGCCACGGGCCGCCCGTTCCAGGTGTTCGGCGCCGAGCACTTCCTGTCCGCGGCCACCGCGTACACCTGCACGGCCACCCCCATCCACGATCCGGCCGGGGGCGAACTGCTCGGCATCCTGGACTTCACCTGCCCCGAACGCAACTGGCAACCGCTCGCGGTACCCCTGCTCGACACCGCGCGCCGACTGGCCCAGGCCGAGTTGGAGAGCGTACGGCTGCGCGAGGAGGCGCGGGTGAGCACCCGCTACGTGGAGCGGATCGCCCGCCGGCTCGGCAGCAAGAGCGCGATCGTGGACCCCAAGGGGCGCGTCCTGCGTGCGGATCCCCCCGGCTGGCTGCCGCAGCGCCTGCCCGGCCCGCCGCGCGAAGGCCCGATGTTGCTGCCCGGCGGTCAGGTCCTGCTCGCCGAGCGCCTCGCCGCCGGCGGCCTGTACCTGCTGATCGCCGAGGACTCCGCATCGGGGCCGGTCACCACCGCGCCGCTGCGCCTGCAGGCGCTGGGCCTGCGCCGGGCCCGGCTCGAGATCGCCGGCACCACGCACGAACTCACGCGCAGACACGCCGAGATCGTCACGACCCTGCTGAGCGAGCCCGGCGGGATGACGGCCAAGGCGATCACCGAGGCGGTCTACGGCCCCGGCGGACGCCCCGCCACCGTCCGCGCCGAACTGGCCCGGCTACGCGCGATCCTGGGCCACCGACTGGCCTCCGACCCGTACCGCCTGACCGGCGACTGCGAGGCCGACTTCCTCGACCTCGATCGCGCCCTGTCCGTGCCCACCACCTCGATCGACACCCTGCTCGACCACTACCGGGGCCACCTCCTGCCCGGCTCCACCGCCCCGCGCGTGCTCGCGCTGCGCGAGGCCCTGCACGAACGCCTGCGCCGCCGCGTCCTGGACAGCGCCGATCCCGACACGGCGCTGCGCTGGTCGACCTGACCCGGCCACGCCACACGCGCGTTCCCCGTCGCGAAGCGACACCGGTGGAAAGCGACACCGGTGGAAAGCGACACCGGTGGAAAGCGACACCGGCGGGCGGCCGCGGCGCGGCGGCGGGCGGCGCACCCGTCGATCGATCCCGACGCCGCGCACCCGCCCACCACCGCCCCGCGCCCCGCCGGGGCCGCTCCCGGGACTTCTCAGGCTTGCGTGGGCGGCTCCGCGCCGGGCGGATGCTCCGGCCGGCGCGGAACCTCGAAGGCCTGCGTGACCTCGTCGGACTCGGGCGCCGTACCCGGCAGTCGATCGGCGACACCGGGCCGCCAGGTCGACGCCGGATCCCGGACGGGGGCAGGCGGCGCCGCGGGCGGTGGGGGAGGGCCCGGCAGGCGATCGGCCCAGGGGGAGACGGGTCCGGGCGCCGGGGCGGCGAACCGCGTGCGCACCGCGTATCCGAGACCGGCCGCGACCAACAGCGCGACGAGCGCGCCGCCCGCCGGCACGCCCCAATCCGAGGCCACGGACGAGCCCGCACCGCTGTCGGCGCGGCCCGCCGGCGCCGGCGGAGCGCCGGCCCGTACCGGGGAATCGGACCGGGCCGGAGACGGCGCACCGGGCACCGCGCCCGCCGTCGGCCGCGGCTCCTCCTCGGGTCCCAACGGCTGATCCGGCCGCTGCACCACGGTGCCCTCGACCGACACCTCGAGCCGGATCGGCACCACGATGCCGCGCTGCGGCCCCTGGGCCCCGGTGATGGACATCTGGATGTAGTACGACCCGCGCAGCGCGTACTTGTCGTCCTTGAACTCCTTGAACGAGCCCTTGGTCCCGTCGAAGTTCTCGTACTTCTTGCCGTCCCCGACGGTCCACGCCCCCGAGGTCGCCTCCAGGTGCGTGGTGCCCGGCACGAGCTGGTTCGTCGGGTTGTCCAGGAGCGGAATGGCCTCGCGCAGCGGGTTGTAGAGGTTCATCACGAACCTCGGGCCCTGCTTGTACGGGAAATCGGCCGGGATGTCGACGGACCCCTTGATGGAGAGCTTCTGCCCCGGCTGCATGTACACCCGCCAGAACAGGAAATCGCCCACCACCATGCTCTCGCGATGCACCCCGGGCCCGAGTTCGCCCGCGCTGTTGAACGAGAAGCCGCTCGTGGTGTCCGCCGCAGCGGGTGGCGCGGCCATCACCGAGCCGACGACCGCGGCGAGCGCGGCCCCGGCCGAAGCCGCGATGCGGCGTACGCGTACGACGGCGTTCACGCCTGCCTCCCCTGCCGGCGCCGGGCACCGGCGACGAACGATCCCAGCGCGCCGCCGACGAGCACCGCGGCGGCGATCAAAGCGAGAGTCACCCCGGTACCGGGCCCGTCGTCGTCGCCGGACGACGCGGCGACCGAGGCGCGGTCGTCACCGGCGCCGGGCGCGGCGGCCGGAGCGCCGGCGTCGGCGCTCGCGGGCGCGGGGCCGGACGTCGTACCGGTGGTGCCCGGCCGCCTGGGGTGGCTGACCAGGAGTTCGAGCAGGATCCTGCGTTGCGGATCCACCTCGGCGTTGTGCGAGATCCGCAGGCAGCCGATGCCGTCCGGTGCCTTGGCGGAACTCTTCGCCCCGTCGGACGCGCCGGTGGTGACGATGTTGTTCGCCTCCAGGGCCACCCCCTCGGACAGCAGCCAGCTCTGGGGTTGATCCGGCGGGCCGGATCTGATGAACAGGTGGGTCAGGAACGCCGAGTTCTCCCGGTCGTCGGCGACCCGCATGCGCTCCGAGAAGATCGCGGTGGCGCCGATGGCGAGATCCTCGCCCGGATTCTTGCGAATGCGGTACCACAGGTCGCGACTGGTGACGAACGCGTCGAGGTACTGGCCGTCCTCGACGATCGGCGCGTTGGCACAACCGGTCGTCGCGCCCTGGATGGGTCGACCGGACGCGTCGTAGGGGGTCCACGCCCTGCGGAACAGGCTGGACATGTTCGAGACCAGCGAATCGGCGTCCTTGGCGTCGGCGTAGACACCGTTCCCGGCGGCGGTGATGCACTTGAGCTGATCGCGCGCGGCGCCGGAGACGTTGAACCCGACCGCGTCGACCGTCAGCTTGGTGCCCTTCGCGTTCAACTCCTTGGCGACCTCGCACGGTTGCGGCGGCGCGCAGGTGTCCTCGCCGTCGGAGACCAGGATCACGTGGCGCTCGCCCTGGGTGCCGAGGTCGTCGGAGGCGGCTCGCAGCGCGTTGCCGATGGGGGTGAACCCGACGGCGTTCAGTGCCGCGACCCGTTGCCGCGCCGCGCCCTTGGCCCCCTCGTTCATCAGCGCCACCGGCACCAGGAGCTGGGTGTCCGCACAGCCGAGGGTCTTGTCCGTACCGGGATAGGCCGCACCATACACGCGGATGCCGACCTGGGCGGTCGCCGGAGCCGCGTCGATGATGCGGTTCACCGCCTGCTTGGCGGCCTCCAGGCGGGTCTGCCCGCCTGCGTCGTTCTGTTTCATCGAACCGGACAGGTCGAGCACCAGCTCGACCTTGGCCGGGACGGCTTCGGCGGGCGGGGCGGGGTCGGCCGCTGCGAGGGACGCAGGGCCGCACAACACCAGGGACACCGCGCCCAGGGCCACGGCCGAGCGTGTGCGTAGGAAAGGGATCACGACGCCGATCATGGAATCTGCGACGTGCGATGCCAAGAGGGAGGGTCCATCACGGTTCCCTCGGAAGCCCTGAGGGGGCGACCGGGTCGAAGCCCTCGGCGACGGTTCGGTCGATCGGAGCCGACGCCTTCGGCGGTGCACGGGCGGATCGGGGCGGGAGCCCTCGGTTGCGCTTCGGCGGGGCTCGGGTGGATCGGGGAGCCTTCGGCGGGGCTTCGGCCGCCCGCCCGGCTAACGTTCCCGCTCGTCCGAGCGCCCGCGATCCGTCTCCCGCGCGTCGCGGCTCGGCGCCGGCCGCCACGGGTGGACGCCGAGCGGTCGGCCGTCGGGCCCCGGGTCCATCCCGGGAAGTCCGCGTGAGGGCACCTGCTTCGCCCAACCGGCGGCGATCGCGGCGATGGTGGCCGCCGAGAGCGCGCCGCCCGCTCGCAGACTCCGGTCATAGGGACGCGGCATGTCCATCCACACCCGCGCGGGCGTCGGGGCCTGCGGCCCGGCCTCCGCCGCGACCTCGGCGGCGGCCGACCTGGTCGAGGGCCGGCCGGTGGACGGCTCGGCAGGTGCGACCGCGTCGGTCGGCACCTCGGACCTGGCGAACCGGGCGACCGCCGTGACGACCTCGTCGGTGACCTCCTCCGGGGCGGGGTTCTCCCATCTCGGCGCCGCGCCAGGGGCCTTGCGGGGCGCGGGGGCGAGCCCCAGGTGCGCGGCCTCGGCGTGGGCGAACCTCGCGAGGTCGCGCAACCGCACCATCCGGGCCCCGCGCAGGATCCGGGACTCCCCCTTCATCGAGGCGTTCGACCCCCACCACACGCCGTAGGCGACCCGCAGGCTCAGGAACTCCGGGTTGGCCTCGCCGCCGGCCACGGTGCGGCCCAGCTCGCCGAACATGGGACCGAAGTACGCACCCGCGTAGTTCACCCGACCCGCGCTCCAGGGCCGGTACTCTCGCGGCGGCGTACGACCGAGCACCCACGCGCGATCCATCAGCCGGTCGGAGTCCAGGTCCAACGGACGATCGCCGACCCAGTGATAGCGCGCCCAGCCGTGCAGCGGAGGCCGGACACCCGGCGGAACGGCTCCGCTCTCCACGTACCGGTTGCCCTCGGGCACGATCCCCGCGCGAAGCTGCGCGAGGATCGCCTTGCGACGCTCGTACTCGTGGATGACCTGCGGCCACTCGTCGCCCGAGACGGTCCGCGCCAAACGCGCCGCGAACGACGCGACGCGTCGCAACTCCGCCGGGTCGCCGGTGGACCGCGCCTCGGCCCCGCTCTTCGGCTCCGACCACTCGCCGGCCTCCCATCGGCGGTACAACTCGGCCTCGGTGCGCGGCGGACCAGGGGTCTGCCTGTCGGCCGGCTCCCGCTCGTCGATGGTCCACAACTTGGGCATGGCGTACATCTCACCGTCGGGACCCACCCGCGGCCACCAGGTCACGCTCAGGTCCGCCTGCCCCTGCCGCTCGTCGGCGGTGAGCCGGTGCAGCAACCGCAGTGCCCCGAGGGCCACCCGATACATGGGCACCCGGCGGCGCATCCGGCGATACTCGATCCGAAATCGCTCGTCGCTCTCGATCCACGCTCGACCGACGAGCTTCCGACCCCGAAGGTGGTCGCTCAGCGCATTCGCCATGCGGACCATGATGTCGCGCGCGCCTCGGCCCGGGTGCCGAGCCATCGGCTCGCGAGTCGCACGTGTCGAAGACACGCGGGGCGGACAGGGGTAGGAACAACAAACGCGGGAAACACCATCCGCAGGCCGATTCCTTGCTTGTACAACGGGAATTCGCGTTCGGTTCCGCGTCATGCATGATTCAGACCAAGAACCAAGATCGCTCAGCGCAAGAGTTCCTGGACCCAGTGGGGCTTGGCAGCAGGGCCGTGGGGTCGCAGTCTGGTCCAACGGCCTTGCAGGCCAATGGGTTTCGGGCGCTCACATTCGCCGGCCCCGGACCTGCACGGACTTTTCTCGATCTCGGGGCACCCCGGACGTCGAGAACACGGGGCACTACCGACTTCACGCGCAACCACTCCGCGGTTACGCGTGGTTGCAAGAGCCACGCGGTTCCGGTGCCGGCCACCGCACCCATTCGATCCGTCCCGTTGTACGGGTGCCCGATCCGGCGCGGCCGTTCGGCCACGCAGCACAGCGACTGACGCAACACACATCTCAAGGGGACACATGTCGATTCGGACTGTGGGTGTCGAAGAAGAGTTTCACATCGTCGACCGACGCACCGGGCGGTTGAGCCCGGCAGGTACGGAACTGCTCGCCGAACTGCCGACGGTCGGGTTCACGGGCGAGGCCAAGGAAGCCTCCATCGAGACCAACAGCGAACCGCACGTCGAACTCGCCGATCTGCGCGCCGACCTGATCCGCTCCCGGACGCTCCTGGCCCGAGCCGCCGAGAAGATCGGGGTGGCGGTGATCGCCTCCGGGACCGCGCCGTTGATGGACCTCGCGGACTCGCCCCAGGCCCCGGGCGAGCGCTACGCCGCGATCAAGCGCGACTACGCGCTGGTCGCGGACGAACAGGTGGTCTGCGGGCTGCACGTGCACGTCGGCGTCGAGGACCGCGACGTGGCCGCGCGGGCGATGTCCTGGATCTCCCCGCACCTGCCCACACTCCTCGCACTGTCCGCCAGTTCCCCCTACTGGCTCGGTGACAACACCGGCTACGCGAGCTGGCGCAACATGCTCTGGCAGCGCTGGCCCTCGGCGGGCCCGGCGGACAACTTCGCCTCGGCGCGGGAATACGACGACATGCTCGAGGGCATGGTCCGCTCGGGCGTGATCGTCGACGTCGGCATGCACTACCAGGACCTGCGCCTGTCCTCGCACGTGCCCACGCTCGAGATGCGCATCTGCGACTCGTGTCCGGACGTGGACACCTCCGTACTCATCGCCGTGCTCTTCCGCGCTCTCGTCCAGCGCGGCGTCCGGGCGGCCGAGAGCGGCGAACGGCCGCCGGCGCACTCACCGGCGTGGCTGCGAGCCGCGACCTGGCGGGCCGCCCGCTCGGGCCTCGAAGGACTCCTGATCGACCCCACGACGATGGCCACCGACTCCGCGCGCACCGTCATCTGGCAGCTCATCGAGGACCTGGGGCCCGACCTGGTCGCCGCCGGCGACCTCGCGTTCGTGCGCACCGTCGCCCGGCGCATGCTGGACGGCGGCAGCAGCGCCGCACGGCAACTCCGGGTCGCGAACCCGTCCCCCCGGGCGGCCGTCGAACTGCTCCGCGAGCAGACGATCACCTTCTCCGAGTTGCCGGCCGCCCTCGTCAAAGAGCGTGCCGGGATCGCGAAATCGGACCTGGTCGAGGAGTCGCCGACCCTGGTCGCCTGATACCGCGAACCCACCCGATCCGACGGGGTCACGGCCTACGGGCCGTGACCCCGTCGTCGGTTCGGCCGCCGGCACGCGCACCGGGCAGCCGCCCGCGCGGCGCCAACATCCACGGGTCGAGCGGCGCGAGCGCGAAACGCCGAGAGCGACGCCGGCCCGGCCGACGGCGACCGGGGTGGCCGGGCCGGCGCAGCCCGGGACCCGGTCGCCGGGCCGGGGTGCACCGGCCGGCCCATACGGCTGCTGCCGGCCGGCGACGACGGCACGTGCGTGTGGAAGCGTGGAACCCCCTTGCCGTGCCTGAGTCCGGCCGCGCGCTCAACCGCCGGCCGGGGTATCGATCCCCCGCGCGGACGGCATGCGCGCGGTTCGGCCGGCACTCATCCGCTCTTCCAACGGCGCGAGGTCCAGGTCCAACGCCGCGAGTCGAGCGGCCTGTGCGGTGCGCCGCTGCGCCGCCTCGGCGTCGTGGATCACCCTTATGGTGAGCCGCAGTTCACGCAACAGCGCCGCCTGCGCCGGGTCGGACGAGGGCGACGGGGGAGCGCTCGCGGCGGTTCGGGCCGCCGAGCGCAGATTCGGGCCACGCCGAAGCGGGCGGTCGAGTACCGCCGTTCGGGCCAGGACGTCGGCCGCCCGGGCCAGCGGCCCGGGACGGGCCGGTTCCGCGCGCGCCGACCACACCGCGAACACTCCGGCGACCTCCCGCGCGATGCCCGCCCACCCGGCCACGTCGTCCAAGGGCCGGTCGCGGGCCGCCGAGCGCAGTCGGGCCACATCCGTCGCCGCCCGGGCCCACCGCGCGAGACCGTCCTCGGCGGAGGCCGGCTCCGTCGAAGAAGCGGGCTCCGTCGCGCGGGCGCCGAGCGGATCGACCGCCGCCGCGCCGGCGGTCCCACCGGCGGACGTGCCCCACCAGTACCGCAGCCGCGGCAACGACAGGTCCGGGGCGAGCCGCCCGCCTCC
Source organism: Embleya sp. NPDC050154 (assembly GCF_044460165.1). Taxonomy (NCBI): domain Bacteria; kingdom Bacillati; phylum Actinomycetota; class Actinomycetes; order Kitasatosporales; family Streptomycetaceae; genus Embleya; species Embleya sp. NPDC050154. The sequence continues at coordinate 270,390 of NZ_JBITJP010000013.1, forward strand.
GTAGCGCACCGGGCTCGTACCGTCCGGCGGCGGCAGGGCGACCGACAGCCCGAGCACGGTCTCGCCGTCCTGTCGATCCAGACGCGGACGCACCACGACCCCGGACGAGGACAGTCGCCGGAGGAAATCCTCCTCGTCGACGGCGGCCACCGCCGCGCCGCGCATATGCCGTGCCAGGGTGGCTCGTTCGACCTCCGGACGGCCCCGGCGCGCCGCGCTCTCGGCGTTCGCGCGGGAGTATCCGGGCAACCCCCGCCCCTGCCGCCGGCCCTCGACCGCGATCAGTTCGAATCGCCGCTCCAGTTCGGCGCATACCGCCGACGCCTTGACCCGATCCTGCCAGGGGCTCGCCCGGGTGCCGTCCTCGCGGACCAGGCCCACGGCCACGTGGATGTGGTCGTTGCCGTTCTTGGAGAACCCGTGTCGGACCGCGATCCAACGACAGGGCGCCTTGCCCTCCTCCTCACCGAAGCCGAGCCGGTCGATCAGGGTGCGCGCGGCCGTCGCCCATTCCGCGTCGGTGAGCCGGCGGTCCCGCGGGGCGTTCGACAGGCTCGCCGTCCAGACCGATCCGTGCTTGACCTCGGTGCCGAAAAGCTGCCTGGGCGCGTCGAGTTGAGCCGCGAGCGAGGCGGGATCCCCGGTGAGGTCGAGACCCGTGGACGCGGCTATCGCGTGCGCGTCCTCGTGCTCGTTCGCGCGACCGGGACCGAAGAGGTACGTCACGAGCTGCGCCATGTCGTCATGGCGCTCGTGCGCCGCGGAGAGCTTGGCGATCACGGGGCCTGCGTTCGTGGGCCGGCCGACGCGGACGGGTATCCGGTGGCCGTGTCGAGGCGGTCCAGCACAGCCGACAGTCGATCCATGACATCCGTCCATCCCGGCGTTGTCGCATCCACCGCAGCCGGGTCCGCGCCGAGTTCGGACAGCTGCTCCGACAGACGGGCCAACTGCCTTCGTACGGCCAGCAATTCGGCATAGAAGGCACGGCGTTCGGTGGCCGTCGGCGCGTCGTCGAAGGCCGACTCCACCAGCAGCCTCGGGACGCTCACCGCCAGGTCCGCCGCCTTGGCCGAGACGCGGGCGTACTCGTCCTCGCTCATCAGCACCTTGGTGACTCGGCGCCGCCCGCCCGTGCGACGGGGCAGTCGAGCCGGACCGCTCCCGGTCCGCGACTGTGCCGTCTCGTCGGTCGACATCCGCGTATTCCCGTTCTCTCGTGGCCGGTTCGCCCGCCGCGCGGCCTTCGCGGTCGAAGTCTCTCGTGAAGCCGGGCGACAGGGAAGGCTTCGAAGCAAGATAGTGCGAAGAGTTACCTGATCTTCGCTCGACCTCCCCGCAGAAATCCGTCCGAAGGGGTCACCGCCGTGCGTCGGGTGGGAAATGCGGCCCAGAGGGCCGCATTTCGGGTCCGGCGCCGCGAGGCGGCGCCGGTACCCACACCCGTGCATCACGATGCGAAGGTGCGCCCCGCCCGCGTGCGGGTCGGCGGGCGTACGGGCGGCCCGGCGTCCGCCCAGCCCGGGCCCGGCTCGTCGGTGACCCCGAGGCCGGAACGCCCGGGCGTGGGGCCGCCGGTCGGGACGGGGTCTTGCGGCGGGTCGGCGCGCCGCCGCAAACCCCCGCCCCGGTGGGTCGTCGGTGGGACGGTCTCGGGGCCGGTCGCCACGGCGCACGCCCGGCGGCGGCGACGGTGATCGCGCGCTCGCCGACGCCGAACCGCCCTCGCACAGGCGGGGGAGACGTCGGGGCCGGGCGGCCGGAAGCCCAGACCCACCCGCACCCGGCACGCCCGGCACGCCCGGAACCCCCGGAACGTCCCCGGCGCCCACCGGACAGCGGGCGGCGAAGTCCGCACCGCCCCGGCTCCGTACGGCCCCCGCCACCGTGTCCGCGCCGAGCAGGTCCACCACCGCCGCGCACGACCGGCGTCCGAGGGCATTCCCCACGGACGACAACCGGCGGCGCCCGACCGTCCACGCGTCGAAGCCGCCACCGACACGCATGACACCCCCGACGAGCCCGGCGACGATCTCCGGCATCCCGCGCCACGCGTCGGGGCTCGCGGTGCGCGGCGCCCCGCCGAGGTCGTGCCTCGGTGGGGATCACGTCGAGCGCGGTTCCCCCGGCGTGCACCAGGGTCCAGGCGAACACCACGCCGTCGCTGGGGACGAACTCCGCCCGAGCCCACGCAGGGCGAACACCATCCGCCACAGCCCCACGACCACGTTCACGGCGACGTGCGGTCGAGCGCCGCGCCCGCCCGCGCCCTCGACACGCAAGCGGAGCATGCCCATGCCGGACATGATCGGACCGCCGAGGACGGCGACCCGGCCCACCTCGACCGTCGAATCCCCGCGCACCGTGCGGCTCGACTCGACGCCATCGAGCCCTCCGGCCACCACGACCCGCAGCGCGCCACCGGGCCGGATCGCCTCGACGGGCCGGAACACCGGCCGCGCGGGCCCGAACAGCAGCCCCGGGCCACGCAGTCCGACCAGGTCGAGCCCGACACCCGGAATCGCGCTGGTGTGCACGTCGTGGCCGCAGGCGTGGCATGCCCCGTCCACGGTCGAACGCCAGGGGACGTCCCCGGGGTCGGTGACCGGCAGCGCGTCCATGTCGCCGCGCAGGGCGATGAACGCGCGGTCCGCCGCGCCGTCGTTCGGAAAGACGTCGCAGCCGACTCCGGCGCAACCGCCGGGGAGGACCCGGGGGTTCGACCGGCCTTCCGCAGGCGGGCGACCAGTCGCCGGGTGGTGCGGGTCCACGCGGCGCCCACCTCGCGATGCCGGTACACGCCGCGACGAAAGGCGATCGGCTCGGGGCCGAACCCGCCGCCCCGGGCCGGATCCGGGCGGCCGCGGGCGCGGTCACGAGGGTGCTCCGGTGTGGGATGTCCGGCGAGCTCCGGGCGGCTCCTGCCCACGTCCGACGCTCGCGAGTCCTCGGGAGAGCGGCGCAGGGTGCCACACGCGGCGTGGGTCTCGGTGATCGGCGAGCCACACCCAGCCGATGACCCCCTGTGTGACCGGGCACCGGAGGAGACCATACCCCGGGCATGGTGTCCAGGCGGGAAAGATGCCTGGACACCACACCCGCGCCATGGTCTGGCTGCGCCTGCCCGGCCCACCCAGGGAGTCACCGGCCGGGCGCGCGGCTCGTCGATCACCGAGACCCACGCCGCGCGCGGCGGATCCCTCCGTCGATCTCCCAAGGCCTCACGAGCGCCGAACGGGTTGGCAAAACCCGCCCGGAGCTCGCCGGACATCCCACACCAAGGAGCACCACTCATGACCACGCCCACGGCCACCCGGATCCTCTCCGGGGTCGACGAGCTCGGCCCCGAGCTGATCGCCTTCCGCCGCGACCTGCACCAGCACCCCGAGCTGGGCTTCGCGGAGACCCGCACCACCCGGCGACTGGTCGCCCGCCTGCGGAAGGCCGGGCTCCGCCCCCGCGTCCTCCCCGGCGGCACCGGAGTCGTCTGCGACATCTTCCCGAACGACCCCAGCGCGGTGAACCGCCCGTTCATCGCCCTGCGCGGCGACATGGACGCGCTGCCGGTCACCGACCTCAAGGACGTCCCCTGGCGTTCGACCGTGGACGGGGCATGCCACGCCTGCGGCCACGACGTGCACACCAGCGCGGTTCTGGGCGCCGGGCTCGCCCTGGTCGGACTCCGCAACCAGGGACTGCTGCCCAGGCCCGTGCGGCTGGTGTTCCAGCCCGCCGAGGAGATCCAGCCCGGCGGCGCGCTGCGGGCCATGACGGCCGGAGTGCTCGACGACGTCGAGTCGATCCACATGGTGCACTGCGACCCGACGGTCGAGGTGGGCCGACTCGCCATCCTCGACGGTCCGATCACGTCCGGCATGGACACGTTCCGCTTCCACGTCGAGGGCACGGGCGGGCACAGCGCCCGACCGCACCTCACCGCGAACATGATCGCGGGCCTGCAGCACATGATGCTCGCCCTGCCCGGACTCGTGCAGCGGTTCGCCCCCAGCGACGGCGTGGTGTTCGCCTGGACCACGGTGCACGCCGGGGGAACCGCGCTCAACGTGATCCCCACCGAGGGTGACCTCGGCGGGTCGCTGCGCACCGCGAGCCCCGACGCGTGGCGCAGGATGCCGCAGTTCATCACCGAGCTCGTCGAGGGCGCCATGCGCGTCGGCGGCTCCGGCCTCACGTGGAAGCACGAGCACCACCGGATGCCGCCCGTGGTGAACACCCTCGGCCACCTGTCGCGCGCGGCGGTGGTGGACCTGTTCGGCGCGGGGGCGGTGGCGACGACCGTACAGAGCCAGGGCGGTGAGGACTTCGCCTGGTATCTGGCGGGCACCAAGGACGTTCCGGGGGTCCCGGACATGCCGGGCGTGCCGGGCAACCTGGTGCGCCTGGGCGTCCGGCCGCCCGGGGTCGACCCCGCCGACTACCCCCACCTGCACGAGGGAGGGTTCGACGTCGACGAGCGCGCGATCACCGTCGCCGCCGCCTACCTGACGCGGATGGCGACCGGCCCCGAGACCGTCGGCGCCGCCGCCTGACCCACCGGGTCGGGGGTTCGCGGCGGGGCCCGGTGCCCCGTCGCGAGCCCCCGTCCCGACCGGCGGCCGGGACGGGGTCGGCGACTCGGACCGGAGTCCGTACCGGGACCGAGGTCCCGGATGGGCAAAATCGCCGACCCCTGCCGGCGGCTCCCACGAGCAACCACCCCTAGCGTAACCCGGCTCGTGGGTGCGGCGCCGGGTCCCGCCGCACGTCCCTCGTGGGGAACGGGGGTCGAGGGCAAGGTAATTCGCGCACGGAGCGTGAGAGCAACAGAACCCGCACACCTATGCATCCATCGAGTCCCTTCCGTACCCGTGGCCCCATGATTACCCTCTGTTCCGTGCTGACCATCTCCGCCGGGAGCGATCACCGGTATCTCACCGACCAGGTCGGGCGCGGGGCCGAGCACTACTACCTCAAGGCGATCGAGGTCGCGGGGGAGCCTCCCGGCGTCTGGTTGGGCGCGGGCGCCGCCGCGTTCGGTCTCCGGGGCGAGGTCGACGCCGAGGTCATGGGCAAGCTCTACGGCGACATGGTCGACCCGCGTACCGGTGCCCCGTTGGGCGCGCCGCCGCGCAACTACCGTGATGTGCAGGAACGCTTGGCGGACGCCCTGGCGGCCCTGCCCGACACCGCCACGCCCGAGGAGCGGGACGCGGTGGCCGATCGGGTGCGGAGCACCCAGGTGCGGGCCGTGAAGTATCTCGACCTGACCTTCTCGGCGCCCAAGAGCTGGTCGGTCCTGCACGCGGCGTTACAGGCCGAGGGCCGGCACGAGGAGGCCCAGGCGGTCTGGGACGCGTGGATGGAGGGCGTACGCGCCGGGCTCGAACACCTCCAGGAGCACGCCGGTTTCTCCCGGGCCGGACACAACGGCGTGCGCCGGGTGGACGCGCACGAGTGGACCGTGGCGGCCTTTCGCCAGCACACCTCGCGCGACGACGACCCGCAGTTGCACGTGCACTGCGCCGTGCTCAACCGGGTGCGTTCGGTCGAGGTGCACCCCTATACCGGCGAACGCATCGAGCGGTGGCGAACCCTGGACGGGCGGGCCGTGTACGCCGAGCGGCCCGCCGCCGCGGCCGTCGCCGAGCGGGTCGCCGAGGAGGCCCTGACGAGAGCGCTGAACGTGCGCTTCGCCATGCGCCCGGACGGAAAGGCCCGCGAGATCCTCGGCATCGGCGAGGATGTCCGCGAGCAGTTCTCCTCCCGACGCCGGGTGATCTCGGCGAAGGTCGCCGACATGGTGGAGCTGTACCGGCTCGTGCACGGACGCAAGCCGTCGGCGTACGAGCTCACCTGCATGGCCCAGACCGCGACGCTGCACACCCGCGCGCCCAAGAAGAAGCATGCCGCGTCGCGCGAGGAACTGCTCGCGCGCTGGGAGCGGACGGCCACCACGCACCTGCGCGAGTCGCTCGCGGGCATCGCCCGGCGGGTGTTCGACGCCGGTGCCGCCGCCACGGTCGAGCCGTTCGACCCGGACCGGGTGATCGCCAGGGCGATCCGCGAACTGACCGCGAACCGACCCACCTTCCGGCAGGCCGAACTCGTCGCCGAGCTCAATCGCCAACTCCCGGACCGGCTCGGCGGTCTGACGCATGGTGAGGTCCGCTCCCTGCTGGCCGAGTTGGCCGCCCGGGCGCTGTCGCCGCAGTCGCGAACGCCGGGCGGGCCCGCCCTGATCCGGCTCACCCCGCCGGACCCGGTGGCCGCGCCGTCGGCGCTGCTGATGTCCGACGGCGCCTCGCGCTACGCCCGGCCGGAGGCGGTGCTCTACACCACGGTCGAGCATCTGGACGTCGAGGCGCGGATCATCGCGCACGCCGTGCACGGACGCGCGCGGGCCGTGCCGCAGGCGATGGTGGATCGATTCCTGGCCGGTGCCACCCTCGGCACCGACCAGGCCGCCGCGGTCCACGACCTGGCGACCGCCGGTCGGTTCGTCGACGTGCTGGTCGGCCCGGCCGGGACCGGGAAGTCCTACACCATCGCGGCCCTGTGCGCGCTGTGGGAGGCGAACGGGGGAACGGTCAAGGGCCTGGCGGTGGGTCAGCGGCAGGCTCGGGTGATGGCCGACGAGGGCGTCTCGCGGGTCGCGAACGTCCGGAGGTTCCTGAACGCCAACGCCGCGATCGCGGCGGGGGAGGTGGTGCCCGACCGGGACTTCTACACCTTCCACGCGGGCGAGTTGGTCATCGTCGACGAGGCCGGCACGTGCGCGACCGCAGACCTGGACAAGATTCTGTCCCTGGCCGCCGAGGCGGGCGCCAAGGTGGTCCTGGCCGGTGACCACGGGCAGACCGCGGAGATCGGCGCGGGCGGCATGTTCGGCCTGCTCGCACGTGATCTCCCGCACACGCACACCCTCGAGGAGGTGCGCCGTTTCCGGGCGGACTGGGAACGCGCGGCGAGTCTGCGGGTGCGCGAGGGCGACGCCGAGGTCTTCGCCGAGTACGACGCGCGTGGGCGGGCGCACGGTGGCACCGCCGAGGAGATGAAGGAGGCGGCCTACCGGGGCTGGCTGGTGGATCACCTCTCCGGCCTGGACGCGCTGCTCGTGGTCCCCACCCGGGAACTGGCCGCCGAGTTGTCGGGCCGCGCCCGTGCGCAACTGGTGAGTCTGGGACGGGTGGAGGCGGCGGGTGTGCCGCTCGCGGACGGCAACGTGGCGGGGCGCGGCGACCGTGTGCAGCTCAGGCGCAACGATCCCACGCTGACGAGTTCGGGGCAGGGCCACTGGGCCACGAACCGGGACGTCGTGCGGGTGCTGGAACGGCATGCCGACGGCGGGCTGACGGTGGCCTACGACGACGGCGAGACCCTGCGCGTGCCGGCCGCGTACGTCCGGGATCACGTCGAACTGGGCTACGCGGGAACGGTGCACGCGGTGCAGGGCCGCACGGTCGAGGCCGCGCACGCGCTGGTCGCCGCCGGCATGAGCCGTGAGCAGCTCTACGTCGCGCTCACCCGGGCCCGGGCGGCCAACCACGTCTACCTGGCGGCCGCGGAATCCGATGACGCGGGGGCGCGGTCGGTGTTCGCCGCGGTGCTCAGTCGCACCGAGGCGCAGCGTTCGGCGACCGAGGCCATGCGCGACGCGTTCACCGAGGCGGACTCGCTGCGGACGTGGGCGCCGGTGTGGAGCGACCTGGTCGAGCAGCGCGCCGCGGCGGACTGTCTGGGCGTGCTGATGGACGAACTCGGCGCGCGCGACGGCACGAACGTCCGGGACGACCCGGCGTTCGGTGCCCTGACCCGATTGTTGCGGCGCGTCGAAGGGGCGGGCCACGACGCGTACGGGTTGTTGCGGACCGCGATACGAGCCAGGGGATTGGCGGACGCGGACAGCGTCGCCGAGGTGCTGCACTGGCGGCTGGAGCGGGAACTCGACCGCGCAGCCCGCCCGATGCCCACCGGGCGGGAGGCGCGGACCGCCGAGGGGCGGCGATCGGGGTCGGGGAGGATGCCCGGCGCGCGGTCCCGCGGGGAGGGCGCGGCCCACGGGACGCGGTTGTCGGGGGAGGGCGCGGCCCACGGCACGCGGTCCTCGGGCGCCGGCGCGACGCCCGGCGCCGCGGGTCACGGCGACCGGGCGGCGCGGGGCGGCGACGAACGCGAGGTGCCACGCCCACGATCCGGCTATCTCGCTCGCACGCCCGCGGCGAACGATCCCGTGGGTGTGTACCTGCGACGGCTCGCGGAGGTGATGGACCAGCGTGTGGAGGAACTGGGGCGCGCGGCCGCGCAGTCCCCGTCCGAGTGGGCACTGGAGCGGTTGGGCGCGGTACCGAGTGATCCCGGTGCCCGTGAGGAGTGGGTGCGCCGGGCCGGCCTGGTGGCGAACTACCGGGAGGCTTACGGCTACACCCGGTCGGGCGACGCGATCGGCCCGGCTCCGGCCACGGATGCGGTGGACGCCCGGTACGCATGGGACCGGGCCGCCGAGGCGCTCGGCGTCGCGGCCGACGCACACGGCGCCGAAGGCGCCTCGGAAGCCGAACTGCGCCGTTCCCTGGAGCGCTACGAGCGCGAGGAACTCTGGGCCCCGCCGCACGTCGCGGATCGACTCAAGGCGGCGGCGGAGGAGCAGGCACACTGGCAACAGGAGCGGGTCCGGGCGTTGATGGCATCGTGGACCGCCGGTAGCGCGCAGGAGTCGGAGGCGGCCAAGCGATCCGCTGAACTGGCGGCGTGGCGCGCAGCGTCGGCGGAGACTCGGGCCCGGACGTTGGAGACGATCCACGCCGCCCGGCTCGCGTGGTACGCGCACACGGCCGAGGCGCGTGAGCAGGCTCGGACGGCCCGCGCGGAACTGAACCGACGCGAGCGCCGGGCCGATGCGATGCGAGCCGGCGGGATGCGCGCCGACGCGATGCGAGCTGATCCCGAGCCGCCCTTGCCCGGGTCGGCCGGGGCGCGACGTCGATCCGAGGGTGTCGTCGACGGTGCAAGCGGTGCAAGCGTTGGAAGCCGTGAAAGCGGTGGGAACGGCGGGAATGGCGCAAGCGGCGGGAATGGCGCAACCGCCGCTACCTGGCACAAGGCCAAGGGCGCCGGCGCCGACCCGGCCTCCTCGCGTCCGCCGCGCCCCGAACCGACCGGCAACGCGTCCACACCGCCCCCACGTTCGAGCAATCCCCCGCCGTCGGAGGAGCCGATGAGTCTGGAGGAGGCATCGGCACGGGCGGCACGCGCCCGAGCGATCATCGAACAACGACGCCAGGCGGGCGCAGGGGTGGCCGCTGCCGGCTTCACACCGGCCGGCGACATCGCCGCCGCTCGCGGCCCCGCCGACGAGGGTGCGGGGGAGGCCGCTCGTACGGTCGATGGCGCCGAGCCCCGGCACGAGATCCCCGCCCGATACGATCGCGAGCCGGACAGGGGATGACCCCGACGGGATACCGGACCGACTCGGGCACTGTGTGCAGTCGTTGCCCATCCAACGTTTCGGTGTATAAAGCTTGTTCGCGCTGCCCGACGGGTGCTGACCGCGGTGCCCGTTCCGTGCCCATACCAAGCCTGAACAATCGGGAGGGACGATGGCCGACAAGTACCAACCGAAGGCTCTTCCGCCGGGAGCTCCGGACCCCAAACTCGCCGTGGCGATCCGCGGCCAGAAGAAATACCCCATGCAACCCGTCGGGTTCGTGCCGCCGAAGCCGATCTATACCGTCCCCAAGGACGTCGGGACGAAGACGGAGCAACAGTTCGGCTTCCAGGGGCCCGATTCACCCGGCATACCGCCGCTGCCCGCGATGGAGTTTTCGGCGGAGGCGCCGATCGGCTTCGTGGCATCGGGTATGGCCGACAACTCGATGCGGACCAACGACGCGCCGACGCGGATCAAGGCGGGCTTCGAGGCTCCCGCGCCCACCGGGATACCGCCCCGGTCGCCGGGCGCCTCCGCGCGCCCGCGCCTGGGCTTCGCTCCCGCCAAGGACGCCGGTCGGAGCGGCCGGACCCACTCGGGTCACGGGGCACACCCGGTTGGGTTCCAGGGTTCCGAGAGGACGGCCGCTCGGGACGGCGATCAACGGGATCCGGAACGCTGAGCCGCCCCGGGAAGGTTCGTACCGCTGCGGCGGATTGGTGACGCCCGTGCCGCGTCGGGTCGGGCAACGCGCCCTCACCCTGGGACGAAACCGCGCGTGCGCAGGCCCCGGCCGGCGCCGCCGCCAAGACGATGCCGCTCGATCCGAAGCTGCCGTCCGGGCGCTGGTCCTCGAAGACTACGAGCGGTCTTGACGACCTTCGTCGACATCCGCACGCAGCGCTCTCGACGACTCCGCCTACATCTGTACGCCGCGCTGGACGTCCGTCCGAGGCACTGTCGCCGGAGCGACCGCGGGGTGCCGGGTATGCGGGGTGGGCGACGACGGGATCCGAGGCGCCCGAGTGGGGCGCACATGACCCGAGGTCGCCCTCGCCGGTGACCAGCCCCGGCCGGCGACGACGGCCGCGGACACACCCTGGGCTCTTGCCCCGGGGCGATACCGGTCGGAGTTGATCACGTTCGCCGCCGTGAGGACCAGGCCGTCCTCCGCGACCATCCACTGCCCCGAAACGCCGGTCAGCGGACGGCCGTTCACCTCGGGGCCGGGGGCTAGCAGCACGTTCGCCCGGAACGTCCCACGGTCCGGGTCGATCAGCACCTCCGCCTGCCGCATGCTTACCTTGGTCCGGGCCAGCGGATACCACGCCTTGAAGGCCGCCTCCTTGGCACTGAACAGGATGCGATCCCACGGGACGTCGGGTCGCTCCGCCGCGAGTTCGGCCAGTCGGCGCCGTTCCGCCGGCCCCGTCATGCGATCCCACCCCACGGTGACCGGTCTGCTTCCGGCGTTGGCGTCGATCCCGATGCTGAGGATGTCCGCGACTCGGGCCACCGCGGCGCAGCGGTATCCCAGGTCGTGGGTGATCGTGCCGGTGACCTCGTCCGGCCACACGGGTGCCTTGTCCGGACCCTTGAGCACTGGTCCGGGCGGACATCCGAGTTCGGCCAGGGCACGGTGGGCGCATCGTCGACCGGTCGTGAACTCCCTGCGCCGTTCAGCGCTGGGAGCGCCGGCGATGATCGCTTCCTCCTCCGGAAACAGCGCGTGCCCCGGCGGATCACCGAACACCTCCGAGAAGACGACTCCGGGCGGCAGAATTCGTTCGATCATCATCTGCCTGTCTCGGACGTACGGGCCACGGGAGGCGAAGGAAACGCAAATCATCCTATCCACCCCGACGCCCCGCCCCCGCGCGGCCCGTCCGAGGCGACCGCGCGGGGAGGAATGCCGCCCTGATCGGTGACGGGCTGCAGTCGGCCGCCGACCACCGCCATCGCCGCAGTGCGACGATGCCGTCGAGGTCACCGCGCCCGGCCACCATCGCGTCGCAGCGCCGCCACCGACCGAGATCCGCTTCTGTCGCTGTCCGCCGCCTACGCCTTGCCGGCGGCCGGCCGTCAGCGCTTTCGCTCGAACTCGTAGACCGTGGCGCGCGCCGCACAGTCACGCGGCGGAATCATCTCGACGCGGAGAACCCCCGTGCGCCGGTCGTAGTCGTCGCCCTCGGTCTCGAAGTCGACGGCCGCACCGGGACACGCGCTGAGCAAGGGGAGCGCGCCGAGCGAAGTCACGTGCCCGGTCACCGTCTTCCCGTTCAACGCCTTCTTCAGCTCGATCTGCAGGAGTGGCTTGGCCTCGGGAAACAGCTTCGCGTCGGAGTCGTCCGAGGCGCACAGCAGCCGCTTGGCGTCCAGGAACGTGCATCCCTGGATGTCCTTGACCGGACGATCCAACTCGATCGTCGCGGCGAGCGGCAGCGTACCTCCGCTGCGCGGCGTGGCCCCGTTCAGGATCGGTGTCGGGAAGACCAGCAGCCGGGTCATCGTGTCCCACTCGCCGGAGACGAGCCAGCGGCCGTCGGGGGCAACCGCCGCGAACGAGTTGTTCATCGCCTCGCCCGGCGCCAACGCGTGTACGTACTCGTGCGCGACACCCGAGGGCGTGGTCACCCTGAACATCTTCGACGTCGCGTCCCCGCCGCCCTGATAGGCGTCGAACACATACCCGCGAGAGGAGTCCGGGTCCCCGATGTGCGACCACCCACGCTCCCGCACAGGTGCGGGAATGGAGGTGTTCCCCGCGTAGTACATGTACGGCTTGCCACCGCGCGGCCGTACGCCGGCGAGCCCCTGAGCCTGGGACTGCGCGTCGATCTCGTACTGCCCGATCGCCTTCCACCCCTTGATCGCGGACGGGAACGCCGCGCTCGTGCCCTCCGGCGCCTGTTCCGCGTGCGCCGTACCGGTCAGCCCGACCGTCGCACACAGTGCGAGGCAGGCCGCGCCCACCGACAGTCCTCGCCGCACCGCTTTCCGACCCCGCACGATCAGCTTCACGTCCACCCAACTCCTTGTCGCGCCCACGCCGCACCACCATGTCCGGCCGCCAAGACCATGGCGCAGGAACCATGTCCGGCAGGCGCCGCTCGCCTGAACGATCAAGGAATTCCCAACCCCTCGGTCCCACCCACGCCCTCCGGCATCGACGCGCCCTCCCGACGACCCCGACCCGGATCCGTCGTCCCCAGTCCTCCGCGGACTCGTGCCCGATACCTGCCGAAGTCGATCGGATTTCTCCCCAAACCGACTCAACTCCCGCCACAACCGGCACAGTTCGCGCCGATCCATAACATCGCCAAGAGGGGAGATTGCTATTACCCGTGGAATCCGGCGTTGGGGATCCTGGTACCCCCTGCACCCCACACGCGAGATATCGCGTGTCGTCGGAAACGAGGAACTTTGCGAATAACCAAGATCGTCCCCGCCCTCTTGGCCGCATTGCTCATGGTGCTCACCCTCGGCGCCACCGCCACTGCTTCCCCCGCCCCAGCCGGCGTTTCCAACGACAACCCGTCGGCCAACGGTCCCCAGCCGATCATCGGTGGCGGATACGCACAGAACGCCCCATGGGCAGCCCGCCTGTTCTCCGCCGGCAGGCAGACCTGTACCTCGACCATCATCGCGCCCACCTGGATCCTCACCGCCAAACACTGCGTCAGCGGCGGGCAGTTGACCTTCCGGATCGGCAGCCTCGACCAGAGCTCCGGCGGCACCGTGGCCAACGGCGCCCAGACCTACACCAGCCCGTCGGCGGACCTGGCCCTGGTGCGCCTGGACCGCTCCGTCTCGGCGACCTACGCCCGACTCGGGCAGCCCGGATCGGTGACGGTGGGTCAGAGCGTCCAGGTCTACGGCTGGGGCGCGACGTCCCGGTGCGGCCAGGAGATCAACTGCCAGTCGCAGTTCCTGAAAGTCGCCAATGTGACGGTCACCGGCGGCTGCCGCGACGCGTACAACGGCTCGGCGATCTGCGCCCGTTACGGCAACGGCATCACCGCGGGCGGCGACTCGGGCGGTCCGATGAACGCGAACGGCATCCAGGTCGGCGTTGCATCCACCAGTGACCGTCAAACCACTACCGCCTACACGAACGTGACCGCGTACCGCTCGTGGATCCAGTCCATCGCGGGCGTCTGACCGACTCGTCGTTCCCAACCTCGCTGCGCCTTCCTCTCGCCCCTGGACCCGTCCCCGCCACCGAACTCCGGGCGGGCCCAGGGGCGGTGCCCTGCGTGGACGCACCGCCGGACGCCACACGGCTTCCAACACCGCCGCCCCACCGAGCTCCGACTCGACGTCGTTCCAACAGGAACAGCACCTGGAACCGCCCCGCGAGCACGCCACCCTCCGGGGCGAGGCCGCGGGGCGAGGCGGCGGATCGAGGCCGCGGATCGAGGCGGCGGTCACCGAGCGCCGCGGTCGACGCATCGCCGGATATCGGATCGCGGATATCGGATCGCCACGCGGGGTTCAAGGGGTTCGTATGTCACGGTTTCGTGGGTGTGTTGTCCCGTCGATTGTGACGTGCGGCGCGGAACTCGAACGGATCTTGGTTCCGTCCTTGGAACCGTCCCGTTGTTCATGCGCGTTCGAGAAGAGCCCCCATGTCTGTGCGTCGCCGTCCCTTGATCCTGTCGACCGCTCTCGTTGCCGGTGCCGTCCTGAGCCTGGCGGCATGTGGGTCCGACGGCGCGTCCTCACCCGCGGCGGGTGGTTCGGTGTCGTCCCCGCCGACCGGGGCACCGGCCGCACAGCCCGATTCGCTCACCTCGGGGCAGCCCGCCGCCGCGCCCACGTCGTCCACTTCGGCGTCCTCGCGTCCGAGTGCGCCCGCCGGGGCCACATCCGGCGCGAACAACAAGCCCGGCGGTGGAGCGGACGACGCCTACGCCTACACCCACCCGTGCGACAAGCAGAAGTTGTCGATACGCGTGACCCCGCGCCCCGGCGCGACCGGTCAACGGGTGATCGAGGTCCGCAATACCGGTGCCACCGCGTGCGGTCTGAGCCACTATCCACTGGTCTACCTGGACACCGCGAAGTCATCCGATCGCACCGCGAGCGTCAAGCCGCTGATCCCCGGCGGCCTGGGTGGCGCGCCGGCGTACCCCCTGTCGGTCGGCCAAACGGCCTACGCGGTGATCGACCTCAACCCCGAAGGTGCGAGCACCTCCGCCACCCGCGTCGACGAACTCAACGTCCTCGCGGACCCCGAGCACATGGCCAACGCGGACACCCTCAACTTCCCCCTCGGCTCCGCCACCCCCGTCCTCAAGCCCAAACTGGGCCTCTACCGCAGCACGGTCACAGACGCGGTCACCTCGATGACCGCCGCCGACACACCCACAACCTCCTGACCGCAACGGCAACGCACACGGAAGCGCCGCCGAACCCAGGCCCTGGTCACCGCACAACCCCGCCCTCGCCACACCCGGCGACCCGGCGAACCCCCAAAGAACCCGCCCGCACACCTGCGCGGACCGAATCCCGGCCGACAACCCCGCAAGACCACGGCCCCAGTCGCGACCCGTCCGCCCGGCGAGGGATGTACTCCCCACCACCACCGCACCGTTCCGGAATCGGTCGGCGGCCGCAGACGCACGCCCACCGACGAACCTGACGATGTCGCTCTTGTTCATCCCGGCGCACACCTCGACCCGACCCCGACGACCCCTTCCCGAGCCGTCCGCCGACCGTGAAACGGTGGCCGAGCCCAACGAGGGACGGTGCGCCGATCGGCCGGCGTTCGAGCACCCTTCGAGCACCGTACGAAAGATCTTGGAACCCGGACCGGACGGAACGGGCCTCGCGAACGGGATAACGGCGAAGGGCATTTCACGCCGCCCGCGCGCTCCGGGCGTACCTCCCGGACATCCGCGGGTCGCGTGCATCGATCGTTCGGAAGGATCACCCCAGTGATAGGCACCACCTGGCCCAGCGGAGCCGGGAACCACCGACCCCTCATAGTCGTGCTCACCTTCGTTTCCACGATTCCCGCCACCCCCATCCCATCACCGACTCTGCCTCCGGATCGCGACGGCGGACCTGCACCGAGATCGTCCTCGGCGGAGCCGTTCCGGAGCCGTCCGCGCCCTCGTCGGCCGGCTCCCGGCCCACCTCACCGAGCACACCTGACACCGGCGCCGGCCGCGACGCCACCGCGGGCCGGGGCCGGCGATCAGGTTCGGAGTCGCATCCGTTGGCCGGCAGCGGGCGCTCTTCCCCTTAGGGTCGGCGGATGGCGAAGTATTTCGATGTGCACCCCGATAACCCCCAGCCGCGCACCATCACCAGCGTGGTCGACCTGATCCGCGCCGGATCGCTCATCGCGTACCCGACGGATTCCTGTTTCGCACTGGGATGCCAGTTGGGCAACCGTGACGGCATCAGCCGGATCCGGACGATCCGCAACCTCGACGACCGGCACCACTTCACCCTGGTATGCGAGAGCTTCGCCCAACTGGGCCGGTTCGTACACCTGGACAACGACGCGTTCCGTGCCATCAAGGCATCGACGCCCGGTCCCTACACCTTCATCCTCCGCGCCACGTCCGAGGTACCGAAGCAACTGTTGCACCCGAAGAAGAAGACGGTCGGCGTCCGCATTCCCGATCACGTCGTCACCCGAGCCCTGCTCGCCGAACTCGGCGAGCCGATTCTCTCCAGCACGCTGCTCCTGCCCGGCGAGGACGAACCGCTGACACAGGGCTGGGAGATCAAGGAGCGGCTCGACCACGTGGTGGACGCCGTGGTGGACTCGGGCGACTGCGGCACCCAGCCGACCACGGTCGTCGACTACTCCAGCGACGAGGCCGAGATCGTACGCCGAGGCGCGGGCGACACCGCGCGGTTCGAGTAGCGGCCGGCCTTCGGGCGAAGACGCCGGCGCCCGGGTCGAGCCGCCGACCCGGGCCCGAGCGACACCGGGCCCGGGTCGGTCGGTGCGCGGTTGCGGTGTGGGGCGAGGTGAGGGGTCAGTGTGTGGTGGTGGCGTAGCGGGCGAGCGGGTCGACGCCCGAGGTGATCATCTCGGCGAGTGCACCGCCACACCGCCGCGCCGCCGTCTCGGATTGACCCTGGCCCTGCCGGCCCTTGCCCAGTTGATCATCGCGATCGACTACAACTCGGCTCGCTGCCCGGTGGTGTGCCGACGGATCGGCAGCGCCTCGGAGGGCCTTGCGAGGCCCTCCGGGCGAGGTGTTGCGGTCGGGTGGTGAAGGTCGCGGAAGCGGGGGCGGCAAAGGCCGACTTGCGGCGGGTGCGGGTGCGGGTCCGGCGTGCGTTGTGGTCCGGCCCGTGCGAAGTCCGGTCGTGGCGCGGTACTTGTGATGGTCAGGGGTGGACGGTCCAGTGGTGGTTGGCTGCGGCGCGGGTGAAGGTCAGCGTCGGGCACAGGAAGTCGCTGCCGCGTGGGTTGGTGCTGGTCCAGGGGGAGTCGGTGGGGGTGGCGAGTTGCCATGCGCCGGCCCTGCGGAGTTTGATGTCGGCGCTGTCGAATGCTGTGCTGCGGGCTTCGGTGCAGAAGTAGCCCTTGCCGGTGGCGGGGTTGACCGTGGCGTAGATCTCGAAGATGTCCCAGCCGTAGGCGAGCCGGCTCTGGTCGGTGCCGGAGGAGCGGAACAGCAGTTCCCAGGCCTGGGTGCGGTGGTTGTACAGATACGACGACCATGCGTTGCCCGAGGTGGCGTCCTTGGTCAACTGCACGCTGTAGGACGTGATTCCACCGGTGGTGGTGGTGTACTTCGCCAGGAAGTCGGCATTCACCTTCAGGGTCTTGGCGGGGCCGCTCGTGCCGCACCAGTCCCACGCCCATATCTCGGCTCCCTGGCTCCAGTAGGCGGTGACCACCTCCATGCACGAGTTCTGCGCCTTCGTGGTCGGGGCGTAGGTGAAGTTCTGCGAGTTGGTGACCTTGTACGAGGGATCCACGCTGTGCGTGGCGGTGATCCCGTCGTGCGTGCCCGGCTGTGGGAAGACACCCCAGAAGTTGTGCGTCGGTGCGAGGCTCGCGCCCGCACCGCCCTTCGCGGCGTGGTCCGGCGTGTCCGCGGAGTCGCCGGCGAGCGCCGCGCGCAGCTCGGCGCGTTGCTCGACGAAGGCCCGAACGGCCGCGTCCCGCCCGGGAGTCGGCGCGTCGGATCCGGGCTGCGCGACGACTCCCCGATGCGGCGCGGTGGGCGAGGGAACGGCGTCGGACGGCGGCGAGCCGGCCGCACCGGCGGGTCCGGCCGGGCCCAGCGCGACGAGCGCGACGAGCGTGGTGACCACGGCGGTTGCCAGTGCCATGGGTAACGAGCGAGGACGTGGACGGGCGCGGCGGGACATGCGTCTCCTCGACGGGGGCGGAAGTGGCATGAAACCGGGAGACGAGCGCCGCCGCGGAGTCCGAACCGACCACCGTCGGGCGGGACGTTCCCGTACAGCTCCGATCGGGCGGCACCAAAGTAGCCGGTGGCACGGTGCCCGGGGTAATCACATTTGCCCATAACATCACGTGATCCGGGCGCCACAAGTCCGTCCGCCCCACGCGGTGGTCATGGGCCCTCAAGACGCCGCCGCTCGCGTGAAACAGCCGAAACCCGGACCGGCGATCGACGGACGAGGCCGACCGGTGGTTGAACAGTCGCCCGTTGTCGTCGGACGGGGACGGTGCGGGCCGCGTAACGGCCGCGGCGCACAACCCGACGTCGGTTGCGACTCGAACCCGACGTCCGTCGGTTCCGCCTCCGGGGTCGAGTCGGAGTGCGCGCGGCCTCGACGCGGCTGTGGACGGTCGTGTTCATGGGGCGACGTCCCTTGCGGCGTATGACCTCGTCGACGCCGGACGGCGCCAGGGGGAGTGCGGGGCGCGCGTCCTCGCCCGGGGCCGGCCATCACGGAACCCCTCCCGAAGGCGTAGGTCGTCGGCATGCGGCCGGCCCCACTGCCCGGCTGCCCCACACGGCCCAACTCGGCACCCCAGGCGCGGGATTTTCCCGGCCTGGCCCTGCCGCCCGGCCCGCTCCCGCGTGGGCCTCAGGCTGCCGAGAGGCCGATGTCGGCGGCGAGGGCCTCGGTGAGCCAGTCGTGTGCGGCACTGGGCGTGGGTTCCGACGCGCCGGAGCCGGGCGTACGGATTGCGGCCACCTGCTGCCAGTAGTGGTCGACGCGCGGGTCCGAGGCGAGTTGGCCGTGCAGGGCGCGGCGGAAGGGCGCCGTGTCGCCGGTGCGGCGTGACGTGGCGTAAGCGTCGACGAAGCAGTCCAGGGCCTCTCCCGGCTCCGGTGTCCGCCGCGCCCGCAGTTGTGTCGATGCCAGCGCGTACGCGTCGACAAGGCCGTCGTAGAGCACGGCGGGCCGGTAGCCCTCCTCGGGCCGGTGCACGGCGGGTTGGCACTCGTCGAGGTTGTCCCCGGGGCAGTTGCCGGTGACGAACGCGTGCAGTCGGGCGAACGCCAGGACCTGTTCCGGCGTCGGGTCGTCGGGGGGTTGCGGCACCGCGTGGTCGATGATCATCGCCGTGACGCGGGCCGGGAGCCGCGCGGGGAGCCAGCGGCGCCAGAAGCGGGCCATCGCGGTGGTGTCGGGTGGCGTGGCGATGGCACCGACGAGGCGGAGCCGATCCGCGCGCTCGTCGGGTGCGGCATCGCGGAGCAGCAGGAGGGCGGCCTCGCGCCAGCGGAGCGCGGACATCTGCGAGCCGAGTTCGCGCAGGTGACGGGCTACGGCGTCGTCGAGGGCGTCCTGGTCGACGCTGCCGGGCGCGCCGTCGCGGTCGAGGATGCGACGGATCGCGGGGAGGGGGAGGTCCAGGCCGCGGAGCGAACGGATGAGGCGGAGGCGTTCGGATGCCTGGGGCGCGTAGCGGCGATGACCGCCGGCGCTGCGGCATGCCTCGGGCAGCAGGCCTTGGTCGGAGTAGTAGCGCACGGTCTTGACGGTGACGCCGGCCTGTTCCGCGAGTTCCCCGATGCTGCGCAGACCATCGGCCGACGAAGACGAAGACGAAGACGAAGACGAGGGCAGGGGCAAGGGCAATGGCGAGCGCGCGGACGGTGGCGACGGCGTGATCCGGGGCCGTGGCGGAGACAACACTTGAACCTCCCTCAAGGGGAGTTCCTACCGTACCCACGAGCGCGGACGGCCGATCTGGCCGGGGGCGCGGCAGCGCGGCGACGCAGCGTTGCGACGGTACGGAAGGAGAAGGTCATGACGGCATTCGTCCTGGTGTCGGGTCCTTTCACGGGCGGCTGGATATGGCGGCGGACGGCCGCCCGGCTGCGGCGGGAGGGGGCGGAGGTGCACGCCGTGACGCTGACCGGTCTCGGCGACCGCCGCCACCTCGCGGGTCCGGGCACGGATCTGGAGACGCATATCGAGGACGTGCTGCAGGTGATCGAGCACGCCGACGCGCGCGAGGTGGTTCTCGTGGGGCACGACTACGGCATCCATCCGGTGCTGGGCGCGGCCGATCGACGGCCGGAGCGGATCGCGCGGGTGGTGTACCTGGACGCGGGCATGCCGAGCAACGGCGATGCGGCTCTCGCGCTCGTGCCGCTCCAGGGCGTCCGCGACGGGCTGTCGGAGCGGCACAAGGAGCGGGCTCCCGGAGAGGTCGACACGCGGTTGCCCGCACCGTCGCCCGACGAGTGGCATCTGTGGGGCAGTACGGACGGTCTCGCGCCGGAGGCGTTGGCGGCGATGACCCGGTCGGCGGCGCCGCATCCGGAGGGGACGTTCGGACAACCCCTCGTGCTCTCCGGCGCGGTCGACGAACTCCCGGCAACCGGCGTGTTGTGCACCTCCAGCGGTACGGACATCGCCCTGCTCGAATCGCTCGCGAGTCTCGGTGACGCCCGTCTCGGCGCTCTCGTCGAACGCCGCGTGACGCTCTGCGAACTGACCACCGGACATTGGCCGATGGTGTCCGCCCCCGACGAACTCGCGACGGTGCTCATGGGAGCGGCCTCGGGCGAGGGGCACGTGATGGGTGCAGCGACCGCGACGCGCGAGGAACCGGCGCATCGGCGGCCGTTCCTGCTCGACGTTCCGCCGTGCCCGCGCGAGCGGATCGGTGCCGTCGATCTGCATTTGCCGGCCGACGATTCCCCGCGTCCCGCGGTCGTGTTCCTGCACGGCGGCCCGGTGCCCGCGGACGCGCGGCCGACGCCGCGCGACTGGCCGGGTCTGGTGGGCCACGCCCGACTCGCGGCGAGTCTGGGGGCGGTCGGTGTGACGGTGGATCACCGGCTGCACGGTCTCGAGGACTTCGAGCGGGCCGCCGCCGACGTCGTGGCGGCGGTCGAGCGGGTACGCGCGCATCCGCGCGTCGACGGCGAGCGCGTCGCCCTGTGGTTCTTCTCGGGTGGCGGCCTGCTGACGACGGACTGGCTCGCGGCTCCGCCCGAGTGGTTGCGCTGCCTGGCGGCGAGTTACCCGGTGTTGGCGCCGCTGCCGAACTGGGGGTTGGGGGACTCGCGGTTCCGTCCGGCGGACGCGGTGGGTGCGGCGGGTCGGCTGCCGATCGTGCTCACCCGCGTGGAGTTGGAGCACGAGGCGATCGCCGCGACCGTGGCGCGGTTCCTGTCGGCGGCGGAGGCGGCGGGAGCCGACATCGAGGTGATCGACGTACCGCTCGGTCACCACGGCTTCGACACGATCGACCACACGGAGGAGGCACGCGCCGCCATGCAGGGTGCGATGCGCTCGGTTCTGCACCACCTCGCCGAGTGAACTCGCAGGTGGGGCACCGATGTTGGCCCCCACCTCCCAGCTCCCCACACCGCTCTGCGGGATACGACCCGCGCACCGGACCGGCGGTCGACGGTACTTACCCCCAGCCCCGGCAGCCGGCCGACCCTGTTTATGCTCACGCCCATGGCACTCGAATGGGAACAGATCATCGTAGACTCTTCCGATCCCATCGCCCTCGGGCGCTGGTGGGCCGAGGCTCTCGGCTGGGTAGTGGTCGACGAATCCGAGGAGATCATCGAGATCCGGCCCGAGCCGGACCGGATGCCGGGGCTGCTCTTCGTGCCCGTCCCCGAGGGCAAGACGTCGAAGAACCGGCTCCACCCCGACTTCCGCCCCGACGACCAGGCGGCCGAGGTCGCCCGGCTGCTCTCCCTCGGTGCCCGGCGCGCCGACACCGTGCAGGACGAGCAGCACTGGGTGACTCTCCTCGACCCGGAGGGCAACGAATTCTGTGTCCTGGGTGAACGGAAGAGCTGAGCCGGTCCGGGCCGGGCAGCCGTTCGGGCGGAAGTGCCGGACGGTTTCGCCCACCCGCAGCTGCCCCACTCGCAGCTCGCCGACCCGGCTGCGCCGGGTGCTCCGACCGTGGCCTCCGTGCATGGCTCCGGCTGGTGCGTCGACGACGCGCGGCTCGGCCCGGACGACCTACGAACCACCGGATGGTGTCCTGCCGAGTGGTGTACCCGGTGATCTCGGTATAGCCCCTGGTCATGGGGCGGCCATCGCGCAACTCTGTGAGTAGTGACGCTCGTTGAGAGGTGACGCGATGGCCTCGTCTCGGCGTGACCTACTCCGGTTGATGGGAGTCACCGCGTACGGCGGACGGAATCGAGTCGGTGCGGTCCCGGCCCAGCGGATCCTGCAGGAACTCAACGAAGCCGAGGCCGCCGCCCACATCGGTGCGGAGCCCGGCGAGCCCGGCGAGCACGCCGAGACCCGGGCGACCCGGCGTAACGGGCACCGGGAGAGGGTGTCGACCACGCAGGCCGGGGACCTGGACCCGGCGATCCCCAAGGTCGACACCGGCAGCTTCTCCCCCTCGCTGCCGGAACGCCGGCGCCGCAGCGACCAGGCCCTCTACGCGGTCATCATGGAGGCATACGTCCACGGTGTCTCCACCCGCAGCGTGGACGACCTGGTCAAAGCACTTGGTGGGGACACCGGGATCTCGAGTCGAGTGTCCCGCATCTGCGGCAACCTCGACACCTAACCAACGGTGTTCCGCACGCGGCACTGGATCACATCCGCTTTCCCTACATCGATCTGGACGCGACCTACTGCACGCCCGCGTCCAGCGCCGGATCGTCCCCCAGGCCGCGGTCATCGCGACCGGCATCCCCGAGGCGGGCGGTCGCGTCCTCGTCGAGATGCACGACGGATGGATCGCCTTCCCCCGCCGCTACCTCCCCGAAGGCAGCATGGACAAGGTCTACCCCCAGGACATCGACCAACTCGACCCGGCTACACCACTCCACGGGACATGACCCGCCGAGGCAGGATCCGCGCGGCCACCGGGCCCACCGACCAGCAGGCCGACCGCACGGATGCTGCGCCTGCACGGGTGTACGCGGATCGCCTTCGAGAGGTGGACCGATCGGCCGGAACCGCCCTCGGCCCGCCACGCGTTCGGCCGATCGCGCGCGAGGTCCGGATCGCGGCCGTGTCGTCCGCGAACCGCGGTGGATCACCTCGGCGTCCGGCAGTGACGACGAACGCGGCGGCCGGCCCCGCCGGCGGCTGGAAGGCGGATCTCGACGCTCGCTCGGCCGCGGAACCGGCCGGGGGCACGGTCGCGCGGCTCGCCGGCGGATGCCCCCTTACGGGTGCCTGGTTCCGGCTCACTCGGGTTCGGCGCGGTGTGGGTTCGGTTCCGCGGTGTGGACGGCGGCGAGGAGGCGTGGGCCGGCGAACGGGTGGAAACGGGGCCACAGTTCGGGGTCCTGCGAGAGCGGGGTGAGGACGCGGATGTGGGTCGCGTCCCGGACGTCCTCGTCCGAGGACGCGAGCAGTGCTTCCACGATCGCGGCGAGCGCGGGTAGTCGCCCGACGTCACCGGTGCGGGCGGCCGGAGCCAGGACGGGCCAGAAGAACGCCTCCGACAACACGCTGTACGGGTTGAGCGCACGCGCGACCGAACCGGGGATCGCACGCTCCGCCGCCGTGGCGTCGAGCCCGGCCTCGTGTGCCAGTCGGTCCAGGTGGGGCCGCGCCGCGGGGCACGCGCGCCAGAGCCGGTTGAACAGCCGACCGGATGCGGGCCGGGTTCGTCCGGTGTCGTATCGGGGTCGTGTCATCCTGCGGCCTCGCGCTCGTGGTGCTCGTGGGACGGTGGAGCCGGGTTCGGCTCGGGAGTCGGTTCGGGAGTCGGTTCGGGTTCGGGTCCGGGTGTTCCTGCCCAGCGCGGTTCCGATCGCGGATTGGATCCGATGCCGGTTGGGTCCGCGGCGTTCCCGCTTCCGGTGCGGGTCCGATCCCCGAGTCGGGAGCCGGAGTCGGACCCAGGGTGCTTCCGTCTCCGGTTCGGTTCCGATCGTCGGGTCGGGTTTGGTCGGCTCATCGGGTCGGCTCGGGAGCCGGGGCCGGATCCCTGTGCGTTCCCGTGTCCGGTGGGTTTCGATCGCCGGTTCGGGTCGGAAGCCGGGTTCGGGTCAGGAGCCGGGTTCCGGCCCGGGGCGCTCTCGCCTCCGGTGTGGTTCCGTCGGGGCCGCAGCCGGGCCCCGGCGACCGTCGCCGGGTTCGACGGCGGGGCGACTCGACGTCGGCAGGCCGGCGGCCGTGATCCGGGTGGGATCGAGACCGGCAGTGGCCGGTGGCGCCGCGCCGCGACCTTTCCTCGCGGCCCCCAGGTCTCGGAGCAGCCCCCGCAGCGGTGCGGCGGCGATCAGGGTGCGTCTGCCGTACGGGGACGTCTCGAACCGGGATCCGGTGGCCGGAGCCAGGTCGGGGTCGCGCCGGACCCGGTCGGCGACGTCCAGGACGGTACGCACTCGTGCGGGATTCCCGAGCAACCACCGGGTGATCGCGCCGGCTTCGTCGGGCGCCTGCAGCGCGCTCCACAACTCGGTGGACTCGGTGACGGTGACCCGACGGTCGCGTTCGGTGAGCGTACGGTCGTGGCGCAGCAACTTGTGATACCGGCCGAGGAGGTCGGCGACGTCGACCGCGTGGAAGCGGTCGTTTCCGGTGCGTTCCCCCGTGCCGAGTTCGTGGGCGAGGGCCGCCGACGCCTTGCCGTTGCCTCTCCACGTCGACGTACCCGGCTTGGCATAGGTGTCGCGAAGCACCAGCGAAAGCCTCTCGCTGTCCACCTCGGGAGGTGTGGCTCTTGCTTCCGGCTGCCGACCCACCACGCTCCACCGCCCTGTACCGACTCGGATGTCCGAGCGGTTGGGGCCGATGACGCCGTGCGTAATCGCCGCCTTCCCCGGCTCGACGTTCCGGGGAACCGGAAACGGACGATCATGATAGATGCCCGACTTCAAACGCTTTGCAGCGGCTCACACCAAAAGACCAACCGGTCCCGACCGCCGGACATCGACACCACCGAACACCCGGACCACAAGGCCGACATCACCGATTTCCCGTGAACCCACGGCCGAACACACCGCCCTGCCGAGCACGGATTTCGCGGCCAACCCCGCCCGCAGACTCCGGGGAGCACACCGAGCGAAGAAGCGCCGCCTCCGGGGGAACGGGCACCACCACCGCGTCGAGGACCCCGCCCTTGCGGGCTGCGCGGGCCCTGTCGGCGGCCATGCGCCCGGCTGCCCGGTGCCGCCGACCCCTTCGCGTCCGGGGCCAGGCTCGGGGAGTAGTAACGGGCCCTTGTCGGCGTGCGAGCCGGCTCGTGGGCCTCGCTCTCGCCGGTCATCCACTGCCAGGGGTGAGGTGGTCGTGTCGGGCTGCGGCGTTGTCGTCGGCGACGTTCCCGGGCGACGGGCTTCCACGCCCCACGCGCCCCGGGCACGTTGCCGTACGGCTCACGACGTCGAGGCCGTTTCGACGAGGGGAGCGGCCCCGTTCGTGTGGAGGCCGCTGCGTGTCGGTGTCGGTGTCGCCGGCACCGGGGTCGTCCGGCGGATTCACCTCGTCGGGCCGTCTTCGCCAAGGGATGGACGGCCTCGTCCGTAACAGGGCCGCTTCGTGTCGGCCTCGTAGTCGCCGAGTCGCCGCGACCCATCCGCGAGATCGGGGTTCCGAACCTCGGCGAGGATCGGCATCCGAGGCGCGGGAGTCGAGGTTTCGAACCCCTGCCGGGTGGGGGTTCGAGTCCCGGTGAAGGGTGGGAGTCAGGACAGGTCGAGTTCGCCTATCCGTTCGTCTCCGCTGTTCTCTCCCGTCGGTCGGAAGCCCAACCTCAGGTAGAAGCCCTCCGGTCCGTCGTCGCCGGGGTGCCAGCTGGTCGTCAGGCGGGTACCGCCGCGGCGCCGGATCTCGTCGGCCACGGACGCGACCGCGAACCGGCCATATCCGCGGCGTTGTTCCCCGGCCGCGATGTTCAGGCGCCACAGCCCCGAACGCAGGTCGGCGACCTTCCCGCCCCCGTCCTCGTCCCGAGCCGCCCCGGCTTCGGTCGGGTCGTCGTCGAAGAACGCCATATCGATGTCGAAGAACGCCATGAGGAACCCGACGGGCCGGTCCCCGTCGAGGATCAGACGAGGCCAGGCCGTATCCGGATGCACATACGCCTGGGCGAGCGACTTCACCACCGGGGCGACCAGATGCGCCTGGTCCGGGCGTACCCGCAGGGCGACGGCGTCGTCGAAGTTGGCAGGGGTGATCTTCTCCAGACGGAGCGTAGTCGTCATGCGTGAACCCTCGAACGGTCCGCGCCGAGGGTCAAGCGGGTTTCGCCGGTCATGCCCGGCGGCGGCGGATTGAGGAACTCGCCCGGCTGCGGCGGGAGCACACCCGGGTGCGCCAGGAGATGGAGGTCCTGAAGCGGGCCACGACCTTCATCGTGAGAGAGACCCGGTGCCGGTGCACCCGCTCATCGAGACGGAGAAAAGTGCAGGTCACAGCGTCCAACGTGTCGGTGAACTGCTGAAGGTCTCCCGAGCCGCCCACTTCCGCCGCCGCAGCGTGGCCCCGGCGCCGCGCCGTCGAGCAGGGTCGGCTGTTCCTCGCGACTGTGATTGACATCGCCACCCGCGAAGTCGTCGGCTGGGCGACCGCCGACCACCTGCGCACCGAACCGGTCGCCAACGCCCTGCGCGACGCCGTCCGCAAGGCCCGCCCAAACTGCCGGGACGATCAGCCGTGTCGTGGGACGTGGTCCGCCGGCCACGGCGGGAGGGGCACGGTCAGCCGTGTGCGGGCGATGGCAGGCGCGGGTGTCCGGCCACATCGCCGCCGTGGCGAACGTCCCCTGGTCGCAGGCCGCCAACGACGACGGAACCTTCCACCCGGCGCAGGAGCAGGGCACGCTGTTACGAACGGGCAGAGCGTCGAGTTCGAGCGCGAGATGACCGCCCCATGCCTGCCGGATCGGGGAGCTTTCGGCGCACACCCGGCGCACACCCGGCGCGCGCCGACCGAGCTACTCGGGCATCTGCACGTCGAGAAATACGACGGCCCGCGGCCAGAGCACGGCTCGCCGATCCCGGCGCCGGCGCCGGGATCAACGCCGTTGGCGATGGGCCCCGAGGAGCCATCGGCCGGGGCGGTGTCGCAACGAGATCGCAGCGCCCTCATTTCGGCTCGCTTTCGTCTCGCGAACATCCGTTCGTTCGGGCGTGGGACAGGGCCCGTAGGGACAAGGATCGATCCGACCCGTTTTCCCAGTGACCCTGTGGAGGACCACTGTGCGCAAGAGGCTGATCGTCTCTGCCGCCGCCGGCGCGCTCGCCATGCTCCTGTCCGTCCCCGCCTCCGCCGCCAACGTCGGCGCGGGAGCGGCGGGCATCGGCGACCCCTATTACCCGTACGCCGGCAACG
The DNA here is from genome assembly GCF_044460165.1 of Embleya sp. NPDC050154. Taxonomy (NCBI): domain Bacteria; kingdom Bacillati; phylum Actinomycetota; class Actinomycetes; order Kitasatosporales; family Streptomycetaceae; genus Embleya; species Embleya sp. NPDC050154. The sequence continues at coordinate 297,511 of NZ_JBITJP010000013.1, forward strand.
GCGGCTATGACGTCTCGCACTACGACATCCGGCTCAAGTACCAGCCCGCCACCGACGAGTTAGAGGGCACCACCACCATCCTGGCCACCGCCACCCAGGACCTCACCCGCTTCAACCTCGACTTCGTGCTCAAGGTGAAGGAGGTGCTGGTCAACGGCCGCGTCGCCAAGTTCGCAGGCACCGGTGAGCATGAACTGGAGGTCACCCCCGCCCGGGTGATCACCAAGGGCAGCCCGATCACCGTCGTCGTCCGCTACGCCGACAAGCCCGGTGAGGTCGAGCGCGGAGGCCAGTCGGCGTGGCTGCGCACTCCCGACGGCGGCGTCGCCGCCAACGAGCCGGAGAGCGCGGCCTGGTGGTACCCGAGCAACGACCACCCGACCGACAAGGCCACCTTCGACGTCTCCGTACTGGTGCCCGACGGCACCCAGGTGGTCAGCAACGGCACCTCGACCCAGAGCTCGCGGGCCGGCTGGACCCGCTACAACTACCGGCAGAACAAGCCGCAGGCCACCTACCTGGCCACGCTGGCGATCGGCAGGTTCGACATCCGCACCGATTCCACCCCGGGCGGCCTGCCCGTGATCACCGCGTACAGCAAGGACCTCGGCGACAACGCCGGTGCGGCACAGGCCAGTGTCGAGCGCACCGGTGAGTTGGTCGACTGGCTGAGCGGCTACTTCGGCGCGTACCCGTTCGGCACGGTCGGCGGCTACGTGCCCAACGTGCCCACCGGGTACGCGCTGGAGACCCAGGGGCAGATCTTCTACAGCCCCGCGCAGTTCGCCCGGGGCGCCAACACCTCCGTCGTGGTGCACGAGTTGGCCCACCAGTGGTACGGGGACAGCGTGTCCGTGCAGCGCTGGAGCGACATCTGGCTCAACGAGGGCTTCGCCCGGTATTCGCAGTGGTTGTGGTCCGAGCACGAGAACGAGGGTACGGCCCAGGAGTTGGCCGACTACGTCTACAACCTCTACCCGGCCAACCACGCGTTCTGGACCGTCAAGCCCGGTGACCCGGGTGCGGACCATCAGTTCGACATCGCGGTCTACGACCGGGGCGCGGTGGCGGTGCAGGCGCTGCGCAACGCCGTCGGTGACGAGAAGTTCTTCCGGATCCTCAAGGGGTGGCCGACCGAGCGCAAGTACGGCAACGCCACCATCCAGCAGTTCCAGGCGTACGCGGAGCGGATCTCCGGCAAGCCGCTGGGCGAGCTGTTGAACACCTGGCTGTTCACGCCGGCGAAGCCCGCGGCGGGCTCGGCCGGTGCGGCGGCGGCGCCGAGCCCGGCGAAGTCGAGTGTCACGGCGGACGTACTGCCGGAGCCGAAGTCCTGGAAGAAGATCCAGGAGACCAACACCGTGCACGCGCACGAGGATTGATGAGCCGTCCGCTCTGAACCCCGAACGGCCCGGCCATCCGCAGGTGAAGCGGACGGCCGGGCCGTTCGCCGTGCCCAGCCCCGGGGATCCGAGCTGCGGCGTTGCTCAACTTTCTTATTACGCAAGGGAATCGCTTCAACACGAAGCGGAGGGGGACGGACGAGCCGACAGTCAGAGCGAGTTGCAGCTCATCGGCGGCCCGCAGGACGCCCAGGGCCCAGCCGAGGCGCCCGGCAGGCCGGGATGCAGGCCGAACCCGAGACGCCGACCGGCCATGCTGCGGACACCAGCGTCGGCATCGGTATCGGCGTTGACATCGGCATCGACATCGGCGGTGGTGCGACGGCCCGGCTGCAGCGATGAGACCAACCGAGAGCAGATCGCGCGTTTTGCCCCACCGCTCACGACCCGCCCCCGGCCCCGACCGCGCGTTCCTCGTCCGGGTGCCGCCACAGGCCCTCCGCGGCCAGCCTCGGCAGCACCCCCTCCCCGAACCAGTACGCCTCCTCCAGGTGCGGATAGCCGGAGAGCACGAACTCCTCGATCCCCAACGCCGCGTACTCCTTGATCAGTTCGACGACCTCGGCGTGGCTGCCGACCAGCGCCGTGCCCGCGCCCCCGCGCACCAGCCCGATCCCGGCCCACAGATGGGGATGGATCTCCAAGCCGTCCCGACTGCCGCCCCCGTGCAATGCCAGCATCCGTCGCTGCCCCTCCGACTCGCTGCGGGCCAGCCCCGCCTGTACGGATCTCACCGTTTCGGGATCGAAGCCGGCCAACAGCCGCTCCGCCTCCGCCCACGCCTGGGCCGAGGTGTCGCGGGTGATCACGTGCAGGCGGATGCCGAAGCGCAGCACGCGGCCGTGTTCCGCCGCCAGCCCGCGGATCCACGCGATCTTCTCCGCGACCCGGGCCGGCGGCTCGCCCCAGGTGAGGTACACGTCCACGTGTCGTGCCGCGACCTCTCCGGCGACGGCCGAGGAACCGCCGAAGTACACCTCTGGCACCGGATCGGGGACCCGGGCCAGCGTCGCGGCCTCGACCCGGAGGTGGTCGCCACGCACGTCCACGGTCTTGCCCTCCCACAGGCCGCGCACGATCTCCAGGAACTCACCGGTACGCCGGTAGCGGGCGTCCTTGTCGAGGAAGTCGCCGTAGGCGCGCTGCTCTTGGCTCTCGCCTCCGGTGACGACGTTGAGCAACAGCCGTCCACGGGTGTGGCGTTGGAAGGTGGAGGCCATCTGCGCGGCCAGTGTCGGCGAAACGAAGCCGGGCCGGAACGCGACCAGGAACTTCAGCCGTTCACTGTGCTGGGCGACCATCGCGGTGGTCAACCAGGCGTCCTCGCACCAGGCGCCGGTGGGCGTGAGCGCACCGACGAAGCCGAGATCCTCGGCGGCGCGGGCAATCTGACTCAGGTATGCGACCGTCGGCGGCCGATCCCGCCCGGAGGTGGTGACCGGGGCTCCGTGGCCGCCGCCGACGACATGCCGGCTGTCGCCGTTGGTGGGCAGGAACCAGTGAAAGGTGAGGGACACGGGAAGACTCCGCTTGGATCGTCGGCACATCGAGGGCGTTGTACGTGCGGCGCCGGGACACCTTGTCGACGCGGCCGACCGCCGAGGACCACAGCGTCCACACCCCGTCGAGGGCGACGCTCCCGCTCCCGGTGAGGCGCCGGCCGAGATCGTCCCGGTCGTCGTGAAAGCTCAGGCCCGCGGAGTCGAAGCACGCGTTCGCGAAGCTGCGGCCGTCGGCAGGCGCGGACCCGCGGAACTCCCGTTGCGGATACCGCCGATTGCGGGTGCTCCCGAAATCTTCGGCACGCCGATGTCACCGAACGCGACGAACGCACCGAAAATGACGAATGCACCGGACACACCGGACCGGCCGGGCACGCCAGACGCCGGGTTCAGGCGCTGCGGCTGCGGTGATTGCCCGACAACCGCCGTCCACCGGTGGACGTGAGCACGGGAAAGGAGGCGGGCCTACAGGGTCGAACCCGGAATCAGGCCTCGGCGCAACAGAAGGCACTGGAGACACGCGAGAGGTCGACATGGCGTCGCCGCGTGAGCACCAATCGCGTCTGCATGCCGCCGATGCTCGCAGTCGATTCCAACGATCGTCAAGATCCAACCCGTGCCACCAACCGCAATACACCAGCCGGAGAGCCCCGACCCAAGAGCGCGGCACAGCGCCTCCCCGGCCCGCGTGGTCAGGCCGCGGCGCGGCGCGTCCCGCTCCGTACCCGTCCGCCCTGAAGCGCCGCCCGAAGTGTCGGTCCCAGCACGCGTCGCACGTCGGCCGGGGACAGCCGTTTCGCAGCCGGCAGCGGTTGCAGGTACCGCGTGAAGATCAGTCCGCCGATCACCGTGACGACGGCGGTCGCGCGCTCGGTCGCGTCCGTCCCGCCGAGATATTCAGCAATCTGGGGGAGTACCTCGCCATCGAGGTACTCCCGCAGGACTGCCATCACGTCCTCGTCCCGCAGTGCGTCGCGGTTGACCACCGTGGCGTCCCACAGGTCCGTGACGGCCTCCAGGATCCTGTCGGCGACGCCCGCCGGGTCACCGTGCAGTGCCTCGGTGAGCCCCAACGACTGGGCGCATTGCAACTCCGTGACCTCGCCGAACAGCCGTTGTTTCGACCCGAAGTGGTACTTGATGAGCGCCTGGTCCACGCCGGCCGCCGCGGCGATGGCTCGCAGGGTCGTACGGCGGTATCCGTGCTCGAGGAACAGGCCGCGCGCGGCTTCGGCGATGAGCGCTCTGGTCGGCGGGTTGCCCCGCGGACGGCCCCGAGATTTATTCATCGTCTTTGAATACCACGCCTTCGCCCCGGCAGAGTCGGCGTCTGTCGAGCCCCGGGGACGTCCGGGGCGGGAACAAGGAGCGAACACATGCGCATCACCGTCTTCGGCGCCACCGGCCCGACCGGCCGTCAACTCACCGACCAGGCCATCGCCGCCGGCCACCTCGTCACCGCCGTCTCCCGGCGAGCCGACGCCCTGGCCCCTCGCACGGGCCTCACCGTCGCCGGCGTGGACGTGGCCGACGCGCACGCCGTCGCCTCGGCGGTCGCGGGCAGCGACGCGGTGGTGTCGGCGCTGGGAGTGCCACCGACCCGGGAGTCGGTCACGGTCTACTCGGACGGCGTACGGAACATCTTCGCGGGCATGGAACAGCACGGCGTCAAGCGCCTCTTGGCGGTCAGCTCCAGCGTGACGGACCCCGCCTGGCGGCCCACCGGCGAGCACTTCTTCAACCTCGTCATGGACCCTCTGGTCAATCGCAGGATCGCGAAGACGGCGCACGACGACATGCGCCGCATGGAGGCGCTGATGAGGACAAGCGATCTGGACTGGACGATCGTGCGTCCGGGCGGGCTCTTCGAGCACCACGAGGTGACGAACTTCGAAGTCGGCGAGGACAGCGTCGACGGGCTCTACACCGCACGGACCGATCTCGCCGCCGCCATGCTGAGCCAACTGGAGGATGATCGGTTCATCGGGAAGGCCATGGGAGTGGCGACCCGGGACGTCCCGATGAGCATCCCCAGGTTGATTCTGCGCCAGGTCAAGGCGGAGAAGAAGGCCAAGGCAGAGGCGAAGGCCAAGGCACAGACGAAGGCCGACACGCGCAAGAACGCCAACGCACCGCAGAAGGCGGGGAAGTGAACCCGTCCGCCGAGGCCCTGTTGGCGTCGCCGAGTGTCGGGACGCTGACGACACTTCGTCCCGACGGCTCGCCGCACGTGGTGGTCGTCCGCTTCACCTGGGACGGCACGTCGGGACTGGTCCGAGTCCTGACGATCGGCACGACACGCAAGGCACGGAACGTGTCGGCCGCCCCGGGAAGCCGGGCCGCGATCTGCCGGCCGGCAGGCTTCCGGTGGATCACCTTGGAAGGCCCCGCGACGCTGTCCGCCGATCCGCGGCGAGTCGACGAAGGCGTGCGCCGCTACACCGTCCGGTACGGCTCTCCGCCGCCCGATCCGCCGGGCCGCGTGGTCCTCGAGATCGCGGTCGACCGCGTGTTGGGGATCCATTAGCGTCCACCGCTACGCCACGACCGGTTTTGGGGCCCGAGTGGGCGGTGTGGGCCCGCAGGTGGCGGGTGCTGCCGTCGTGGCCGCCCGGGGTTGCCCGACGGGGTTGCCCGACGCGAGTGCCGAGCGCGAGTGCGAGCGTGGGCGACGCGGAGACGGCCGAGGTCAGGCCGGGCCGCGCAGCATGGGGAGCAGGACGTCGTCGACGACGGATACCACGAATTCGTCGGTGAGTTCCGCAGGTGCGCTCAGGTTTTGGTAGGTGATCATGGCCGGGCCGACGCGGGCGGCGAGGGGGGTCGCGGAACCGGGGCGGGTGTCGCCGCGTTCTTCCGCCGCGCGCAGGGTCTGCAGCATCAGGCGCCGGGTCGGCTCGGAGATGCGTTCGCGCACCATCGCGTGTGTGGCCTCGGACTGCTGCTTGACCGTCTGTAGCGCCGTGTCGGCGCTGATCGTGCACGCGCTGTGCAGGAACCGCAGGATCGCGATCAGGTCGGATCGCAGGTCGCCGGCGAGCGGGATGTCGTCGGCCGAGGGCAGCCGGTCGCGCAGCGCGTCGACGAGCAGGGCGTCCTTGTCGGGCCAGCGCCGGTACAGCGGGGCCTTGCCGGTTCGCGCGGCGGCGGCGACGCCGTCCATCGTCAGGCCCGCGTAGCCGACCTCGCGCAGTTGCTCGAAGGTCGCCTGGTAGATGGCCTGTTGGAGCTCGCGGCCGCGCCGTCGGGTGGGTGACGCCGCGGCGTGGCGGGGTTCTCCGGTGGGGGATTCCAACGCGGTCACCTTTCTCGTCTGCGGACTCCAGTATCCCCAATCCCTTGTAAGAGACTATCTGGTCTCCTATAGTCCTCATAGGAGACTGGATAGTCTCTTAAATTCCCCTGTCCCGAACTGCGGAGCTCAGCCATGCCCTCTACCACCGCGTCCGACGGGTCCAGCGCATCCAGCGCATCCGAGGCGCCATCCGATGCGCGGGCCGGGTCTTCACCCGGGTCTTCACCCGGGACTCCCGGCGGCCCACCCGGGCCCGGAGCCCGCGGGGTCGGCCTCGTACTCGCGGTCGTCACCGGCTCGATGCTGCTCATCGGCATCGACGTCACCGTGGTCAACCTCGCACTGCCCGACATGGGCTCCGCCCTCGACCTCTCGCCGACCGCGTCATCGTGGGTACTCAACGCGTACACGCTCGCCTTCGGCGGCCTGCTCCTGCTCGGCGGGCGGCTCGGGGACGCATTCGGGCGCCGCCGGACGTTCCTCGCCGGCGTTCTGCTGTTCACCGTGGCCTCGCTGCTCGCGGGCCTCGCACCGTGGGCCTGGTGGCTGGTCGGCGCCCGTGTCCTGCAAGGCGTCGGCGGCGCGCTCGTCGGACCCAGCACGATGGCCCTCATCGTCAGCACGTTCGAAGGACCCGCACGGGCGCGCGCCCTGTCGTGGTACTCGGCGGTCCTCGGCGGCGGCGCGTCCGTCGGCCTCATCCTCGGCGGCGTGCTCACCCAACTCGCCTCGTGGCGCTGGGTCTTCCTCGTCAACGTGCCGCTCGGCGCGATCCTCGTCGCGCTCGCCATGCGCGTCGTCCGCGAGCCGGAGCGGCCCGCCCCGGCCGTCCGCCCACGCTTCGACCTCGCCGGCGCGCTGATCGGCACCGCCGGAATCACCGCCCTGGTGTACGCCTTCATCCGCGCGGCGTCCGACGGCTGGCGCGACGGCCGTACCATCGCGGGCCTCGTCGCCGCAGTCGTGCTCCTGCCCGCGTTCGGGCTGGTCGAGCGGCGCGCCGCCGAGCCCGTCCTACCGCTGCGCCTGGCCGTGTCCGGCACCCTGGCCCGGGTACTGCCCATCGTCGCGTTCTATTCGGCCGCGATGTTCAGCGTGCTCTTCATGCTCGGCCGGTACTTCCAGGAAGGGCGGGGCTTCAGCCCCGTCGAGAGCGGCCTGGCCTTCCTGCCCCTGATGGCCGCCCAGTTCACGATGGCCAGGCTCGCGCCCGCGCTCGCCCGGCGCGTGGGCACCGCGTTGCCGGTGGTGGTCGGCGCGCTCGCCTGCACCACCGGGCTCGCGTGGCTTGCCCACCTCGGGGACGCCACCGAGTACCCGACGGGCGTCCTCGGACCGGTGATACTCATCGGAGCAGGTGCCGGAATCGCCATGACGCCGCTGAACATCTACGGCCTGTCGGGCGTCGCCGCGCACGAATCGGGCGCGGCGTCGGGGCTGTTGCAGACCACGCAGTGGATGGGCGGCACCCTGGGCCTGGCGGTGTGGGTAACCGTGTTCGGCACCGCGACGCGCGGGGCCCCCACGCAGAGCGCCGAACACGTCCTCACCCACGGTGTCGCGACCGCGTTCGCCGCCGCAGCGATCAGCGCCGGACTCGCCGCCGCCACGGCACTCACACTCTTCCGCCCGGCACGCCCGACGCAACCGGATGAGACGAGGCGCGCCCGACTCCCCGCAGAGCGGACGACATAGCGGCGGAGCCATCCCTTCTTCCAAGCCGCGAAGGACGACTCGGCCATGGCGTCCGTGTCTCACGAAGTCGACTGGGAGATCCTCGTATACGGGTGGGAGCGAGAAGCCGTCGTGCTCTCGTGGTTACGGCGCCCGCGCCGGGAGCAACGGTTGCACAGCCGTTCGGTGGCGATCATGACGGCCCCGGCGAAAGGAATACCCGGTCTGCGGGGCCGTTGACCGGCGGAGGCGGACCGCCGATCGAACGCCGCCCACCGCTCGGGGTGGGATTCGCGGTCGCCCGACGAGGGCCCCACCCCGCCGCCGGCCACCTCGGTGCCGCTCTCGCCGGTGCGCAGCCGCGCCTCGATCAGGTCCACCGGCGGCGCCGCTTTCACACGCCGGGGCCGACGTGTGAAAGCCGGGCCCCAAAAGCGATGGCATCGCCGACCCGGGACCGAGCCACGGAACCGGCCGACCACGCCGGATTCACCGCCGCCACCGGCGTCCCCGTGTACTTCTGCGACCCCAAGAGCCATGGCAGCGCGGCTCGACGAGAACACGAACGGCCCGCTCCGCCAATACTTTCCCCAAGGCACCGACCAGTCTCTCGGGTCACACACAGGTCCAACCCGACAGCACCGCCCTGCGACCCGATATCCGGCCACGCAGGAAACTCGAGTACGCAACGCCCGCCGACATCGTCGATCGGCCGATTGCGGCGACCGGTCGAACTCACCGCCGCCTATTTCGGGAAGGATTTCACCATCTCCGGTTCGCGGACGCGGTGTTCGAGTTCCTTCAGCCTGGCGTGCTCGTCCACGCAGGACGCCTCGTCGGTGCTCTCGTGCTCGCGCTCCCGGACCCGGGTCGGAGGGTCTCCGGGAGCACATCGAGTTCTCGCGCGGCCTTTGCGAATGGGCCGAGGAACGGACTTTCAGCGTGCAGTCCTGGAGCGATCTCAGTAGAGTACGGCTCCGATCGAACGACATCGAACGATGACGTGGCGAGTGCCCGCGCTCAGCGGTCGGCCCCTTCCAAGGAAGAGCCACCGGACGAGGAAGTACACCGGGCGGCCACGGCACCAGGCCCCCACGTTTCGAGCGATGGCCATCGGCCGTCCCGGACGGTTGCCCCGTCGCCACTCACGCGCCCGACGGACGACGGCGCGTTGTCACACATCAGGGAAGTCTCTTGAACCACCCCACACCCGCTCCCCAACGTCGATGCGGGCCATGGGCCACGGCGTTCGGCTCGTCGACGGCACTGGTCCAGGCGGAGGAAGCCCTGCGCCGGCAGGCCGTCGAGCGGCGCGATCTCGCTCCGATAGTGCGCTTCGCGTCCGTCTACGGCTCGGGTCCGGACGCGGCCACGCACGCCAGAGGGTTCGGCATCGACCCCGAAAACCCCTACGCCGCCGATGGTTCGGCCAACTACATCGACGCGAACTTCACCGACGGCGGTCTGGTCTACGGCATCTACCGTCCCGTGCAGGGGCTCGCGGCCGAGGGCACCGGGCCCGGAAACGGGCAAGAACTCGCGAACACGACCCTGTACCCGTACCCGTTCGTCAGGGTGGATCCGACCACGGTCCCGCTGTCCGAGTTGGGACTCGACATCACAGGTATCGACCGCCGCTTCGTCCACTTCTGCGCAGGCCCTCTCGGTGTCGAAGCCGCGGATGACATCGCCATGCTGCGGCAGACATTCCCCACGGCGTGGCCCGACTACCGAAACGTCGTCGACACCGGCCTCCGGCACGTCTTCCGCGAACGCCCGCTCTCGGTCCGGCAGTGGTACGACCTGACGTACATCCCGTTCGACACCGACGATCAACTCGCCCTCTACATAGCCCAGGTGATCACATACCTGTTCGGTGACAACGATCGCATCCCTGTTGCCCCAGGCCGTTGACATCGACCGATGGCGACCCGCCCCGCACGCGATGCGCGCCTTGAACCGCACCGCGCCGCCCGTGTACGACACCACCCCGGACCTCGCCGAACACGGCCCCGCCCACCGGGTCCGCATCCGCGCCCGACGCGTCGTCGACGAGACCGTCGGCGAAACGGAGTGCCTCGAGCAGGAGCAGCCCGGCCCGGTGCGAGGACGCGTCCGGGCCACCAAGGCCACCACACCCGGCTCGGCGCCGCCCTCCACCGCGCCCTGCGCCAACCAGGCGACCGCGCGGCGCGTGCGCCGGGGACCGCCGACCGGGAGCCGTAGGGTCGGGCGCATGGCGCCAACCGGTGGATTCGGCGACGAGCACGGTCCCGAACGGCTTGTCGCGTTGTCCGACGGCGTCTTCGCGATCGCGATGACGCTGCTCGTCCTCGACATCTCGGTCCCACCGGACCTGGGGGCCGCGGGGTTCCGCCACGCGTTGGGCGAACTACCACCCAAGATCGCCGCGTACGCCCTCAGCTTCCTCATCATCGGGGCCTTCTGGCTCGACCACCGGCGCGCCCTGCTGGGCATGCGCTCGGTCGACCTCCCGTTCACCGCGGTCACCCTGGCCGGGCTCGGTGTGACCGCGTTCGTGCCCTTCCCGACCTCACTGCTGTCCGAATACGGCTCCATGCCGGCGTCGATCGCCATCTACGCCGCCACCATCGCGGCCATGGACCTCACCCAGATCGCCCTGGTCCTGCTCCGGGCCCGCCATCCCGAACGCGACCGCACGCCGCTTCCCCCCGCCCTCGCCAGGGCCTGGATCATCGACCTCGCCACCACGGTCGTGGTCTTCCTGGTGACGATCCCGCTCGCATGGCCCCTCGGCGGGGACGCCATGTGGCTCTGGCTCGTATTGATCCCACTCAAGGGCGCGACCGGCCGCTCACGCACCGCGGCATCCCGAAAGACCCCGGAAACCGACAGCCGCTGAGCCCCTCGTGCGGTCCTCGACCGGGGCACCCCGCACAACTCCACCAATGTGATTCCGGGGGTGTGATGGGGTGTTGTGGGTTGGGGTGTTACAGGCAGGTGGGGTGAGAACCTTTCGGCGCCGTTTGGGTGAGGGCTGTGGGGTCTGGCCTGGGGGTGTCGCGGATTTGTTGAGAACGGTTCGCGTGTGCCCAGGCGTGCGGGGAACGCCCCGCAGTCGACGAGTGAGGCCCGTCCGGCGTGTTGTGCCCCCCACTCGCGTAGCGAGGTTCACCGGCCCGGCAAGGGTGCGCCCGGTGAACGCTCGGGGGGTGCCGGTGAACCTCAGTCGGTGCAGGAGTCGGCGGCGACGGGGGTGTTCTTCCCGCAGAGCCGGCAGCACCATGTCGCCTCCTCCGGTACACCCGGCCCGAAGATCAGGCGGCCCGGGGGCGGCGGGATGGAGGCAAGGGGCAACTCCGGCCGCCGCATCCCGAGGGGCGTGTGCTCGACCGACGTCGCCGAGTCCTGGGACAGCCACTCCGGCGTCGTCCCCGGCGACGACCCGGATGGCGGCTCGGAGAAGGGGTGCCGGTGCGGACGCGGCGGGTCCCGGCGCCCGCTCGGGGCGCGGTCCCGGGAGTAGCCCGCTCAGCAGTCACCTTGATCGCCTGGGGCGGAGGCATTGCCTGCGCCCCAGGCGGGCGGAGGCATTGCCTGCGCGAGGCTGCGCGCAAGCGGCAGCAGCCCGGCAGTGTTTGGGCCGACCCGGGTGTAGCCGTCCCCACCCCCACACGACTGCCCCTGCCCCTGGGCGGGCCGCTGCAGTTCTTCGTACGGCGTCCTGTCGGTGTTCGTGTGCCAGAACGATCCCGGCGCGTGCGAGTTCTGGGACGCGACGTCCGGCGGGAACCGGGTCCATCTGTTTCCCCGGGAGGAACTGCGGCCGGTCGAGGTGCCCGCGACAGGCGTCACGCTGCTGCCCGCCGCCTCGGCCACCCGCACCCACGTCGTGACGCTCGACCCCGCGGAGGACGGCGATGACGGCGATGACGACGAAGTCGTGCCCGACGCGTACGACCTCGCCCGCTCGGGGTGGAAACGGGAGCCCGAAGAACGATTCGGGAGGCAACGCGAAGTGCTCGGGTCACTCGGAGGCAGCCCCTCCTACCTCGAGGACGACCGACTGCCCACATGCCCCTCCTGCACCGGCACGATGGAGTTCGCGGCACACCTGGAGGAGGGAATCTCCGCGCAGACCGCGATGAACCTCGGCGGCCAACTGGGCTACGTCTTCGTCTGCCGCGACTGCCGCGAAGGTGCCTTCCTCACGAACTGAGCGGCACACCCCACGCAGCCGACGCTCCGTCAGTCGCCCACCGGCGGCCGACGGAGGCTTGGCGCCGGTTCCGTTTCGACGCCTCGACGCCCCGCGGCGCTCCTGCCCGAGCCGGACAACCTTCCTGCGGCATCGAGGTGACCACACTGCCCCGGGCGCCACGCGATCGGCCGTGGGACTCGGCGAACGCCTTGTCCACACCGCGGACGCCCCGCGTCGACTCGGCCGGGCCGAGTCCTCGTCGTCGTCCTGGTCGTCCGCCACGGCCACGATCCGCCGGGCCACGTCCACCTCGGTCGCGACACGAATCGGCGAACCGCCCGAGCGTGGCGGTCTTTTCGGCGTTCCCACCGGGTAGACGGGGGAGCATCGCCCGATGACGAGGATCTCCGAAAACGGCGGTGGCGCATATTTCGTGACGGACACCGCGACGCGCAGGCATGAGGTACTCGCGACCGGCCCGCCGTTGTCGGTCGGGTGTGAACAATGGCAGAACATGACGATCATCGATGCGCTCGACGGTTTGGACGCCGTCGACTGGGCCGAACTCCAGCATGCCTACGGATCCGCGGAGGATGTGCCGGACCAGCTCCGCGCTCTGCGCGCGGACGACGCCGCGGCCCGCGAGAAGGCACTGCACGCCCTGTACGGCAACATCTACCACCAAGGCTCCCGCTATGAAGCCTCCGCCTACGCCGTGCCCTTCCTCGTTGACCTGGCCACCGACACGCACACGCCCGATCGGGCCGCGATCCTCGCCCTGATCGGCTCGCTCACAGTCGGCTACGACGAAGCCCATTTGCCGCGGGGCCTGGACATCGCCGGCCGGCGGGCGGAGGTCGAGGAACTGCGCGCCGGAGACCGGGAGGAGATGCGGCGGCGCGTCGAGGAATGGGTGGACGAGGCGGTCGACGAAGGAGACTGCGGGGTACGGGAGATGCGGCTGCGCATGTTCGATCCCGACGGATCGTACGAGTATGCGCGCCACGAGTTGGCGGTCTACGACGCGGTACGCTCACACATACCCCGGTTGCTCGTGCTGCTCGACGATCCCGATGCCGCGGTCCGCACCGGAGCGGTCTACGCGCTGGCCTGGTTCCCCGAAGAGGCCGGGCAGATCGTGCCCCGGCTGCATTCGCTGCTCCTCGAGGAGCAGCTGCAGGCGGTGGCGGTCAACGCCCTGCTCGCCGTCGCACTGGTGACCGTTCCCGATGACGCCGAGACGATCGGCATCTTGCGGCAACAGCTGGGCGCCGAGGAGCCGTTGCTGCGCTGGGCCGCCGCGGTCGGCTTGGCCCGGCTGGGCGCCGCGGACGCGGACGTGGTCGCGATTCTGGCGGCGTCCGTGGTCGACCCGCCCGCCCAGGACGCACCCGGTGTGCCGTTCCAGGGCGGAGACCTGCGGGGCTACACCTCGGTCGCTCTGGTCGCCGTGGACCGAACTGTCGCGGTCGGGGCACTGGATGCGCTGCTGGCGGGCCTGGCCCGGACCTCGGGGCCTTCGGCGTTCGCGGTGACCTCAGCGGTGCTCTACGTCGCCTTCGGCGGGGGCCGTCCGCGGCCGCTGCCCCCGTACGACGAACTCGACGAGGTGACCCGCAAGGTCGTACACGGCTTGGCCGAACTGGACGCGAGCACCTGGCGGTGGGGCAACTTCATCCCGTACAACCTCCCCACCGACCGAGCGGCATGCAGGCGGTACGCAGGGCTGATCGAGTAGTGCTTTCCAGCGCCGCGCCCTCACCGGGGGCGTCGGGCCTACCCGGCCGGCAACGTGGCGATCAGCGCGACGATGGCGACGACCAGGAGGCTTCCGACGACGGTCACGGCGACGTCGCGCGCGAACCCGAGCCATTGGTGGCGGTGTTGGGGACTGTCGGGGGCAGCATCGTTCCCGGCGGCTCTCTCGGGTCGGCGGCGGGTCAGGTGTGCGAAGGCGGATCGGCCGCTGTGGGCCTGGCGCTTGATCCTGCGCGACCGGCGGCCGGGAACCATACAGCGGGTGTGTACATGTCGCGCGTGGCCGTGCAGCCCGCAGCTTCGACCAGGCGGCAACGCAGCCTGGATGGTCGGGCGTCACCGTCGGGAATCAGGCCCGGCGTCGCGTTCGCCGTCTTCCTGACTCACGGGCAGGCATGGGCGACCCGCTTCCAGTCGGTGGCGTGGTACGCCGGCATGCAGGCGACGTCGATCAGGCCTGACGTGTGCGCTCCTCGCACGCGCTCGGTCCATACCGTTCGCAGGGCGATGGTCAGGGAGTCGGCGTCGGGCGGGAACGCCGGGGTGGGAATCCACCACACACGTACGGCGTACAGCAGCGAGTCCCCGGCGGCGTCCACCATGCCCTTCCGCTCGCCGAACTCGCGGGCGTACGCGCGCAGATCGCCGGGGAGGTCGACCGGGCCGACGAGCGCGGCCACCGTCACCGGCAGGTGCACCACCGTGTCCGTGGGAGGTTGCGCGAGAAACCGCACTGGATCCCGGGAACTGCCGTCACCGTCACCGGCAGGTGCACCACCGTGTCCGTGGGAGGTTGCGCGAGAAACCGCACTGGGTCCCGGGAACTGCCGTAGTGGACGCCGTCAGCGGGGTCGCCGTAATGTCCGCTCGATCCACGGACGTCAGGCTACGGCCGTCGCGCGGCACTCCGGACGGGCCATCAAAGGCGTTGCGTGAATGCGGCCGGGGTAGCGGGTCGATACGTCCGGGTCGCGGCGAGGTCTTTCGCGCGCATGTCGCCCTGCACGCGCGCGAGCGGGTGGCCCGCCCCGACCCGGACTTGGGCCGCTAGCAGGCGTCCCAGCGCCAGGTTCCGGCCTCGCGGGTCCAGGGTTGGGCCTGGCGGTCGAGGGTGGGGACACCGACGGCATAGGTGACGCGGGCCTGGTCGCCGCTCATCCGGTCGACCTTGATCGTCTTGATCGTCAGTGCGCCGTAGACCTTCTTGGCTTGGTCGACCACCGCGTTGTACTCGGCTTTGGTGGTCTTGCCCTGGCATCGGGTCGAGAGGATGGCGTAGGCGCCGGGGCCGTCGCCGGTGAACATCTTCGCGGTGTAGGTGCGGACGGCGGTCTCCAGCGGGCCGGTGTCCTGGGCGGTGGCGGCCGGCGTGGTCGCTGCCGGCGGCGGGGTCTTGGTTGACGTGCCGGCGGGTGGTTGGCCACCCGGGTTGGCGGTGGTGGGGTTCTTTTCGTCGTCTCCGCCGCAGCCTGCGGTGAGCAGGAGTGCCGCCGTTAATGTGGCGGTGGTGGCGTGTCGGGTGATGCGTCGCACTGTGCCCCCAGGTTGTGTTCCTGGGTAGACCCGTGGGGGCGGCTGAAGGTTGTGCTCACCTTTACCGACCGGAACACACGGCGCCAGCGGGAGGCTTCTTACCCTCCCGAACCGGGGTAATTCGTCCCGGGACCGGGCCCGTCCCGCTCACGAACGGCGCCACCGCGCGAACTCCTCCGGCATCCTCGCCGAGATGCTGCTGGACCTCGGTCGCTTGGACGAGGCGTGCGTGGCCTGGACCGTGCTTCTCGACGACTATCCCCACCTGCGCTGCGGACAGGCCGACAGCGCGATCCCCCTCTTGCACGCGACTCCGCCCCCATGCCCGCGCCCCCGCAGCCGCCTCGCTCCCGGGATTCGATCCGGAGGTTCGAGACCGATGGCGCGTGCCCCGTAGGATCCGCGCGCAGGCCGGCAGCCCACCGATTGAGGCCCTTCGGGCCGGGGCGTGGTCGGCGCCGTGGGGTTGCCCCATCAGTCGGCATGCGGAATCCTCGGGGTGCCCAAAAATCCCGCACGGCACGGCTTGGCCGAAGGATGTCCGCCGGAGTAATTCGGTTACCGCCCCTATCGAAGCCTTTCCGGGCACGAGGACACGAGGTGTGATGAGACCGGAAGACGTGGCAGTGGTGGATGAGTTCTTCGGCGCCCTCGTCGAATCCATGGGTGCGCACGTGCAAGCCCATTTTCTGTCCGGTTTCATCACCCTCGACATTCGAGCAGGGGCCCGGCCAGGCGCTCGCTCGATATTTGCTGACGGCGCCAGACGCAAATGGGCGGAGGAGGCCAAAGAATACGGGCGGATCAGGGATGCGAAAGGGAGAAAAGTCCGGGATGTCACCCAGGCATATATAGAGGAACGCGCGGGTGACCGCGCTGCTGAGGAGGCCACTCCTTCGACCATCGTCAATCGTTTGTTTCCCCCACCCGAACCGTACGGACAATCTGATTCGGGGCTTCTTCTCCCCCCGAACCCGGACGAGTCCAAAATAAAAGATCGGCTCGCCGGTACCGTGCAAATCATCCATGGCGCCCTCGGCCGGGGTGACGACGATGGGCTTCGGCGGGACCCGGCAACCGTGCACTTGATCCCCGAGACGGTGGCCGTGGCCGGAGGCAAGGCCGTCGAATCGGTTTTTACCGACCCGCAACTGCGCACCACTGCGGCGTGGCTGCTGAATGCGGTTGGCTCGGATCCATCCGCTGAGCAGAAGCCCTTTTTTAGAAAAGTGGGAAGGAATATTGCCGGAATGGTCGCCACGCGAATGTGCGAGGAGATCGCGCAGAGAGCCCCGGGAATTTTTCTGGATAAACTGGCGGACAATCTCGCAGCCGAGTCGGCACGACCGCAGGCTCTTGGCAAAGGGGCCGGCGCCCTCGCGCAGACCGGTTCCCGGGAGGTTTCCAGCGAGAAGGCGGGCCCGGTCCCCGCGTCCCGCAAAACGGGCCGTTCCATACCCGGCAATCGCCTGGTGGGGATGGGATTCAAGCAACTACCGGGCTCTCAGGGGCCCAAGCTCCCCACTGGCGGAGCCGCGAACACCAATAAAAATCCACAACTGACGCACAGTCAGATGGAAAAGATGCGACCCGGGCGCAATCCGGGCGAGTAGTTCCGTCGACGACCTGGCGGTAGTCGCCCTCGCGGATCGCCGTCGAGCCGTGGCCGTACGGTCGATCGCGATCCCGGTGATCTCCCGGTCGAATCGTGCCCGCACGTCCTGCCGCGTCGCGGCGACAGCGGACCGCGCGCCTCGGAGGCCAACTCAAGCCGTCATAGCCACGAATGGGCTTGATCCACTTTGACGGACACCCTGACTGAGGGGCTTTGGCCTCTCCGGGGCGGATGTCCATCATGGAGAGAATGGCGCAACGGTCTTCGAGTCCAGATCCTCGACGTTCAGCGCGAGGACCGGCGTGACGGCCGACCCTGGCCGACTGCTGCACCACCACGGAACTCGCTCGCAGGTTGTCCATCTCCCCCGCCGGGGCCAGCCAACACGCCACCGTCCTGCGCCAGGCCAACCTCATCACCAGCCGTCGACATCGCAACACGGTCCACCACTCCCTCACGCCCCTCGGCATCCGTCCGCTCCAAAAGCTCCAAAAGCGCGGATTGAACCGCCGCCCCACGCTGCCCAAGCCGTGACTCGTCAAGGGCCCTCCGAGATCGATGGGACGGGATCAGGGCGGCGATGGACGGTGACCGGCCGGCAAGTCGCCGAGCGTCGATAGGATCCGCGCATTCACGGGGGTGCAATGCGAACATCAGGGCGAGCGGCGACGGGCAGAAGTACACGCTGACCTCGGACGAGGACGACAGCGACTTCCGGGATTGCGGGCGCGTTCGGCGCGATGGTTCGGCGTCGGTTCGACGGTGCTTGAGTTGACGGCGAGTCCGGGCGGCGCCCAGGCGACCGGCCACCTCAAGGACGACCCGGACACCTGGTCCCCCGGCGCGCTGCCGCAAACCCCCTCGGTCGGCGGCAACGACGCCTCCACGACGAAGCCGCAACGCCTGACCGGCGACGGCCGCGTCACCTGGTAGCCGGCCAAGCCGGCCAAGCCGGCATGGCCGAAGGCGACTGAAGCCGAGACGGCCCCCGCGCCGGTGTCCGCGTTTCGTGGCCCGCGGCGGATCCTCGCTGTTGGGCGTCCCCCCCGGGCGGCAACGCCCCCGGCACCCCGTGTGGATCACCACCGCGGACGCGACCGCGCCGGGCCCTTGCGTTCGGGTGCCTTCGCGGCGCCCGTGACGGACCCGGCACCCGCCCCGGGCCGGGTGAAGGTCACCGGCGCCGACCACGACGCCGCAGCCAGGGCCGGCGTGGACGGGGTTCCGGTCGCCGCCCGCCCCGCCGACACGGCTGCGGCTCCGGGCCACGTCACGGTCGGGTGGACTACGCGGCGTTCGCGCAGGATCGCCCGCGCGGCCGCGGCCGGGTGAGCGCCGGCGCTTCACTCGCTCCAGGCACCCAGACCGGAGACGACCCCAGAGCACACCGCAGGACCGGACATGCCCGCCGCTGCGCCGACCCGACCCTGCCGCCTTGGTGGTTCACGCGTTCGGGAGCCGCCCGCTACATCTCCCAGCGTCGTTCGGGCCGTTCTGCCCAGCCCGTTGCCGGTCGGGTTCGAGGGTGATGCCGAAGTCGTAGCCGTGGAAGCGGTGTTCGTCCTGCCATTCCAGGGCGGCATCGACCTCGTCCCACGGTCGTCTCGGCCCGCCCTGGGATGGCCTTGCCCACGTCGGGCCGGTCGTCGACCAACGCCCAGGACCGGCCCTGGTCCCACAGCCGCCACACCGTGCCGCCGCTCGGGCGGTGTCGGTGTTCGGTGGTAGGCGGGGGTTTTCGGCCGGCGCCAGCCGTGGGAGGCGACCGTCACGTCCGAGGATCTCGTGTTCGAATACGGGCGGGTGCTTGTCCACGGAGTCGAGGTGCGCGAGGGGAACTGCACCTCGCGGGCGCAAGGGTGTCGATCGTGTCGGTGGCGGTCGAGTATCCGCCCGTGGAGGAGTGTGGGGATGAGTGCGTGCGCCTTGTGGGCGCACCGATCGGGGAGTGCATCGACGGTGGCGTCGTCCGTCCGGCGGAGTGCGGCGAACGAGGACGCTGACCCGCCGACCGGAGCGCGAGATAAGGAGATCCGCGCCGTCCTGACGACCCTCGTGATCCGGTCGCCGTTCGCGGGGGCAAAAGCCCGTGCCGCGACGCTGCGATGGGACGAACCGATTCGGGCGCCCCGATGGACACGAACCGACCGATGGACCGGGGCGAGGCGAAGTGTGTCCTGCCTCGCGAGTTGAGGGGGTCGGTGTCGCTTTGCATTGTGGGCTTGTGTCGCCGCTTGGGCAGAGGGCGGACGACTGCCGCGATGGCTTTGGGCCGAGAAATGGGCGGAGCCCGGCGCGTGTGTGCGCCGGGCTCCGGTGGTTGATGTGGGGTCGGGGGGTGGTGGTTACCAGGTGCCGGGTGGGGCTCGCCATCCTTGGGGGGCGCGGGTGAGGGTGCCGTCGGTGTTGGCGAGGAGTGCGTCGAGGGTGGTGGAGCCGTCGGTCCATTCGTACATGGCGGTGAGGTCGTCGCGGCCGTCGCCGTTGTAGTCGCCGGTCAGGGGCCAGGCGGCGCTGGTTGCCCAGGTGCCGGGGGCGGAGCGCCAGGCGACGCTGGGGTCGGTGAACAGTCCCGCTGCGGTGGTGGGGAAGACGCGGTATTCGGTGGTGCCTGCGCCGAGGTCGTACATGGCCCCCAACTCGACGTGGTGGTCGC